>DXAJ01000001.1 GCA_019117085.1 Candidatus Gallimonas gallistercoris
GCGGACGCCCTCGGCATCAGCTTTCAGGCGGTGAGCAATTGGTAGCGCGGCAATTCCATGCCCGATATCTCCAAGCTCCCCTAGCTTGCGGAACTCTTCGGCTGCTCCATCGAAGAGCTCTTGGGCGGCGGCGCCTCGGCGGGAAATGTCGAAAAGCTCGCAAAGGGCAAAGGGCAGGGGCTCTCACTGGGGGAGATCGCGGAAGTCGCGCCCGTCCTCACGCCCGAAGTCTTGGACGAGGCGGTGGAAAGCGCCCGCCGCGGGACTCCCGATGCCTGCGACGACAGCTCCCTCCAAGAGGGAGCCGAGGGGGAAAGCGACGACGAAGACTTCGACGAGGAGATCGACGAAGAAGACGAAGCGGGCGAAGACGAGGACGAAGAGGACGACGAGGAAGACGAGGAAGAGCCGCGCCGTTTTCACGCCTTTTGGAAGCGCACGGGGCGGGGTGCGCGGGCGCACATCCGCGACGGTAAAACAGTCTACATTCTCGGCGCGGAAAAATCGGGCGAAAAAAGAAAGGACAAGGCAAAGAGCAAACGGCTCAAAGAGCTCGTGATGCTCGCGCCCTTCCTCTCGTCGGAGCGCCTGCGCGAGCTCGTCGAAGAGCTGCGGGGAGAGGGCTATACCGTCTCCGAGCTCGTGCCGCTCGCGCCCTTCCTTTCGGAAGAGGAGCTCGACGCGCTCATAGAGCTCGCCGCAGCGGACGACGGGGAACTCGCGGCGCTCGCCCCGTTCTTATCGCAGGAGACGCTCAAAAAACTTGCCGAGCGCAGCGGCGTCAAGAGCGGACAGCTTATAGCCCTCGCGCCCTTCCTTTCCGAGGAAGCGCTTGAAGCGCTCGTCATGGGGGCGCTCGAACGCGGGGAGCGCATCCCGCGCGGGCTGTATCCCTTCCTCTCCGAGCGCGCCATCGTGGAGATCTTGAAACGCAAAAAATAAGGCAATGCCCGATCGAAAGCGAGGCGCCCGTCCATTCGGACGGGCGCCTCGCTTTCGTAAAAAGGCGCCGCCGCGGCTCAGCCGCGGCGGCGCTTCCGATGTCAAAAGAACGTCAATCGCTGTTAAAAAGGTCGCACGCCTTTGTCAGGAAGCCCGAAACGGGGAAGGCGGCGAGCATGATGCAGACGATATACAAGATCTGCTGCGTCGAGAAAACGACGTCGCCCCAGCCCGTGTAGACGATATTCCCGAGGACGGGGACGCTCACGATGATGATGCAGACGGCGAGGGTGCCGAAATAGACGAGGGAGCGCAGGAGATTGAGGGGCTGCATGATGCGGTAGAGCATGACGATGCCGCCGAAGGTGACGGCGAGCACCAGCATGGGATGGAAGTTCTTCCCGAAGCCGACGCAGGGCTGCATGGAGCCGAGAACTTCGCCCGCTTCGCCCAAGATCGGTTCTCCGTTCGCGTCGAGGAAGGGCATGAACGTTTCTCCCGTCATATACACGTTGCCGAGGTGCACGGCGAGCACGCATAATAGAAGCGTCACGGCGCCCGGCACCGAGCGCGATAGGACGTACATCATGAAGTTGCCCTTGACGCGGTTGTTGTTGGGCTGCAGGGCGATGACGAAGGAGGGGATCGCCGCGACGAACATCTCGAAGAGGATGAGATTGTTGGTCGTGAAGAAGTAGGGGACCTTCATGAAGACGCAGAGGATGGCAAGCAGCGCCGTAAAGAGCGTCTTCATGATATAGAGCGAGGCGCTGTTCTTGATGTTGTTGATGACGCGCCTGCCCTCATTGACGACGGAGGGCAGGTTCATGAAGTTGTTGTTCATGAGGACGATGTGCGAGACGTTGCGCGCTGCCTCGCTGCCCGACGCCACCGAAATGGCGCAGTCCGCCTCTTTGAGGGCGAGGATGTCGTTGACGCCGTCGCCCGTCATGGCGACGGTGTTGCCTTCGCGCTTCAAGGTGCGCACGAGGACGGCTTTCTGCTCGGGCGTGACGCGACCGAACACCGTATATTCGTGGGCGACGTTTTCCACCTCGATGTCGGTGAGCCCGTCGAGGGAGATATATTTGTTTGCCCCGGGGACGCCCGCGCGGCGTGCGACTTCCGCGACGGTCACGGGGTTGTCGCCCGAGATGATGCGGATGTTCACGTCGTTGTCGCGGAACCATTTGACGGTCTCCGTCGCTTCAGGGCGCAGGTTGTCGGCAAGAGTGATGAGGGCGACGGCGCGCGCCCCTGCGGGCACGGCTTCCCCCTCGATGCTCCCTTCGGCATGGGCGAGCGCCAGAACGCGCAGCCCCGACTGGGCATACTGTTTGACGATGCGTTCGATGCGGGCGGGCATAGGCCGTAGCACAAATTCGGGCGCGCCCATCACATAGGTGCCGTCCGATCCGAAGGTGACGGCGGAGAGCTTGCGCTTTGACGAGAAGGGGAGCGTCGCCGTCGGCTGCAAGACGGGCGTCGCGCCGAAGCGGTCCAAAAGGGCGATGGAAGTCTGGTTGTTGTCGTCGAGGGCGGAGAGCATGCTGCCCATCACCTCGTCGACGGTGTATTCCGTCTCCGTCTCCAAGATCATGCAGTCGCTCACCGTCATCCTGCCGTCCGTGATGGTACCCGTCTTGTCGAGGCATAAAACGTTGACGCGGGCGAGCATTTCGAGGGAGTATAGGTCTTGGACGAGCGTCTGCTTTTTCCCGAGGCGCTGCACGCCCACCGCCATCGCGAGCGACGTTAAAAGCAAAAGCCCCGAGGGGATCATGCCCACGACGATGGCGCTCGTGCGCTGGATGGTCTCCGAAATGCGGTCGAAAAGTTCGATGTCCTCCGCGCCGATGTTCTTCCAGTTTGTCCACGTCATGAGCCCCGCCACGATGACGATGAGGAGGGCGATGGCGCGGATGAAGAGGCGGATGGAGTTCATGATCTCCGAAGAGGGGCGCTTATATTTCTTTGCCTTGGAGGTGAGTTTGTTGAGGTAAGTCGCCGCGCCCACCTTGTCGGCGCGCACGCGGCAGGCGCCGCTCACGACGAAAGAGCCCGCGTAAAGCATCTCGCCCTCGCGCTTTTTGACGGAGTCGCTCTCGCCTGTCAGGAGCGCTTCGTTGACCTCCGCGTTGCCGTCGAGGAGGATGCAGTCGGCGGGCACCTGCTGGCCCGCTTCGAGGCACAAAACGTCGTCGAGGACGACTTCTTTGACGGGGATCTCGCTCTCCTTGCCTCCCCGCACCACTTTGACGGTGGAAGAAAGAAGGACGGCGAGTTTATCGATCTGCTTCTTTGCAAGGATCTCCTGCACGATGCCGATGAGGAGGTTGCAGGAGAAGATGACGACGAAGAGGAACTGCGTGATGTCGGCGCGCGCGAAGATGAGCGCTGCCGCGACGAGCACGCACAACAGGTTGAAGAAGGTGCAGATATTGCCGATGAAGATGCTCGCGTACGACTTCGAATACCGCTTGTTGACGTCGTTGAATAAAAATTCGTTGAAGCGGCGCTCCACCTGCTCTTCCGAAAGCCCTTCCTCTGGCGCGGGCGAAAAGCGCTCCGCATCCGCGTCGGAGGGGAGCTTTTTGAGCTTTTTAAACTTGCGCATGAGCTTTTGCCGCTGCTTGTTGGGCGCGGAGAGGCGGATGCCGCCGCGCTCCAAAAGATGGGTAAAGAAGGAGCGGTTCTTGCCGTTCGGCCGTTCTTCGTTCGCCATGGGACCTCCCGCGGGGGCTTTGTTTCGGCGCCCCGCCTGACGTAACCATTATACAGGATGGGGGGAGAAAAGTCAAAGAAAATTTTTGCGCGCCGCCCTCCGCGTTTGCAAAACGGCGGGCAAACGTTTGATTTTTATACAAATATGGTGTATAATAAAGCCGAATCAAGATAATCAGAGGCGAATATGATCGACATCAATCTCATCCGCACGCAGCCCGATCTGGTGCGCGAGAACATCAAAAAGAAATTCCAGGAGAAAAAGCTTCCTTTGGTCGACGAAGCGCTTTCGCTCGACGCGCGCCGCCGCGCCCTCACGCAGGAAGGCGACAGCCTTCGCGCCAACCGCAACGCCCTCTCCAAGCAGATCGGCATGCTCATGCGCGAAAAGAAGACGGAGGAGGCGGAGAAGGTCAAGGCGCAGGTCAATGCCGACGCCGAACGCCTTGCCGAGATCGAGAAGGAGGAAGGGGAAGTTTCCGAGCAGCTCAAAAAAGTGATGATGGCGATCCCCAACATCATCTCCCCCGAAACGCCCATCGGCAAAGACGATTCCGAGAACGTCGAAGGGCAGCGCTTCTTGGAGCCCAAGGTGCCCGATTTCGAAGTTCCCTATCATCTCGACATTTTGGAAAAGCTCGAAGGCATCGACATCGACAGCGCGAGAAGGACGAGCGGCCAGGGCTTTTATTATCTCACGGGCGACGTGGCGCGCCTGCATTCCGCGGTGCTCGCCTATGCGCGCGACTTCATGATCGGCAAGGGCTTCACCTACTGCATCCCGCCCTTTATGATCCGCTCCGACGTCGTTTCGGGCGTCATGAGCTTCGAAGAGATGGACGGCATGATGTATAAGATCGAGGGCGAAGACCTCTATCTCATCGGCACGAGCGAACATTCCATGATCGGCCGCTTCATGGGGCAGACCATCGACGAAAGCAAGCTCCCCTTGACGCTCACGAGCTATTCCCCCTGCTTCCGCAAAGAAAAGGGCGCGCACGGCATCGAAGAGCGCGGCATCTACCGCATCCATCAATTCGAAAAGCAGGAGATGATCGTCATCTGCAAGCCCGAAGAGAGCGCCGAGTGGTACGATAAGATGTGGCACTACACCGTGGAGCTCTTCGTCTCGATGGGCATCCCCGTGCGCACGCTCGAATGCTGCTCGGGCGACCTTGCCGACCTCAAATACCGCAGCGTGGACGTCGAAGCGTGGAGCCCCCGCCAGAAGAAGTACTTTGAAGTGGGCTCGTGCTCCAACCTCACCGACGCGCAGGCGCGCCGCCTCAACATCCGCTATAAGAGCGGCAAGGGCACGGCGTTTGCGCATACCCTCAACAACACCGTCGTCGCGCCCCCGCGCATGCTCATCGCCTTTGTCGAGAACCACCTGCGCGCGGACGGCAGCGTCGAGATCCCCGAAGTCCTTTGGCCCTACATGGGCGGAACGAAAGAGATCGCGCCCAAGAAGTAAGCTGTTTGGATGAAGTACGTTTTTTTCGACATCGAATGCGCCTGCGTCTTCAAGAACACGGCGAAGATCTGCGCCTTCGGGTATGTGATGACGGACGAAAAGTTCAACGTCCTTCAAAAGGAAGACATCCTCATCGACCCGAAGGGCAAATTTCACCTCACCGACCGCAAGGGCGGCGAGGGGCTCGTGCTCCCCTATGAATACGAGGACTTCAAAAAGCACCCTGCATTCCCCGCCGAATATGCGCGCATCAAGGCGCTGCTCGAAGACAAAGAGGCGGTCGTTCTAGGCCATGCGACCATGAACGACGTCAACTATCTCAATCTGGAAACGCGCCGCTACCGCCTTCCCTCCTTCCGCTTCGACTTTTACGATACGCAGTTCTTTTATATGAATACGCGCTCGGACTATACCCGTCAGGTGGGGCTGGGGCCGATGGCAGAGGAGCTGGGTGTCGACTTCGTGCCGCACCGCGCCGCCGACGACGCCTACGCCACCATGCGCGTGTGCCGCGTGCTGTGCGCCGAAGAAAAGACGGACGTCATCGGCCTTTGCCGCCGCTACGGCATCCGCGCGGGCAGGCTTGCGGGCTATCAAATAAGACCCCTCACCTCGATGGGGCTCAAAGCGTACATCCGCGAGCGGGACGAAGCGCGCGAACGTCACGCCAAGGCGCACGAAGAGTTTTACCGCTTCGTCAACAAGAAGATGCACCAGCGCCGCCCCAAAGGCGGTTCGCTCGAAGGCAAGGTCTTCTGCTTTGCGAAGGACATCGAGGACGACGTGGAGATCTCCCGCCGTCTCGTCGCCGCCATCTACGATTCGGGCGGCAAGTACACCTCGCACCCCACCGAGTGCAACGTCTACATTGCCCGCGGCGAGGGGGGGCTGCGCTTTCAGAACGCGCTCACGGCGGGGGCGGCGTATATCCCGCTCGAAAGCCTCACGGGAGCGCTCGATATGTAACTGCGGGCAGCCAAGCGGCTGCCCTTTTGTTTGCGGCAAACGCCGCGGGAGGATGGTATGGACCTGCCTGAGCCGTTTTTAACGCGCATGGAAGGGGAACTCAAAGAGGAGTTCCCCGCCTTCCTTCGCAGCTATGAGGAGCCGCCCGTGAAGGGCGTGCGCGCCAATCTTCTGAAATGTTCGGCGGAAGGATTTGCCCGCCTTGCGCCCTTCCCGCTCGGGGAAAACGTGCCGTGGGCGGAGGGCGGCTTTTATACCGGGGAAGAACGCCCCGGAGCGTATCCCGAACATTTTGCGGGGCTATACTACTGTCAGGAGCCCTCTGCGATGTGCGCTGCGCCCCTTCTCAACGTGCAGCCCAAAGAGCGCGTCCTCGATCTTTGCGCCGCGCCCGGGGGCAAGACGACGCAGCTCGCCGCCGCGATGGCGGGGGAGGGCGTGCTCATCGCCAACGAATATGTGTCCGGCCGCGCGAAGATCCTCTCGCAGAATGTCGAGCGCATGGGCGTCAAAAACTGCGCCGTCGTCAGCGCCTCCGCGGAAGAGCTCGCCGAAACGCTGCCCGCTTTTTTCGATAAAGTGTTGGTGGACGCGCCCTGCTCGGGCGAGGGGATGTTCCGCAAAGACCAAGAAGCCATTCGGGAATGGAGCGAGGAAAATGTTGCCCGCTGCATTGCCCGCCAGCGGGATATCCTGGACGCGGCGGCGCGCCTCGTGCGGGCGGGCGGACGGCTCGTGTATTCGACCTGCACCTTCGCGCGCGGGGAGGACGAGGGGCAGACGGAAGACTTCCTTGCCCGCCATCCCGAGTTTGCGCTGTTGGAGCAGCACCGCCTCATGCCGCACGAGGTGAAGGGGGAAGGGCACTTTGCCGCCCTCTTCGAAAAGCGCGGCGAGGACGAGGCTTGCAAGGCGCGCCCCTTCCCCGTGCGGCGGGACCGCGCCGCAGAGAAGGCGTGGAGAGAGTTTGCGGCAGACTTTTTTGTGTCTCCCCCCGAGGGGACGGTGACGGCGCTCCCCGACGGCAGGCTGTTCCTTTTGCCCGAAGGTCTGCCCGCCCTCCCGGGGCGCGTGCTGCGCGCGGGGGTGGAGCTCGGCGAATACAACGGCAAGCGCTTCACGCCCGCCCACGCCCTTGCGATGAGCGTGAAGCGGGAAGAAGTCAGACGCTTCGTCGCTTTGGAGCGGGAGGACGCCGAACGCTATCTGCATGGCGAAGCGCTCGCGGGCGAACGGCTCGGCGGGGCGGGGATGCCGCAGGATGGCTGGTGTATGGTCGGGTACAAGGGGTATCCTTTGGGGCTCGGCAAGCTCGCGGGCGGGCAGCTCAAAAACCACCTGCCCAAAGCCCTCCGCGCCGCAAAACTTTCCCGAACATGATATTGCGCGGCGGGCGCCCCGAGAAGGGGCGCCCGCCGCGCTTCTTTGATTTTGATACCATAAAATAAGGGCGCCCCGAATCAGAAAAGGGAGAGCTCCAAATAATATAAGAAGGCTCCCCGAAATAAGAAAAGGGGCTTGTGCTATAAAATAAGAGGCTCCCGAGCGGGAGCCTCTTCGCGTTTCAGACCTTAGTTGTTGTAAGGATCGTTCTCATCTTCGGGGACGGACGGTTCGTCCTTCTTTGCCGAAGGCTTTCTCACCTGAGGAGCGGGACGCACGACGGGTGCGCTCTCGGCCTTGACGCGCTGCCTGCGGCTGCGCTTTTCGAGCTGACGTCTCACGATGACGAGCACGATGACCGCCACGAGCACCACGGCAAGCACACCGGAAGAGATGAGCAGCCAGACGTTGGTGTCCGTCGTCGTTTCGGTGGTGTCGTCCGTCGTATCGTCGCTCTCGCCGAGGTCGTCCTCTTCCACCGTGACGTCCGCCGCGGAGTAGTCGAGGAAGAAGGTGTAGGCGGGGGAGCCCGTCGCCAAGCCTTCGCTGTCATCCCAGTAGAGGTAGATGAGCTGTTCTTCGTAGGTAGACTGCGTGTAGGAGCCGTAAGGGTTCCCGAGCTCGTCTTCGTCCTGCGTTGCGTCGTAGCGGAGGTAGCTCGTCGCATCGTAGAAGGTGAAGGTGTAGTAAAGTGCGATCGCGGGATCGGTGATGTTGTCGTCTTCGGCAACACCGTTCGCTTCCTTGACTTCCTGCAATGCCTCGTCGCGGAGGGTCGCAAAGTCGCTCGTCGAAGCGTTCGTGTAGTTATCGAAGATAACGTAGCTGCCCGCAGGGTTGGGCTCGGAGCCGTCGCGCGAACCGCTCCAAACTTCGAGGCGGTAGGTCTTGGCTTCGCTGCCCGCGTTGAGATAGAAGCTCACCGTCACCCATTCGCCCTTCGCTTTGGCGCCGTCCACTTCGATGACCGCCGTGGGAAGCGTCTCGTTGCGGAAGTCGTAGCGGGTGATCGTCTCGCCGCCCACTTCGGTGGGAAGGCAGGAAACTTCGGTGGAGTAGCTGTCCGTTTCGAGGTCGTAGTAGGCGTAGTACCTGCCCGCGTTTTCGTAGAAGGCAACGGTGCCGTCGCGGGTGACAAGGTTGCCCTCGTCGTCCTTCTCGTAGTTATAGAGGTTCGCGTAATACATCGCGCTCGTATCGCCCGTGCGGGTGTAGAGCCCGTTGTCGTTCAGCGTGAAGAGGACGTCGCTGTGGCGGTCGTACTCGTCGGACGAAGGATCGATGCGGCAGATGTTGCCGTTGTCGTCGTACCAATAGGTGACGGCAGGGGCGTTCGTCGTCATCGCATTGCCCGCCGTCTTGGAATTCGTCTTATCGGTGAGCAGGATATACGCCTTGGCGTTTTCGGAGAGGCGCACGCGCATGGAGACGCGCTGTGCGGAGCTTGCCGAAAGGGAGATGTCGTCCGAGATGAAGCCGTAGGAAGCTTCTTCGCCGTTTGCGATCACGAGCGGGCGGTTTGCATTGCCGAAGAGGCCCGTCCACCATTCGTCGCCGTTTGCGGCGGAGGTGTCGAGGATGTTCCTCCAAGCTTCTTCGGAAGCGTAGTAGTTATCGGCGTACTCGGCGTCGAGAAGGCCCGCATACACATTTTCGGGCTTGACGTTGGAAATTTCGCTGTCGGGAACGACTGCCGTGCTCCCGCCGAGGGTGCCCTGGAAGGAAGCGGGGAGTGCGGGACGCTCTTCGATGTCCTTTCTTGCCGTTGCCGAGACTTCGTCGAAGGCGCTCGTGCTCGCGGCTTTGCCCGTCAGGGAAACTTTCACCGCGCGGTCGCCCGTCGAAGCGTAGCTGTATTCGGTACGGGTCAGCATCTTCGTTTCGAAGTTGGTGAACGCCGCGTAGCCGTCCGCATAGTCATAACGGTCGGTCGAGACGATGCTCGTAGGCCCGTAGGTGAATTCGATGTGGCAGGTCTTGTCTTCATCCGTATCGTTGGCGAGGAAGAAGAAGCACTGCACCCAGCCGTCGTAAATATCCTTGGTCTCGTCGTCGATGTCGACGGTATCGACGGTGTTGGAGTCGAACGCGGTGAGCGAAGTGCGGTTCTCGCCGTCCACGAGGATGGCGTTCGCGCCCGTGAGGCCGTTTGCGATCTCGCTCGTCTTCGCAAAGAAGGAGACGAGCATCCTTTCGCCTGCGGCAAGGGTGATGTCGCCCGTCTTCGCGGTGTAAGCGGCGCCGTTCGCGGAAAGGAGCATCAAGATGTCCCCGTCCTCGCCGAAGGGATAATTTTCGTCAAGGTCGTTCTTATAGACGTTTTGCAGATAGCGGTTGGAACTTGCCGCGATCTCGGAAAGGGTCATGAGCCCCGTGACGTTCTCCTCGCTGTCGCCGAGGGAGGGGTGGATGCTCTCGGAAGTGTACGTCTTGCTGCCCGAAACTTCGCTCGTGAGCGCGACGTCCACCTCGTCGAGGAGGGAAGCCGCCGCGTCGAAGCCTGCGTAGAGGTCGAGCGCGAAGGTGTCGCCTTCCACCTTGTCGGTGTCGAAGATCTTCTCTTTCGCGAGGGAATCGACGGTGCAGGTGTTCCAATCGGAAGAGACTGCCGCTTCATAGTCCGCTGCGGTGATGACCTCGCAGGCGACGTCGTCGAAGAAGGCATAGCCGTTGACGTTCTCGTAGCGGTCGGAAGAGCTGCCCTGGCCGAGGCCGAGCACCACGGTGAAGGTGGTGGAAGCGAAGGTGCTTGCGCGCACATAGACGGTGTACTGCTTCCATTCGCCCTTGGTGTTGATGTTCTTGATCTGCATCTGGTCGAGCGTCGTGCCGCCCACCGTGTTGGTGATGCCGATGTAGGCGCCGCCTCTTTGCGTGACTTCCGTCTCCTCAGCCTCCGAATAGTAGTGGGTGAGGGCGTCCGTGCGCACCCAGACGGAAAGTTTTGCCGCCGTGCCCGCCGCGAGCGTGACGGTCGTGCCCGAGGTGTAGCGCTGCGCGGTGCCGAGGACGTTCTCGCTCGTCCTCCTGTTGTGGATCATCAGGACGCTCGTGTCGCCGTTCTCGCGCTGCGCCGCGTCGTCGTGGAGGGTAAGGTCTGCTCCGATGTCCGTCATCAGGTGCTCGACGTCCTCGAAGTCGACGGAGTAGCTGTATTCGGCAAAGAGCTCCGCTTCTTCGGAATCGTCGTCAAGATCGTCGATCTCGTCCTCGTAGACGTCGAGGAATTTGAGACGGTCGTAGGCAGAGACGTTGTCGTCCTCCCAATGCGCCGCCGCTTCCTCGATGGAGGCGAAGGTCGTCACTTCCTCGTCGTCCTTCGTGTAGGTCGAGAAGGGATAGCCGCCCGTCCTCGTGAAATACGACCAGTCGGCGCTGTCGATGATGCCCGATGCCGTGTCCGACGTGGGCGTGCCCGCCGAGAACGTCCAGTTGTTGGGCGTGTTGACGACGCCGTGCTTTTCGATGAGCTTTTCAACATCCTTATCGGAATAAAATTCGAAGTTGCCGTTGCGGATGAGCTGCGTATCCGTTGCGGAGACGGTGGTATCCTCGTCATCCGAGTCCTCCGACCCGTCCGAGCAGGCGGTAAAGACACCTAAGGAGAGAGTCGTCGCGACCGTGAGCGAGAGCACGGAAAGGACGTATTTCCTCCAGGTTTCCGTTCGATTGTTTTTAGCCATAAAACACCCTTTTTGAAATTCTTAAGATCCGCGGGAAGGAAGAACGCATCCCCACGGAGCCAATTCTTGCAATAGCACTATTTTACAAGAAAACGCGCAGAGAAGCAAGCATTTCTAAGTGAAATCGAGAAAAAAAGGGTAATTTTTTTATGCCGGGGCAAACTAAGGAAAAACGGCTGCCGTGCGCCGCGGGAGGGGAACGTGAAAAAGCAAAGCATCAAAGCCTATCTTTTGGGGGGAGCGTGTATCGGCGCCGTCAACGGGCTGTTGGGCGGGGGAGGGGGCATGCTCGCCGTGCCCGTTTTGGAGCGCGCGGGGCTCAAAGAAAAGAACGCCCACGCGACGGCGATCGCCGTCATTGCGCCCGCCTCTTTCTTGAGCGGCGCCGTCTATCTTGTCGAAGGGCTCGTGCCCATGGGCGTCTTTTTGCCCGTCGCGTTGGGGGTGCTCCTCGGCGGCGCGTTGGGCGCGAAGCTTTTGGGGAAGCTTTCATTCAAAGCCGTCTCTCTTTTGTTTGAGCTCGTCATGCTCGCGGCGGGCGTGAGGCTGCTCCTTCCGTGAGCTTTTATCTCTTCTTTTTGTGCGGCGTCTTGGGCGGGGTCTTGGGCGGCATGGGCATGGGCGGGGGGACGGCGCTCATCCCCCTTCTGACGCTGTTTTTGGGCGTCCCGCAGGCGGCGGCGCATGGCGTCAACCTTCTCTCCTTCTTCCCGATGGCGGCGCTCGCCCTTTCCGTGCACGCAAAAAACGGGCTCCTCAAAAAGGAGGGGCTCCCCTTTCTCGTTTTGCCCGCGCTCGTCCTTTCCGCCGCGGCGGCGCTGCTTGCGGCGCACCTCCCCGCCCTGCTTCTTCGGCGCGCATTCGGCTCTTTTCTCGTCGCGCTCTCCCTTTTTCGCCTCGCTTCGGCGAAAAAAAGTGCGGGCGGGGGTGAAAAGCGCCAAAAAACTTGGTGAAAAGGGAAAATATTTTCCAAAAGGGTATGGACAAATCCCCCCGCGTGTGTTAAAATGGGCACAGTAAGAATTTGGAATAAGAATGGGTCAAAATTTATATTCCGTCGTAGACCGTGCGGGGCAGCCCTGCACGGCGCTCTTACGATTTTACAAATAAGGACGGAACCAAATGGAAAAATTGGGTATCATCGATCTGGGCTCCAATTCCGCGCGGCTCGTCATCGTCGACCTCTTCCAAGACGGCTATTTCATGGTGGAGGACGAGATCAAAGAGAGCGTCCGCCTCGGCCAGGATATGGACCGCGACGGCTTTTTGAAGCCGCAGCGCGTGGCGGAGACCATCAAAACGCTTAAAATGTTCAAGCGCCTTTCCGAGGCGTCTCATGTAGACCGCATCATCCCCGTGGCGACGGCGGCAGTCCGCCATGCCAAAAATCAGCGCTCCTTCCTCGACGAGATCCAGGCGACCTGCGGCATGCGGGTGCGCGTGCTCTCCGAAGAGGAGGAGGCGACGCTCGTTTACCGCGGCGTCATCAACTCGATGGACGTGCCCAAGGGCATCATTCTCGAGATCGGCGGGGGCAGCACCAAGATCGTCTACTACAACCGCCGCACCATTTTGCACTATGCGACGCTCGGCTTCGGCGCCGTGACGCTCACCGACCTCTTCGCGGACGACGGCGTCTCCCCCGAAGAACAGACGGCGAAGATAGAGGAATTCTTCACCGAGCAGTTCAAGAAGATCGACTGGCTCTCGGAAGTGGAGCCCGACACGCAGATGATCGGCGTGGGCGGCACCTTCCGCAACCTCTACAAGATCAACCGTCTCGTCAGGAAGTATCCTTTGAGCATCGTGCACAACTACTCCTTCGCGGCGGACGATTTCCGTTCCGTCTACGAGATGGTGCGCGTCCTCGACGTCGAAAAGCGCAAGCGCATCCGCGGCCTTTCGCCCAACCGGGCGGACATCATGCCCGCGGCGCTCGCCATCGTCAAGGCGTTCCTCGACTATCTGCATATCGAAAACTTCCTCGTCAGCGGCTGCGGCTTGAGAGAGGGCATCATGTTCAATCAAGCCGTCCCCATGACGGAGGAGCGGCCCATCTCCGACGTCCTCGGCTATTCCCTGAGCACCCTTTTGAAGTATTACGGGTGCGACGAGGCACACGTCGAGCACGTCGTCAAGCTCTCCATCCAGCTCTTCAAGCAGCTGAGAGTGCTGCATAAGTTCCCGCGCGTCTATCTGAAAGTGTTGAAGATCGCGGCGAGCCTGCACGACTGCGGCAAGCGCGTGCGTTTTTACAACAACCAGCAGCACAGCCGCTATATCATCCTCAATTCGCCCATCCACGGTGCGACGCACCGCGAGATCGTGCTCGCCGCCTTTGTGGCGGGCTGCCACACCAAGGAAGACCTCGCTTCTTCCGATTGGTCGCGCTATAAGGATATCGTCAGCGAAGAGGACGTCGAGATCGTCAGAAAGCTCGGCGTGCTCCTGCGCATCGCCGAAAGCCTCGACAGGAGCGGTCAGGGCGTCGTCACGGGCATCAACTGCGACGTTCTGGGCGATTCCGTCATCATGAAGACGGAAGTCACGGGCGACGCGACGCTGGAGATCAGCCAGGCGCTCAAGGCGAATACCGATTTCAAGCGCACGTTCAAGAAAAATCTGGAGATCTTGTGAAGTTCCTGCTCGCGAGCAATTCCCCGCGGCGGAGGGAGCTCCTTTTTGAAGTCGTTCCCGCCTTCGAAGTCGTGCCCTCGCGGTTTGAAGAGATCGCGAAGGCAGAAGAGGGCGGAAAAGATCGCTGCTTGCGCTTTGCCGAAGGAAAGGCGCGGGAGGTGTTTTCCAGCTTTCCCGATGCGGCGGTGCTGGGCGCGGATACCGTCGTCTGCATGGGCGGCGAAATTTTGGGAAAACCCAAAGACGAGGCGGACGCTTTTCAAATGCTCCGCTTTTTGAGCGGAAGGACGCACTCCGTCTATACCGGGGTGTGCCTTGTCACGCCCGAAGGGGAAAGGAGCGGCGTCGAAGAGACTTTTGTTACCTTCCGTTCCCTTTCGGACGAGGAGATCTTATCTTACATCAAAACGGGCTCCCCGCTCGACAAGGCGGGCGCCTACGGCATTCAGTACAGCGGCTTTGTCTGTTCCTTCGGGGGCAGCTATTCGAACGTCGTGGGGCTTCCCCTCGAACGCGTGCGTGAATATGTCAAGGAGTTGCACTTATGATAAAACTTGCGATCGACTTCGGCACTTCGGTGACGAAGATCTACAAATTGGGCAGCGGCATCGTGCTTGCGGAGGCGACTGCGGTCACCGTGCAGAAGGATACGGGCGAAATCCGCGCCTTCGGGAATGAAGCGAAGCGCCTCCTCGGCAAGACCGCCGAACAGACGGACGTCTGCTTCCCCGTGTATGAGGGGGAGATCGTCTCCGAACGGCTCGCGGGGGCGCTGCTCGAATATTTCCTCCGCAAGGTGGTCAAACGCGGAACGTCCGTCGAAGCGCTCTTCTGCGTCCCCTGCGGGTATAAAGTGGAATCGCGCGAGAAGGTGTACCGCGTCGCAAAGGCGGCGGGTATCGGCAGGGTCAACTTTGCGGAAACGCCCTTTTTGAGCGTGCTCGGTCAGGATGTGCCCCTTTCCGAGAGCAATCCCGTCTTCGCCATCGACATCGGCGCGGGCGTCACCTCCGTTGCGGCGTTCTCGCTCGACGGCATCATCGCGGGGCTCTCCATGAACGTGGGCGGCAGCAATATGGACGTGCACATCATCGACCATATCGCCGATACCTTCTCCTTAAAGATCGGTGCGCTGACGAGCGAAAAGCTCAAAAACACGGTGGGCAGCCTCATCGAGGACGACAACCAGAGCACCATCATCAACGGGCGCGACATCAAGTCGGGCCGCCCGCGCTCCGTCTCCGTCTCCTCGGCGGATATCGTCTTCCCCATCAAGGTGTATATCGATAAGATCGCGGAATACGCCGACCTCGTCTTAAAAAAGCTCCCCGCAGAGGTTTCGGCGGCGATGCTCAAAAACGGGCTGTATCTCTCGGGCGGCGTGTGCAACATCGCGGGGCTCGCGGAGTATATGTCGAAGAAATTGCAGATGGAAGCGCACCTTTCGGGCGATCCGCAGATGGCGGTCGTCCTGGGCGGCGGCAGAGCCGTGGGCAACGCCGCGCTGCTTCGCCGCATCCGCCTGGAATAACGTGGATATGTAGTGGAAATTTCCCTCGGCTGGCACAAGATTTTGTGGTGAAAAATCTTTTCATCGGAAAATCTTGTGCTTTTTGCTTGACAGAACACAAGTTCTGTGTTATAGTGATAGCACCTTACGGCGACTGACGAATTGGCGGAGCACCGCGTGAAACCGTAGGGGCAGAGCAGCCGTTTCGTCTGGGCAGTACCTCTTTTGGTAGGGTGCTGTCCTTTCCTGTTTTTTGAGGGATTCGTGCACAAATTGCACAAACTGCGGAAGGGCGAACGGGCGGGTCGCTGATGCGCCGCCCGAAGAAAAGCAAGGAGGGCGGCATGACGGGGCGCATCCATTCCTATGAATCATTCGGCACGGTCGACGGCCCGGGCATCCGCTTCGTCATCTTCTTCCAGGGCTGCCCGATGCGCTGCAAGTACTGCCACAACCCCGACACTTGGGAAGTTGGCGGCGGCAGGGAAGTTTCTGCGGAAGACGCCGTCAAAGAAGCCCTCAAATACAAGAGCTATTTCGGGCAGAAGGGCGGCGTGACGGCGACGGGCGGCGAGCCCATGCTGCAACTTTCCTTTCTCACAGAACTGTTTTCCCGTCTCAAAGCAAAGGGCGTGCATACCTGCCTCGATACCTCCGCCGCACCCTTCCCCGCAGAGGAGCATGCGGACAGGAGCGCCTTTGACGAACTTCTGAACGTCACCGATCTTGTGCTCCTCGACATCAAGCACATCGACGAGGAGGCGCACAGGGCGCTCACGGGGCGTTCGGGGGCGCACGCAAGGGCGTTTGCGAACTATCTTTCCGAGCGGGGCAAGCCCATGTGGATCAGGCACGTCCTCGTGCCCGGCATCACGGACGACGACGGCGCGCTGCTTCGTCTCAAAGCATTCATAGACGGCTTGAAGACGGTGGAAAAGGTGGAAGTGCTGCCCTATCACACGCTGGGCATCGCAAAATACCGCGCGCTGGGCATGGAGTACCCCTTAGAGGGGGTACGCCCGTCCGAGAAAGAGCGCGTCCAAAACGCCCGCGCGATCTTATGCGGGGGCATCGGAGGGAAATGATGGCGAACATCGAACTGTTGGAAGTGAGCGGCGAAGGCTGCGCGAACTGCTTTTCGCTGCTGCCGCTTTTAAATAAGCTGGCGGCGGAGCGGGGAATCCCGCTTCGGCACCTCGAAGTGACGGAAGAAAACGCCGAAGAGGTGAGAAAGTACGAGATAGACCGCGTTCCGACGGTGCTCGTCTTGAAAGACGGCGAAGTGACGGCGCGCTGCTCGGGCTATCAGCCGGAGGAAATTCTATCCCTTTGGCTGGATGCTAAAATTTCGGACGCCCGTCTTTGAAAAATTCTTTCGCCCGAAACCCATATATCTGCAACCATAACGAATGAGAGGAGGTCAACGCCATATGACGGCAAAAGACTTTGCACAACATAACTTCGAAGGGGCATGGCATTCCTTCGAGCCCGGCAAGTGGAGCCAGGACGAAGTGGACGTGCGCGATTTCATCCAGCGCAACTACACCCCGTATGAGGGCGACGGCGCCTTCCTCGCGCCCGCCACCGAAGCGACAAAAAAGCTTTGGGAGATCGTCATGGAGTATTCCAAGGAGGAGCGCGAACGGGGCGGCGTGTACGACGCCGATACTTCCATCGTCTCCACCGTGGCAAGCCACAAGGCGGGGTATTTCGACAAGTCGCTCGAAAAGATCGTGGGGCTCCAGACGGACATGCCCTTCAAGCGCTCGCTGCAGCCCTTCGGCGGCATCCGCATGGCGGAAGAGGCGCTCGAAATGTACGGCTATCACATCGACCCCGAGGTCAAATATATCTTCACGCATTACAGAAAGACGCACAACGACGGCGTGTACGACGCCTACACCCCCGAGATGCGCCGTGCGCGCTCCGCGCATATTTTAACGGGGCTTCCCGATACCTACGGCCGCGGCCGCATCGTGGGGGACTATCGCCGCGTGGCGCTCTACGGCGTCGATTATCTCATCCAAAAGCGCGAGGAGGATAAATCCCGCATCGACGGCGACATGACGCCCGACCGCATCCGCGACCGCGAGGAAGTCGCCGAGCAGGTCAAGGCATTGAAGGCGCTCAAAGCGATGGCGGCGGAGTACGGCTTTGATATCTCCCGCCCCGCCGAGAACGCGCAGGAGGCCATCCAGTGGCTGTACTTCGGCTATCTCGCCGCCGTCAAAGATCAGAACGGCGCGGCGATGAGCATCGGCCGCAATTCCACCTTCCTCGACATCTACATCGAGCGCGACCTCCGCGAAGGGAAGCTCACCGAAGAGGAGGCGCAGGAGCTTGTCGATCACTTTGTCATGAAGCTGCGCGTCGTCAAGTTCATGCGCATCAAGGAGTATAACGAACTGTTCAGCGGCGACCCGACATGGGTCACCGAGTCAATCGGCGGCATGGGCGTGGACGGCAGGACGCTCGTCACCAAGAATAGCTTCCGCATCCTGCACACGCTCAAAAATCTCGGCCCCGCGCCCGAGCCCAACCTCACGGTGCTGTGGTCAAGGCGGCTCCCCGACGGCTTCAAGCGCTTCTGCGCCGAAGTTTCCATCGAGACGAGCGCCATCCAATACGAGAGCGACGACCTGATGCGGCCCGAGATGGGGGACGACTACTGCATCGCCTGCTGCGTTTCGAGCATGCGCGTGGGCAAGGATATGCAGTTCTTCGGGGCGCGCGCCAACCTTGCCAAGTGCCTGCTTTACGCCATCAACGGCGGCAAGGACGAGCTCATGAAGGACAAAAAGACGGGAAAGCCCATGCAGGTCTCGCCCGAATACGCGCCCATCCTCGGCGACGGCCCCCTCGACTTTTCCGAGGTCATGCGCAAGTACGAGCAGATGATGGAGTGGCTCGCCCGCCTCTACGTCAACACGCTCAACCTCATCCACTACATGCACGACAAGTACTGCTACGAAGCGCTCGAAATGGCGCTGCACGACGTGCAGGTGCGCCGCTTCTTCGCGACGGGCATCGCGGGGCTCTCGTGCGCGGCGGACAGCCTTTCCGCCATCAAGTACGCGAAAGTGTATCCCGTCAGGAACGAAGAGGGCATCGTCACCGACTTTACGATCGAGGGCGATTACCCCAAGTACGGCAACAACGACGACAGGGCGGACGAGCTCGCCGTGTGGATCGTCAAGACGTTCATGAATAAAATAAAGTCCTGCTACACCTACCGCGGATCGGTGCCCACGATGTCCATCCTCACCATCACTTCCAACGTGGTGTACGGCAAGAAAACGGGCAACACGCCCGACGGCAGGCGCGCGGGCGAACCGCTCGCCCCCGGCGCCAACCCCATGCACGGGAGAGATTCCCACGGCGCGCTCGCTTCCCTCGAATCGGTCGCCAAACTTCCCTACGATTACGCCCGCGACGGCATCTCCAACACCTTCTCGGTGACGCCGCAGTCGCTCGGCAAAGATGAAGATTAAAGGAGGAACTTGTTATGAGCAATCAGCAGACGGAAAACCTTGTCAATATGCTCGACGCCTATGTGGCGGACGGCGGGTATCATCTCAACGTCAACGTGTTTAACCGCGAGACGCTGCTCGACGCGCAGAAACACCCCGAAAAGTACCCCCAGCTCACCGTCCGCGTGAGCGGGTATGCGGTCAACTTCATCAAGCTCACCAAGGAGCAGCAGGACGACGTCATCGCACGGACGATCCATGAGAAGATGTGATGAAGTTCACACTTTTTTGTGCAGGCACAAAAAAGTCGTGAGGGGTGGAGTCGATTGATTTTAACGGGCGGTTTCGCCCACGGGTTTTGATGTCATTCTAAGAACAATAAGCCTCAAGTATGAGGCAAATTGAGTCCCGCAGCGGAGGGCAACCCTCCTCGCGGGATTTGGTTATTTAGAGGCGGCGGAGGGGAACCCTGCTTGCGCCATTATTAGAGAAGCAGAGGGGAACCCTCCTCGCGGAAGTGATTTATAAGAAAGGGGTCCCGAAAAAGTCGCGCAGCGAGTTTTTCGGGAATAAAAATGCCGCGGCGCCGACCCAAAGTCGGCGCCGCGGCGCGTTCTCTTTTATGCCGCCGCACGGTTCAGGCGCGGCGGTTTATACGACGATCTTCACCGTCTCTCCGTCGGCGGTCTCGATGTCGACAAAGGCGAATTTCCCGCATTTTTTGCGGCACTCTTTGAGGATGGCGCGCATCTCCCGCCAGTGCTCTTTTAAAAAGCGGTGCAGTGCCTCGTCCTTTTTCTTCAGCATCGCCGGAGCAAGGCGCAGGCACAGCCCTACGGGGAAGTGCAGGGAAAGGCGGAAGCCCTCCGCCTTTATCACGATCTTTGCCATCACTCCACCCAAATTTCAATGACGTCGCCGTCCGAACTTTCAATATCGACGAGCTTGCCCAATACGCCCGCGTGCACGAGCTCCGAAAGTTTTGCAAAGTCGATGCTCTTCATCGCCTCGCCCGCCGCGCCATCTGCCGAGAAGGGGAGCTTGCCGTCCTTCAAGAAGACTTCGACGAGCGCGAAGGGCAGATTGATGTTGACTTTGTCGCCGTCCTCCGAGAGGATTCGGATGCGCAACATGAGCTTGCCGAAATCGACGTGCGCGGGATCGACGGCGACTGCCGCGTCCTTTTTGACGCCGAGGAGCTCGTCGACGGTGATACCGAAAAGCTCTGCAAGGCGGGGGAGAAGGGAAATGTCGGGCGCGGTGAGGTCGTTCTCCCATTTGCTGACGGCCTGCGCGCTCACCGAGCACAGCTCTGCCAGGGCTTCCTGCGTGAGCCCCTTTTGTTTGCGGAAGTATGCGATGCGCTGTCCTAATGTGTTCATAAAAAACTCCTTATGGTCGGGTATTTGCGGATGGTTTCCGCGTTTCGTGCCTTCATTTTAGCGCGTTCTTTGCCGAAATTCCAGCGACGAGCAGTTGAAATCGCCCAACCATGCGTTGATTTTCCCTCAACCGTCGGTTGAATGTTGGGGGTTACTCCTTCCGCCGCGCGCCCGCTTTGCGGGCGCGCGGCAGCTTCTTGTGCGGTGGAGAGAAGCATCTTTGCCGTAAGTCTTGCTTTTTATCATAAGGCGACTCCCTCAGTCTCGCTACGCTCGACAGCTCCCCCACGGGAGGAGCCAAGGAGATTGACGTTTGCCGTGCTTCCAAAATCACTGAGCCGAGCAGGGTTTCCCTGCGCTGGCTCACTCAATTTGCATATACTTATGCTTGCTGCTCTTAGAATGACATAGGGCTCCCGCAAAGATTTTGCGAAGCAAAAGATTTGTGGGAAAAGGAGGAGCAGGCATCAAAGCCCTGCCCCGACCTAAGGAGAGGCTGGCAAAGTTTGCCTTGCTCCGACGCGCTCGCGGGCGATAATGCCTGTTAAAATCAACAAAGTCGACCCCTCGAAGCGAAGATTTCCCAAAGGGAAAGATTTGCTTCGAAATTTTTTAGAGTTTCAACGTCAGATCGCCGTATTTGATAATGTTAAGTTTGCGGAAGAGTTCGCAGACGGCGAGCGTCAGAAGGGCGGGGAGGACAAAGCAGAAGAGCACGACCCACAAAATGGTCAGCCCCACGTTGCAGCCTTGGGCGCCGATCATCTCAAACAGCATATCGATGGGCCCCACGAGCCCCGCCGTGCCCATGCCGCTCCCCGTGCGCGTTGCAAACAGCCCGATGCCCGCGCCGTTGGGAAGGAAGACGGAAAGAGTCCCCAAAATGGCGGAGGAGATGATGGGCGGCACGAAGAGGACGGGCTTTTTGAAGACGTTGGGGATCTGCAGCATGGAAGTGCCTAAGCCCTGCGCCACAAAGCCGCCCCAGCGGTTCTCGCGGAAGCTCATGGCGGCAAAGCCCATCATCTGGCAGCAGCAGCCGACGACCGCCGCGCCCGCCGCCACGCCCGAAAGCCCGATGGAGATGCCGATCGCCGCCGAGGAGATGGGAAGGGTGAGCGCCACGCCCATCACGACGGAGACGATGAGCCCCGTGACGGCGGCGGACACCGTGGAAAGGGAGGCCGCCCATGCGATGAAGTTGCCGAGCTCGGTCAAGGCCAGCGAGACGGGATACCCCACGCCAATGCCGAAGAGCGCGCCGCCCGCAAGCCCCACAAGGGGGGTGATGAGGATGTCGACGCGCGTTCTGCCCGAAACGAGGGAAGCGAGCGTCATGGCGGCAAACGCGCCCACGAATGCGCCCATGGGATCGCCCGCAGACGCAAGCGCGATCGCAAAGCCGTTGCCGCTCTCCATAGAGGTCTGGATGCCCGAGATGACCGCCTGCGCGTATGAGCCGATCATGCCCGCGGCGACCGCCGAGGCGACGACGAGCGGCTGCGTCTTTTTGAGTTTTAAGCAAACGCCCACGCCGATGCCCGCGCCCATCGCGATCTGCGCCACTTTGCCCACCGCTTCGAGCGCGAGCCCGAAGGGGTTGTTGCCCGCTTTGTCGATGAGGCTGCCGAGCTGCCAGAGGATGGTGCCCGCGATGAGCGTCGCAAAGAGGCCGAGCGCCATGCCGCTCATGCCGTCGATGAAGACGTAATTTAAAAGCCATTTGAGCTTTTCGCCCGCACCGCTGCACTCTTTGAAGGTCATTTCGGAGAGTTTTTTCTTTCTTTCGGGCGGCAGCTGCGCCGCATTGTCTTGATTGAGTTCTTCCATCTTTTCTCCTTCGGGAAAAGCAAAGCCCCCGAAGCGGTACGGCTTCGGGGGAAAACGAATGTTGTTTTTAACAAGCCGTACATTCTACGCTTTTCTCTGTTTTGCATTATGATAGCGCAAGGCGGGGGGAATGTCAAGCGTTTGCGCAAAAAAACCGCGCGCACAACATGCCGAAAAAAAGTTGTAAAGGGCGGGGCGCTGTGATATAATTTCCTTTGTGAACGAACTCATCGCGCGGGAAGGGACGGCATTTTACACGATTATTACCTTTCCGTGACGAAAAATGCGCAATTTTGCGCGCGTGATGCGCTATACTGGATACACGACGGAGGATATCATGCCCGCGGCTTATGCACACATCTCGTTCGGGAGGGAAGTATTGAAAGCCCTGCCCGCGCCGCTTCAAACGATCGTCAAAGAGCACTTCGACGCCTTCGCGCTCGGCGTGCACGGCCCCGACCTGCTCTTTTACTACCGCCCGCTCTTTGCCAACAAGACGAGCGCAGTCGGCTACCGCCTGCATTTCGAACAGGCGGCGCCCTTCTTTGCGCGTGCGAAGACCGTTTTCACGGCGCGCGGCTGCCGCCCCGAGGATGCGGCGTATCTATTCGGCTATCTTTGCCACTTCGCGCTCGATAGCACGGCGCACCCCCTCGTGAGCGAAAAGCTCGAACGCTCGCCCGAGGTGACGCACACCGAGACGGAGTCCTCTTTCGACCGCCTCCTCCTCGAGAGAGAGGGCAAAGACCCGCTCTCTGCCGACCTCACGGCGCACATCCGCCCCTCTTCGCAGCTTGCGGACATCGCCGCCGCCTACTACGGGCTGCCCGAACGCAAACTGAGGAAGGCGCTCTCGTCCATCCTCTTTTACAATCGCCTGCTGCGCGCGCCGCGCCCTGCAAAGCGCCGTCTCGTCTGCGCCGTCCTGCGCCTCACGGGCAACTACCGCGAGATGCACGGCATGATGATCCCCTATCGAAAGGACGAGCGCTGCGAAGACAGCGACAAGGCGCTTATGGACGCCTTTGAACGGGCAATTCCCAAGGCGTGCGAACTTATCGCTTCCTATGAAACGTATCTGCGCGGAGAGGGGGAACTGAGCCCGCTTCTTGACCGCAATTACGAATAAAGCAAGAATATCAACAGGAGAATATGGTATGAGTGGAGCAAAGGCCGCCAAGGCGCGGCAGGCAAACCCGAACAGGAGAAAGGAGATCGCCTGGATCTTGTACGACGTGGGCAATTCGGCGTTCACGCTGCTCGTGAGCACGGTGCTGCCCATCTATTTCAACTATCTCGTCACCTCGGCGGGGCTTGCAGAGACGGACGCCACCGCCATCTGGGGGTATGCGGCGAGCGCGGTCACGCTGTGCGTCGCGGTGCTCTCGCCCATCTTGGGTTCGTTTGCCGACGACGTGGGCAGGAAGAAGCCGCTCTTTTTCTTCAGCGCCGTTTTGGGCGTCTTCGGCTGCGGGGCGCTCGGTATCCCGATGGGCTGGGTCGCCTTCCTCGCCGTCTTCATCGTCGCGAAGATCTGCTATTCGGTCAGCCTCGTCTTCTACGACGCCATGCTCACCGACGTGACGACGCCCGAACGCCTCGACGACGTTTCCGCCAAGGGCTATGCCTTCGGGTATGTGGGCAGCTGCATCCCCTTCCTTCTCGGCATCTATCTCATCAACTTTACCGACCTTGCGATCACCGTCTCCATGCCCGTCGCCTGCCTCATCAACGCGCTGTGGTGGTTCGGCTTCACGCTGCCTCTCACCAAGGAGTATGAGCAGACGCACTTCATCCGCCGCGCCAAGAACACGGTGCGCGGAAGCTTCAAGCGCCTCTTCTCGGTGTTCGGCAAGAAAGAAGGGCTTCCCAACCGCAAGGGCATCATCCTCTTCCTCGTTGCCTTCTTCCTCTACATCGACGGCGTCTATACCGTCATCGATATGGCGACTTCCTTCGGTACGGCGCTGGGCTTCGATACGACCTCGCTCCTTTTAGCGCTCCTTCTGACGCAGATCGTCGCCTTCCCCGCCGCCATCGTCTTCGGGAAGCTCGCCTCCAAGGTGCACAACGACCTTCTCATCTTCATCTGCGTCGTCGCATATACGGGCGTGGGCATCTTTGCCGTCTTCATGTCCGAGAGCTGGCAGTTCTGGGTGCTCGCTTCCATCGTCGGGCTCTTCCAAGGGGGCGTGCAGGCGCTCTCGCGCTCCTACTTCGCGCAGATCATCCCCGCCGAACAATCGGGTCTTCTCTTTGGCATCCTCGATATCTTCGGCAAGGGCGCGGCGTTCATCGGCACCCTCCTCGTCGGCATCGTCACGCAGGCGACGGACTCCGTCAACATGGGCGCGCTGCCCATCGTGGCGCTCTTCGTGCTCGGGCTCGTCGCGCTCGTCTTCGCCGCGCGGGAAAACAGGAAGTTCCTCTTTGCGAGGAAAGCGTCGGCAACTGCTGTTCCCGAAGCCCCTTCGGATGGCGGGAATGCTGCTCCCGGAAGCGAACCTCCGCAGGATACGCACGAGTAAATAGGCTGAAAAATCAAAACGGCGCCGCGGCTCTTTCGAGCCGCGGCGCCGCCGTCTGTTGTGATAGTCTTACGCTTTTGCCTGCTGAACGGCTTGCAGCACGCTCTCGGGCGCCTGCTCGTAGCGGGCGAAGGTCTCCGAGAAGCGGCCCCTGCCCTGCGTCATCGAGCGCAGCGCCGTCGCATACGTCAAAAGTTCGCCCTTGGGCGCTTCCGCCGTGACGATCTGCATGTCGTCCTGCGTGTCCATGCCGAGGATGCGGCCGCGGCGCTTGTTGAGATCGCCCATCACGTCGCCCACGAACTGTTCGGGCACGGCGATCCTGAGCCTCGAAAGCGGTTCGAGGAGGACGGGCGAAGCGTTTTTGAGCCCTTCCTTGAAGGCGAGCTCGGCAGCCGCCTTGAACGCCGCTTCCGAAGAGTCGACGTCGTGATAGCTTCCGTCATAGAGGACGGCTTTGAGGCGGATGACGGGATAGCCCGCGAGCACGCCGTGGGGCAGGCACTCCACGAGCCCCTTCTCGACGGCGGGGATGTATTGTTTGGGCACCGTGCCGCCCACGACTTCTTCCGCAAACTCGAAGTCCCTCTCGCAGGGTTCGAAGCGGATCTTGCAGTGACCGTACTGGCCGTGGCCGCCCGTCTGCTTCTTGTATTTTCCTTCCGCGTTGGCGACTTTGCGGATGGTCTCTTTATAGGCGATGGCGGGGGTGCGGAAGTCTGCCTCCGCGCCGAATTTCGCTTTCAGCTTCTTGTTGATGACGTCAAGATGCACTTCGCCCTGGCCGCCCGCGAGCGTTTCGCCCGTGTCGTGGTCCTTGACGACGACGAAGCTCTTGTCTTCCTCCGCAAGGCGTGCAAGACCCGAGAACACCTTGTCTTCCGTGCCGCGCACTTTGGCGTAGACCGCCATATAGAGCACGGGGTGGGGGAAGGGGATGGGGTCGAAGCGGACGGGGGAAGCGGGATCGCACAGCGTGTCGCACGTGCCCGTGTTTTGCAGCTTGTTGACGGCGCCGATGTCGCCCGCGCGCAGCTCGGTGACGGGCGTCTGCTTCTTGCCGCAGACGAGGTAGATGGTGTTGATGCGCTCCTCGGTGTTCGTGTTGGGGTTGAGGACGGTCATGCCCGTCTTCAAAACGCCGCGGCACACGCGGAGATAATTGAGCTTGCCCACGAAGGGGTCGACCGCCGTCTTGAAGACCTGCGCCGCGAAGGGGGCGTCCTCATCGCAGGTGATGCCGATGACGGAATCTTTTTCAAGGTCGGTGGCGGGCACTTCGGCGCGCTCGGCAGCCTCGGGCAGGTACTTCACGATCTCGTTCATCAGGTTGATGACGCCCTTGTTTTGCAGGGCGCTGCCCGCCATGACGGGGATGACGTTGATGTTGTAGATGCCCTTGCGGATGCCGTGGATGATGTCCTCGCGCGAGAGCTGGCCGTCCTCGAAGTACTTTTCGAGCAGCACGTCGTCGTTCTCGGCGGCGGCTTCCGTCAAGGAAAGGCGCATCTCGTCGAAGTCGCGGCGGTACGCGTCGGGGACCGTGATCTCTTCGGGTCCCGTGTTGGTGAAGCGGTACGCCTTTTCGGTGAGGGCGTTGACGTTGCCCGTCATCTTGTTGCCTTCCATCATGGGGATCTGGATGGGCGCTATTTTATTCTTATACTTTTCTTGCAGCGCGCGGACGGTACCGTAGTAGTCGGCGTTGTCCTTATCCATGCCGTTGATGAAGATGATGATGGGCTTTTTCGCCCTTAAACACTGGTTGATCGCCTTCTCGGCGCCGACGGTGAGCGTGCCGTTCGCGCCCATGACGACGATCGCCGCGCCGCAGGCGCGCATCGCCTCGTTGACTTCGCCCTCAAAATCGTAAAAGCCGGGGCAGTCTAAAAGGTTGATCTTGACGTCCTTCCACGTCGTGTAGGCGGCGGAAAGGGAAACGGACATCTTGCGTGCGATCTCCTGTTCGTCGAAGTCGGAAACGGTGGTGCCTGTATCCACCCTGCCCATGCGCTCGATGGCGCCCCCGTTGAAGAGGATGGCTTCGCAGAGGGTGGTCTTGCCCTCGCCGCTGTGGCCGACGATGGCGATGTTGCGGATATTTTTTGCAGATACGCTCATGGGTATCATCTCCTTGTGAATGATTCGGCGGGCTCCGCTCGGCGGAACGCCGTCTATTCCATTATACCTTACTTTTCGGAAAAATCAAGAGGGATAGGAAAAATAATTTCCCCCTCTGTGAGATTTTTGCAGAAAAATGCCCAAAATCTATCGATTTGCAGCGCCGCTCTTGACAATTTAGGCGCCGTGCCCTATAATGAAGGCAGTATCAAGGCGTGCATCCGCCGAAGGATGCATGAAAAAGGAAGGAGAACGCTTGTGAAGGGTCGTGGCGCGATTTTCATCTTAGCGGCGCTTTTGTGTCTGCCACTCATGACGGGGTGCGAAGAGGAAGAGCATGTCCATGCGCCCCGCTATGTCGAAGGGCGCGAAGCGACCTGCACCGAAGCGGGCTATGCGGGGTATTGGGAATGCGCCCTCTGCGGCGCGCGCTTTTCGGACGAAGCGGGCAAGCAGCCCGCCGAGATAGAGACGATCCCCGCGCTCGGTCACAATACGGTCAGCGAAGAGGTGAAGCCCGCGGGGTGCGAAGAGGAAGGGCTCCTTGTCACGCGCTGTCTGCGCTGCGGGGCGGAAGAGGAGAGCGTTTTGCCCGAAACGGGGCATCTTTACGGCGCGTGGGAGCAAACGCTCGCTCCCTCCTGCGACAGGGAGGGGAAAGAGGCGCACATCTGCGCTTACTGCGGCGCGTCCGAAACGCGCGCCCTGCCCGCCCTTGCGCACGAATTCGGCACGGACAACGTCTGCAAAACGTGTTCCTATCGCTGCGTTTCGAGCGAGGGGCTCGCCTTTACGCCCGTTTCGGGGGAGGGCGGCGCCGTGCGCGGCTACGCCGTCTCGTTGGGAACGGCAAAGGCGGCTCACATTATCGTCGCGCCCTATCACGAGGGGCTTCCCGTCGTCGCCGTCGCGGAAGAGGGCTTCCGCGACTGCATCACGCTCACCCGGTTCACCTGCTACGCGCCCCTTGCCGAAGTGGGGGCGGAAGCCTTCCGCGGCTGCGCGGCGCTTTCGGAAACAGAGCTTCCCGACAGCGTGGAAGAGGTGGGGGAGATGGCGTTTTACGGCTGCGGCAATGTGACGTCGCTCTCCCTCGGCAGCGGCGTGAAGTCCATCGGGAAGAACGCATTTTACGGGCTTTCTTCGCTCGAAAGCATCACCGTGAGCGAGCAAAACTCCGTCTATTCGGGCGAGGGGAACTGCCTCGTCGAAAAAGCGACGGGCACCCTCCTTTTGGGGAGCGCGCAAAGCGTCATCCCCGACGACGTCAAAAAGATCGGCGACAACGCCTTTTTGAACAACGAAGCCATCCGCGAGATCGCGCTGCCGAAGGGCGTCACGCGCATCGGGACGGCGGCGTTCAACGGCTGCAAGGGGCTCACGTCCCTGACCTTCCTCGGCACGCAAGAGGAATGGGAACGTGTCGAAAAAGGGGACGGCTGGTGCGACTACGCCCCCTTCGGCGAAGTTCGGTTCGCGGAGTGAACGCGGCGCCTCGCATGCTTGCCCGTTCATACCTTGCGGCGCGCGTCGCGGGTTCCCTGCGGCATCCCGAGGCTCCCTGCGGCACCCTGCTTCCGCCGTATTCCCCAAAACAAGCAAAAAGATAAGACGGACTCAATTGTCCGTCTTTTTGCTTGCGTAAAGTTCGTCGAAGGAATATTTCTTCCCGCCCGCTTTGAGCCCCGGGAAGGTATCGAGACACACGGCGTGGAGGGCGGTGAAGAGGTTGTCCTCGATCTGCGCGTCCTCGCGTTTGAGCGCGTTCACGAGCTCTTTTATTTCCTGCCGTTTGGAGCAGCCCTCTTCCGCTTCGGTGCGCGCCGTCACGCGGCAGGCGCAGCGGATGAATTCGAGCCCGTTGTAGCGCGCCCAGGCGATGATGTCGTCCTCCTTGATGCAGTATAAGGGGCGGATGAGCTCCATGCCCTCGAAGTTTTGGCTCCTGATCTTCGGCATCATGCCCTGCAATTGCGCGCCGTAGAACATGCCGATGAGCGTCGTTTCGATGACGTCGTTGAGGTGATGCCCGAGCGCGATTTTATTGCAGCCGAGCTCTCTTGCCTTGGCGTAGAGGTGCCCCCGCCGCATGCGTGCGCAGAGGTAGCAGGGCGATTTTTCCACGCTGTCGGCGGCGGCGAAAATTTCCGAAGAGAACATCATGAGGGGGAGTTCCAGCGTCTTCGCGTTTTCGAGGATGCGCGCGCGGTTCTCGTCGTTGTAGCCGGGGTCCATCGCAAGGAAGACGAGCTCGAAGTTTTGCTCGCCGTACCGCTTTAAAAGCTCCATGAGCTTGGCGAGCAGCATGCTGTCCTTCCCGCCCGAGATGCACACGGCGATCTTATCGCCCTCCTCGATGAGCGAATAGCGCTTGACCGCCTCGATGAAGGGGTTGAAGAGGACTTTTCTGAATTTTTTGACGATGCTGCGTTCGATCTCTTGGCAGCGGGAGAGCGGTCTTGCCATAACGCGAAAAGGATAGCGTATTTTGCGGAAAATGTCAATTTATTTTGCGGGGAGGGCGTGCCGCGCTTGCTTTTTGCCGCGCGCGGTGCTATACTTTCCACGGTCGCGAAAAGCATTCATCGGCTGAATACTTTGTCGCCCTTGCGCGCAGCTGCGGTCACTTACGTCTCAGTAAGCTCCCTTGCTGCTTTCACGGGCTCCTCGTCTCAGCCGCGACTGCTTTCCGAAGTAACCCCAAACACAGAAAAGGTCTTTCAAATGGGAACAGCCGATACGCGCGCAAAGCGCTTTCTGCACATGGCGGGGCATCTCGCCAAAAACAACGTGGTGCTCCTCGTGGCGATCGCCGCCGCGGCAGTCACCTGCTTTTTCGTCCCCTTCGACGCGGAGTACGCGGGCTATTTCGATTGGAGCACGCTCGCCTGCCTCTTTTCGACGCTCGCCGTCGTCGCGGCGTTCAAAAATATCCGCTTCTTCGTGTGGCTTGCCGACATCATCGTGCGCCGCTTCAAGAATATGCGCAATATTGCCTTAGCGCTCGTCTTTGTCACCTTCTTCGGTTCGATGGTGATGGCGAACGACATGGCGCTCGTCACCTTCCTGCCCCTCGGCTATTTTGTGCTCGATTCGTGCGGCAACAAGAAGCAGACGGCGTTCGTCTTCATCATGCAGAACATCGCGGCGAATCTGGGCGGCATGCTCACCCCCTTCGGCAACCCGCAGAACCTCTATCTTTACTCCTATTTCTCCATCCCCACGGGCGAGTTCTTCGCCATCATGGCGATCCCCTTTGCCGCGGCGTTTTTCATGATCCTCGGCATCTGCCTCTTTGTCAAGCCCGAGCCCGCAGACCTAAAAGGCGTGCCGCAGAAGACACCCTCCGTCTGGCGCTCCGTCGTCTACGGGCTCCTGTTCGCGCTCTCTCTTCTCATCGTCTTTCGCGTCTTTCCCTACTATTGGGGGCTCGCCGCCGTCGTTTTGGCGCTTCTCGTCCTCGACCCCCGCGCTCTTGTCCACGTCGACTATTCCCTTCTTCTCACCTTCTGCGCTTTCTTCGTGTTCTCGGGCAACCTTGCGCGCATCCCCGCCGTCGAGGAGACGTTGGGCGCGCTCGTCGAAAAAGACCCGCTCGCCGTCGGCGTCCTTTCCTGCCAGGTCATCTCCAACGTGCCTTCCTCGGTGCTCCTTTCCAAGTTTACGGAAAATTATCCCGCCCTCCTCATCGCGGTGAACGCGGGCGGGCTGGGCACGCCGATTGCGTCGCTCGCGAGCCTCATCACCCTCAACACCTATCGCCGCATGATGCCCGGCGAGACGGGGAAGTATATCGTCAAATTTCTGATCTATAACTTTGCGTTCCTTCTCGTCCTCGTCGGCGTGGGCTATCTGACCTTGCTGCTGTTTTAAGGAAATTTGAAATAAGGGCGGCGCCCGCGGCTCAAAGCCGCGGGCGCCGCCCTTTCAACAAAAAGCGCAGGCTCCCGCCCGCGCTTTTTGATTGCCTTATTGCTGTGTTTGCACTTCTGCCGCGCCTGCTTGCTCTTTCTGCGGCGTGTCGGCTTGAGGGAAGAGCGCACGCTCTTTCTCCTTTACGAAGGCGGCGAGGGTTTCGGCGGCAGTTTCCAAGCCCTTAGAGGAGTCGAGTACGAGGTCGTAGTTCTGAGGGTCGCCCCAGCGCTTGCCCGAAAGGTGGCGGTAGTACCCCGCGCGCGCCTTGTCCGAATGGCGCAGGTTGCGCTTCGCCTCCTGTAAGGTGTCGCCGTACACCTCTCTGACGCGCGAGATGCGGAACTCCTCGGGCGCGCCGATGAACACTTTGACGACGTTGGGAAAATCTCTCAGCACATGGTCGGCGGCGCGGCCCACGATGACGCAGCTCCCTTCTTCGGCGATCTTGCGGATGATCTTGTCCTGCGCGAGCATGGCGCGGCGCACGGCGTGCGAAGAAAGGTACAGCCCGCGCAATACGTCGGGGGAATTTTTGTGGATGTTGGAGATGAAGTCTCTGTCCAGCCCGCTCTCGTGCGCGGCGAGGGCGATCATCTCCTTGTAGTAGAAGGGGATGCCGAGCTTTTTTGCCGCCATTTTACCGATCTGCTTGCCCGAAGAGCCGTGCTGCCGCGCGATGGTGACGATGACGCCCGGCTTCGAGGGTTTGAGCGCGAGCTCTCCCGCCTCTAAAAGGGGCGGCTGCCCCGCCGAGCGCACATAGTCGCAGCCGAGGAATTGTTTGTAGCAGACAAGCCCGACGATGGTCGTCACGATTTCGGTGACGGGGTAGGTCATCCAGAACATGGTGAGCCCGAAGCGCGAGAAAAGGTACCCGAGCGGCACGAAGCAGACGACGGTGCGCACCACGGTAAGGAGGGTGCTTTTGAGGCTCGCGCCCACTGCCTGGAAGAAGGCGGGGAAGATGAGCGAGGTGACGAGGGGCAAAAAGCTCGCGCCCGTGAAGCGGAACCCGACGGTGCCGATGCGGATGACTTCGGGGTCGGAGGTGAAGACGGAGAGCATCTGAGCAGGGAGCGTTTCAAAGACGATAAGCCCCACCGCCATGAAGACGGCGCCGAACAGGACGGACGCCCACAGCGTCTTTTGGCAGCGGCGGATATCCTTGGCGGCATAGTTGAAGCTGATGACGGGCACGATGCACGTCTGCATGGCGCCCAAGGGGATGAAGAAGAAGGTCTGCCACTTGTAGTAGAGCCCGAGCGCCGTCACCGCCTGGTCGGAAAATCCCGAAAGGATGAGGTTGAGTCCTAAAATATAGAAGGTGTAAGCCGCCTGCATGAGGATGTTGGGGATGCCGAGGCGGAAGATGGTGAGCGTGTGGCGGGGGTAGAGCTTGAGGGCGGGGGACTTGCGGAATCCGCCCTTCATGACGATGAGAGCGGCGACGATCTGCCCCGCGACGGTCGCGACGGCGGCGCCCGCGATGCCCATCTCGGGGAAGACCCAGACGCCGAAGATGAGTAAGGGGTCGAGCACGATGTTGACGGCGGCGCCCGCGATCTGCGCGAACATGGGCACCTTCATGTTGCCGACCGCCTGCAAAACCTTCGTCCAGACGCTTTCAAGAAAGAGCCCGAAGCTTAGCACGCAGGCGATCCTGCCGTAGACGATGACGTCTTCTATGACTGCTTCGGAAGTCGTCGACATCCGCGCATAGGCGGGCATGAGAAGATAGCCCAAAAGCGCAAAGAGCGCCCAAAGGACGACGGCGAGCGGCGTGCCCACGCCCGCGTATTCGTCCGCCTCTTCCTTATGCCCCGTGCCGAGCTTTGCCGCCATCACGGTGTTGATGCCGACGCCCGTTCCCACGGCGAGCGCGATCATCAAAAGCTGCACGGGATAGATGATGGAGAGGGCGGTGAGGCCGGAGTCCGAATATCTGCCGACGAAGAGGCTGTCGACCACGTTGTAAAGGGCCTGGATGAGCTGCGCCAGCATGACGGGCGGCGCAAGTTTGAATAAGATTTTCCAGATCTTTTCCGTCCCGTAGAGGGCGGAAGCGTCGAGGGGTTTTGCTTTGGTGCGGGTGTTCGGCATAGTTTTTATCGGCGCGGGGCGGTTTTGGGGCGGTTCTAATTTGCCCCTTTCCCGCAGCCGAACGAGATTATACGCCGCGATCTGCCGCTTGTCAACCGATTTGAGGGCGGCGGCCGGATGCGGGCGGCGGCCGGGTAGGGCAGGATAGACCATAAAAAAAGCCCGCAATGGGGCTTTTTTTATGGTGCCGCTGACCGTATCAAGTTCGAACCGTCCAAGATAAAGAAAATCCGATGGTCGTCATCATCGGACGGACCATCGGGTCGGATTGGATCGATGTAATTGAAATAGATTTCTATTTTGTCGTCGTACAGGACGATTTTTTGAATCAATGTATAGATCATGAGCTGAGGCTTTTGCCAAACGGTATGTTTGAGGAATTCTACGACCTGTTCGCGCTTGATCTGATTTTGCTGTTTGTATTGCTCAGCAAGAATTTTATCTTCAATTTCTGCAAGCTTTTGTTCTGCCTGCTCTATTCTGGTTTTGGTCGTTGGGGTGAGAATACCCTGTTCTATCGCCTTCATAATATTGTTTACGATGCGCTGCGCTTCTTCCTGCTCTGTAAGAAGAATATTCAACATGGATTGGCTTTTATTGCGCTTTTCGTGTATCTCCATGACGGCATCGGCAACCAGGTCGATATTTTCCGGTGTACCGATCACTTGACGAGTAATCTCTATGACGAGCTTTTCCAGATCATCTTTTCGGTGAACACTCTTATTGCAACTGCGATATTTTTTTCTTCCGCCGCATTTGTAGTAATGACGAGTGGAACCATCTCGGGCGGTACCTGTTTCAGCCTGAACATTTCGCCCGCAGTATCCGCAGATACATTTTCCCTTTAACAGATAGTCGGTAGTTGGACTTTTAGAGCCGCGTTTATTGCGTTCCAGAATGATTTGTACTTCATCGAATAGGGGCTTTGGAATAATGGGCGGATACATATCTGTATAGACACCGTCGCTCAAATGGGCGATGCCGATATATTTTTGATTGCGGAGAATGGCGTAGAATGTGTTGAGCGGGATAGGTTTGTTTCGGTGCATGACGCCTTTGGCAGTCAGTTCATCTAAAATATCTTTTGCCTGACGTCCGCGGATGTATTGATCGAAGATATACCGCACAACTTTTGCCTCATCTTCATGGATGAGGATTTTTTTATTTTCCACGCGATAACCGAAGATAATATTACCGCCGCAGAACAATCCTTTTTTGCGGTTTTCATGAAATCCGCGCCGCACCTTCTGTGAGAGCTCAGCCGAATAATATTCAGCTAATCCGATATACATGTTTTCAAGCAGGATGCCGTCGAGGTTTTTGGAGCCGTCGATGTTCTCCGAGGTGCGCTGTGTTGCGGAGATAAGCGTCTTATGGTTTTTCTTGATTTTCTGTTTGTTGACGGCGATCTCAATGGAGTTGCGCCCGAATCGGTCGATGGCATACACGAGGATGATGTCCCACGGCACGGGCTTTGCGCAGTCGGCGAGCATCTGCTGAAAGGCGGGACGTTGGTCATTGGTTCCTGACATGGCGCGGTCGATATAGGTATCGACGATTTCAAGCCCGTTTTGGGCGGCATACTTCTGACAGATATCGAGCTGTCCTTCAATGGATTGGTCGTTTTGCTTTTCGCTCGAATAACGGGCGTAGACCACGGCAAGTTTCATGCGGATACCTCCTTTGTTGCGATGAGAACACGCTTGCCTGCGAGGTTGAGCCTCGTGCGCCGCGACAGAAAATAAGCAGGCGAGCCCAAAACGGACGGGAATGCAATGATGATGTCCTCGACGGAATCGCGGGCGAGTTTTTGGATGGTCGGAAAACTGCCCGTCTGACAGACGACGCGTACGGCGCGATATCCGTTGCGCCTGGCAAACAATTTGCAGACAGTAATCTGTTCTAATAGCTTGCCGCGCTTTCTGCCTCTTGCGTAGATGATAGCTTGTTTCATAGAAATACCTCCGAAGTGATTTGTGCTGTCAGCGTAGCACAAACGAAAGGGGAATGGAACGACCTTGCCGCCACCTGTTTCATACCTACGGACAACCAAATTCTCACCTTGGGCAACCTCGGGACAACCTGATGCACACCATTCCATTCGCCCTGTGCAGGATTCATTCCAACCAAACACACCAAACAAACATCGGAAAAAGCCAAGCCGTCAAGGGAAAGGCAATGGGCGGTATTCGGAAGGTCAGGCATCGCCGCAGAACAAAATGATTGCGTCATCGTCGCGTACAGAAGAAAAGAGCAAGCCGCGTCTGCTTGCTTGTACACAAAAAGGAAAAGCCGAGCGATGTGCTCGGCTTTCTTGTCTTAAGCAATCATTTTTTCCCTTGACGGCAAAGGCTTTTTCTGATACCATACGACCTTAAAAAACAAAAAACCGATGGCAAGGTGGTGAAAAGTTCAGAAACAGGTTGTGGAGAGGTTAGAAACAAGTGGTAAGCGGGGTGTTCCATTCATTTGTATAAAGTGCTACCATAAGAAAAAAGGAGGCAATTTATGCAAGAAGTACAACCCAAAGAAAACCCGCTCGGACTCAAAGTGTTCATCAACGGCATCCCCGACCTGACAGTCATCCCAAAGGAAAAGGCGGAGAGCATCCTCGCCGCCCTGGAATTGGAGATTTCAAAGTATTATGAAACATTATCAACCGAAGCAATGTGCGCGGAACGGATAAAATCACATGACCAAAAATGGAGAAAAGGATGAATTATTCTACATTACAAACGAAAATTATCAGTTTTTTCCGGTACAGGTTGCTTTCCGATATGTAGTTTCATTTTGAAAAATATGTTAAAAAAGCGTAAAAGACCCATAAAATGCATCAAATTCGGAGTTTTTTTCGAAGCTGCAAAAATTTTCATAAAAAAATTTTTCCGATCCTATTTACATTACTGGTAATGTATGATATAACTCAAATAAGCTCGTAAAAGGGCAAATTATAAGTTAATAAAAAACGAAAATCAAGGGGACGTCCCCTTCTGCTATCCGAAGGATAGCAGAAAAATGATTAACAGAAAAGATCACAGGAAAAGAATGCAAAATCAAATTGAAAAAAGAATTGTGACATTGGAAGACATTGCAGAACGGCTCGGCACTTCCAAGAATACGGTCAGCCGTGCATTGCGCGACTGTTCAGACATCGGCGCCGCCATGAAAGAGCGCGTCAAGCAGACGGCGATGGAGATGGGATACGTCCCCAATCGTATTGCGGGATTCCTGCGCTCCAAGCGCTCCAATATCATCGCTGTGGCGATCACTTCGTTGACCAATCCGTTTTTTGCGATCTGCATGGATCATTGCACCGATTATATGGGAGAGAAGGGTTATCGCCCTCTCATCTCCATTGTGCGGGGAGAGCTGGACGTCGAGGACGTTATTTCTTGTATTCAAAACGGCGCGTGCGGAATTCTTTCCTTTCTCGACGTAACGGACGAGGCGATCGACTACTGCGAGCAAAACAAAGTGCCGCTTTTCCTGTGCGGGTTCAAACCGCGCCGTGAACGGGTGTGCGCGATCTATTCGGACGCCTATCAATGCGCCAAGCTGGTGGCGCAGGAGGCGGTCTCCTGCGGGGCGAAGCGGCCTTGCTATGTAGGATACGGCAAAGGGGCGCTCAACGAGGACAGAAAGGAAGGGTTTATCGCCACGCTCAGGAGCAACGAACTTTCCTGCGATATCTATTCCTTCAGCTATTACAGCCGCGAACAGTCGCTGGAGAAACTCAAAAAGAGCGTACGCGAGAACGAGAACGACTTTGTTTTCTGCTTTAACGATGAGATCGCGGCGAGCGTACAGGAGACAATGGAATCGGTAGAAAACTTCCGCGGCGAAATTTACGGCGTTGACCGTTTCTCGGAGTATCTGCCTTACTGCCGCAAAGTGAAGAGCGTGGGCGGTCGGCTGAGCGTCATCGGAAGGCGCACC
>DXAJ01000011.1 GCA_019117085.1 Candidatus Gallimonas gallistercoris
AATGTGCGCTACGGCAGTGATGACGCTTCGCGGGAGGATGTGGAGCGCGTCTGCCGCGAGGCGAAGGTCGCTTCCTTCGTCGAAAAACTGCCCGCAGGGTACGATACCGTGCTCACGGATAACGCCGTCAACATCTCCAAGGGGCAGAAGCAGCTCATCACGATCGCCCGCGCCATGCTCTCCGACGCGCCTATGCTCATTCTGGACGAGGCGACGAGCAACGTCGATACGCGCACCGAGCAAGATATCCAAGCCGCGATGGAGCGGCTGATGGAGGGGCGGACGTGCTTTGTCATCGCCCATCGGCTCTCCACCATCCGCCATGCGAAGAACATCCTCGTCATGGATCACGGCGACGTCGTCGAACAGGGCACGCACGAGGAACTGCTCGCCCGCGGCGGAACATACGCCAAGCTGTATGCCGCGCAGTTCGACGCGGGGATGCAAATATAAAGAAAGGGGGGCGGCGCCTGCGGTTGCAGGCGCCGCCCCTAAAATAAGAAGCGCCCGCCGCGGCTTTTGCCGCGGCGGGCGCATTTCCAATGCTTATTTGTTTTTCATCACGCGGTTCCTTTCATACCGCACAAAGTAGGTGGCGGCGATGATGCCGATGCCGAACAGCGCCATGCCGATGCCGAGCTCCCGCCACATGGCGGCGCCTATCGTCCAGCTTTCGTACACTTCCACGATCTCGGGGTTGAAGAACATCGTCACGATGGAGCCCAGCGAAAGCCCCGCGATGGTGTAAAAGGCGGGGGCGCGCTTTTTTTCGAGGAGGCGGCTCAGTCCGTTCGAGAAGGTCAAAAGCCCCAATATAAAGCCGACGGCAAGGCAGGCATAGACGAGGAGCACCATCGGGTTTTCCTGCCAATAGGTGAGGCTCACCGAGTTCATGAGCGGTGTGAAGCAGCCGAACGTCATGAGGAGCGCGGTCGCGCTCAGCCCGGGCACGAGCTGCGTGACGGCGATCGCGTACCCCACGAGGAGGAAGAGGAGGTAGTGATACCACGCGAGGTTTTCGAGCGAGAGCATGTCGGGCGTGCCGAAGACGGAGAGCGCCGAGAGCCCGATGGGGAACAACAGCCCCAAAAGAAAGAGGATGATGCGCAAGGGGGTGGGCTTTTCGCCTTTTATTTCGTCGGTGACGGCGGGGAAGGCGCCCAGCATGAGCCCCGCAAACAGCGCCACGATGGCGAAGGGGAGCAAATTCAAAAGGAAGCGCACGCCGAAGAAGCCCGCCGCAAGCCCCACGATGCCGCCGAGCGCGATGGGCAGAAGGAAGCGCGCGCTCTCCTTGAAGCGGCGGAAGATGCCGCCGAGGGCATAGAGGAGTTTTTCATAGAGGCGGAAGATGATGGCGACCGCCGAGCCGCTCACCCCCGGCACGATGACGGCGAGCCCGATGAATGCCCCGAGGATGCCGCCCTTTACAACTTCCTTCCCGTTTTGATAGCGCAGGTCCATTGCCGCGCTTTTCTGTTCTTTGCTTTGCTGCTGTTCGCTCATGCCGCTCCTTGTTTTGTTCCACGCATTTTGGGGCATTATACTATATCTGCGGGGTCCAAGTCAACCGTTTGAGAAGGGGCGCTTTCAACGCCTCGCCTGCAAAACAGGGCAAAAAAACGGACCCGAGCGGTCCGTTTTTATATTTTGTCAAAAGGCGGCAGCGCCCGAGGGGTAAACGGCGTCGAAGAAGGCGTCGAAAAAGCCCGTGACGACGCCCGTGACGATGAGCGCGACCATGAGCGCCCAGAAGACGAGCGTGACGATGCTGATGACGAGCCCCGCCGTCGCAAAGCCGTTCGATGAGTACTTTTCGCGCTGCGCAACGCCGATGGCACTCAGAATGAGCCCGACGATGGGCACAACGAAGACGGAACCTCCCCACAGCGAGATGAGGGAGAGCACAAAGCCCGCAATGCCCAAAGCGTTGATCGGCTTTTTGTTCTGCGGTTCGATCTTGGCGCCGCAGTTGGGGCAGAGCGCCGCGTCGGGGCTGACCTCCTTCCCGCAGTTTTTACAATAGACGCGGGGCGCGTCCTGTTGGGGTCGATCGGCGGGCGCGCCCACCTTCGCGCCGCATTCGGGGCAGAAGGAAACGCCGTCGTCGATCTGTTTTCCGCAATGACTGCAATACATATTCCTATCCTCCTCACTTAGGATGCCTTCATTCTATCATATGGCGCGAAATTTGTCAAGCGCGCTCATTCCAAAAGGTCGTCGAGCGAGACGTCGTACAGCCGCGCAAGCTTGATGAAGTTCGGGAGCGTGGGAATGGCGATGCCCGCCTCGTAGGCGTGGTACGACTGCGGCGTGATGCCGAGCTGTTCTGCAACAAATTGCTGCGTGTAGCCGTACTGCCGCCGAAGCGCTTTGAGATTTTCGGGCAATCTGTATAATTCCTGCAAGATAGCACCTCCGTTCACTTGACATCTTACAGTTTGAAACTGTAAGATATAAGAAAATAAGTTATAAACTTATTTTGGAGGCAATATCCATGTAGAAGACGATATCGGCGGAAGAACTTTTGAAGATCGTGCAGGTGGTGCTCAAAGACGAACTCGCGGCAGTCATCAGAAAACGCGGGGACGAGCTGACCATCACCTTTCCCGGCGGGGAGCGGTTTGCCCTCACCCTGTGGAAGGAGACAAAAAATCCTTGACAGCGCGCGGGGGACGTGATAGAATATACGCAATCGAATATTCTTTGGGGCGGAGTGCAAGTCTCCACCGGCAGTAAAGTCTGCGAAGGGCCGCGTGCCCCCGAACGGGTGAAATTCCCGTACCGACGGTATAGTCCGGATGAGAAAAGAGAAATAAGCTTTTTTCGCGCCCCTTCTTGTCGAAAGGGCGCTTTTTGTTGCAAAGGATATCCGAAATTTTATGAGAGGTGTCTTTATGGCAGCAAAAAACTATTTTTCGGCGACGCGCATCGCCATGATCGCGCTCTTTTCGGCGCTCGCGGGGGTACTGTATATCCTCAACTTCTCCATTCCCTTCGCCTTCCCGGGATTTTTGGAGTTCCGCTTTTCCGATGTCCCCGTGCTCATCGGAACGTTCGCCTTAGGGCCCGTCGCGGGGTGCATCATCGTCGTCTTCATGGTGCTTATAAAGCTCGTCATCGTCTCGACGAGCACCTACTTTGTGGGCGATCTTGCCGATATCCTCGTCGGGTTCGCCCTCGTCATCCCCGTGGGGCTCATCTACAATCAAAACCGCACCTTCAAAGGGGCGCTCTTGGGGCTCGGCGCGGGCTCTCTCATCTCGACGGCGCTTGCCGTGCTTTTGAACCGCATCCTGCTCGTGCCTGCCTATGTGCATCTCATGTTCGGCGGCAGCTGGGAGCCCATCCTCGGCATGATGACGCCGCTCTTCCCGAACTGCACTCAGGAGAATTTCTATTCGCTCTATCTCTGGGCGTCCGTGCTTCCCTTCAATCTGCTGCGCTGCCTCGTCGCGTCTCTTCTTACCCTGCTCGTCTATAAGCGTATCTCGCGCGCCATCAACCGCCTCAACGAGCGGCTGGTGCCCAAGTACGAACTCACGGAAGCGGACGTGAAAAAGCGGAGGCTCGTCACCATACTCTCCTTTGTTGCCGTCGCACTGGTGCTCGTCGGGCTGGCGCTCCTTCATTACTTTTTGACCGCTTAAAAATTTCTTGCCAAATACTGCCGTTTGCGCTATAATGTGCATATGGCAGTTTTTATTTCCTCCTCGGAAGGGGAGACCTTCCGCTGGGCGGAAGAGTACGCAAAGACGCTGTACCCCGGGGATACCGTCCTTTTGGACGGGGAGATGGGTGCGGGAAAGACGCTGATCGCCAAGGGCATCGCAAAGGGTCTCGGCATTTCAGAAGAGGTCACGAGCCCGACGTACGCCTATATCAACAGCTATGAAGGGAGGCTCTTTCACTTCGACTGCTACCGCATCCAAAGCGAGCGGCAGGCAGAGGAGCTGGGCTTTGCCGATTATTTTGACCTCGGCGGCATCTGCCTCGTGGAATGGAGCGAAAACATCGCGGGGCTGCTGCCCGAACAAGTGAAGCGCGTGGCCATTAAAAAACGCGGCGGCACGCAGCGGGAGATCGAATTTTGAACTATCTTGCCATCGATACGAGCGGCGAATATCTCACCGTCATCGCAAAGCACGGGGAAAGGACGGAGCGCGTGTTCCGCCCCGACTGCCTTGCAAAGCATTCCGTCGTCCTCATGGAGGAGATCGACGGGGCGCTCTCGCGCGCGCAGATGACGGCGGCGGAGTGCGACTTTTTCGCGGTCGTCGTGGGGCCGGGGTCGTTTACGGGCATCCGCATCGGCATTGCGACCGTCAAGGGCCTCGCCTTTGCCGCGGGGAAGAAGGTGCTCCCCGTCACCTCGCTCGACTGCATCGCATATAGTGTAGAAGATGCGCCCGTGCTCGCCCTCGTGGACGCGGGCCACGGCGCGGTGTATGCCTGCGCCTATGAAAAGGATAAGTCCGTCGCCGTTCCCCCCGCTTACAGGACGGGAGAGGAGGCGGCGGAGCTTGCAGAAAAATATGCGCCCTATGCCGAAAAGCAGCTCTTTTTCGGCGGGAAGGAAGCGGCGATTGCCGATGTGTGCTTGGGGCTCGAGCGCGCCGTTGAGGCGAAGAAGGACGCCCTCGCGGACGCGGCGGAGCTTACGGCATTGTATCTGAGGAAGTCTTCTGCGGAGGAGATGCGGAAATGACCATGCGGCTTTGGCGGTATGAAGACCTCAACGAGATCGCCTCGCTCGAAAGCGAGTGCTTTTCTCAGGACCCGTGGAACGTCAGGATGCTGGCGGAGTCCTTCCTTTCGCCCCATTTCGTGGGGGTCTTGATGGAAGAGGACGGCGCGATCACGGCGTACGGCGGCATCGGCGTCGTTGAGGACGAGGCGGAATTGCAGCTCATCGCGACGGCGGAGATGTACCGCCGCTGTGGCAGGGGCAAGCTCGTCCTTGCCCGTCTCGAAGAGGAGGCGAAAAAACGCGGCGCAAAGCGGATGTTCCTTGAAGTGCGCGTCTCCAATTCGTCCGCCATTTTGATGTATTTGAAGGACGGCTTTCAGGGCATTTACGCCCGCCCCCGCTATTATAAGGACGGCGAGGACGCCCTCGTCATGAAGAAGGAACTTTGAACAGTTCCTTCTTGCAGCAGGGGGGAGGAAAAGACCTTGTGTTTCTGCACGGGTATCTGAGCAGCAAAGAAAGTTTTTATCCGCAGATCAATTATTTTTCGCGGCACTTCCGCGTGACGGCGCCCGATCTCCCCGGGTTCGGGGGGAGCGGCACTATCCCTGCCGCATGGTCGGTGGGGGAGTATGCGGACTGGCTCGAAGGCTTTTTGAAGGAGCGGGGCATCGCGTTCCCTCATGTCATCGCCCATTCTTTCGGCGGCAGGGTGGCAATAAAGTGCCTTGCGCGGGGGCTTATCGATCGGGCGGTGCTCACGGGGTGCGCGGGCATCGTCAAACGGCTGACGCTCTCCTATCATCTCAAAGTAAAGAGCTATCGGCTGGTCAAAAAGTTCGCGCCGCGCTTTGCGGAAGCAAAGTTCGGGAGCGCGGAATACCGCTCGCTTTCCCCGCTCATGCGGGAGAGTTATAAAAAGATCGTCAACGAAGATCTCAGGGAGGAGGCAAAGCGCATCGCGCGGCCCGTGCTCTATCTGAACGGGGAGCGCGACAGGGAAACGCCGCTCTCCTCCGTCAAAATTTTGCACGAATGCACGGCGGGGAGCCGACTTGCCGTTTTGAAGGGGTGCGGGCATTTCGCCCACCTCGATGAGCCGCTTCTCTTTAACTTGGCGGCAGAGGAGTTTTTGAATGACGCTTGAAGTGATCTTATCCATCCTTGCAGGGTCGGTCGCGGCGGGGCTCGTCATGTGCTTTTGCATGGCGCCCGTGCTCGGGGTATTGCAGCAGTGCGGATACAACGAAAGGGGGCTCTTCCGCTGGTATTTCCATAAGCACAACATGCTGCGCCGCCGCCACGCCCTTCTTGCGCTTTCCGAGCTCTTGCTCGTCTCCCTCTTCGCGCTGTGCTTCTCCTTTTTGGGGAGTGCGCTTGCCTGCCTCGTTTCGGCGGCGCCCTTTGTCGGGCTGGGGGTGTTGTATATCCTCTCCTCCCGCCATGCGCTCAAAGTGCCGCTTCGCCGTTCCGCGCGCATGATGCGCCTCGGCGGCTGCTGCTTTGTTCTCGTCTGCGCCCTCATCTTCGGCGTGAGCTGCGGCATGTGGTTTGCTGCGGAAGCTGCGGAAAGCGAACTCTTCCGCCTCTTCCGCTTTGTGCCGCTTGCTCTCCTTCCGCTGCTCTTTCCCTTCCTCGCGGCGTTTGCGGGGCTTTTGATGAAGCCCTTCGAACTTTGTCATAACCGCCGCTTCATCGCCCGCGCGAAGAAAAAGCTCGCTGCAAGTCCCTGCATCAAGGTGGGCATCACGGGGAGCTTCGGCAAGACGAGCGTCAAGCACTTCGCCTTAGAGATGCTTTCCGAAAAATTCCGCGTCCTTGCGACGCCGCAGTCCTTCAATACGCCGATGGGCATCGCCCGCACGGTGAAGGGCGGGCTCGACTGCGACATCTTCCTCGCGGAGATGGGCGCAAGAAGAGAGGGGGACATCAAGGAGCTCTGCGAGCTCGTCCGCCCCGAATACGGCATCGTGACGGGCGTTTCCGATCAGCATCTCGAAACGTTCGGCTCGCTGGAAGCGATCGCCGCCGAAAAAAAGGTGCTCGCGGAATATGCGCCGAAGGTCGTTCTGGGCGCGAGCGTCCGCTACGACAAGGCGGGTGCGCTCAAAGAGGGGCGCGACTTTGCCGCGGAGGACATCGTCTGCACCGAAGAGGGGACTTCCTTCACCCTGCGCCTCGGGAAGGAGCGCGCCCGTATCCAAACAAAGCTCCTGGGCCGTCACAGCGCGGAGGATGTCGCCTTTGCGGCGGCGCTCTGCTCCTTGCTCGGCATGAGCCTTCCCGAGATCGCGGCGGCGGCAGCCCTTCTCACGCCCGTGCCGCACCGCCTCGAAAAGCGCGTTTCGGGCGGCGTCAATATCCTCGACGATTCGTACAACGCCAACACGGCGGGCGCGCTCGCGGCGGTGGAGACGCTCAAACTCTTCAAAGGCCGCAAGTTCGTGGTGACGCCGGGGCTCGTGGAGCTCGGAGAACTCGAAGAAAAGCGCAACGGCGAGCTGGGCGCCGCGCTCGTGGGGCTGGACGGCATCCTGCTCGTGGGGGAGACGCGCGTCTCCGCCGTCAGCGCGGGGTACCTCAATGCGGGCGGCGACGGCGGGAAGCTGCGCACCCTGCCCACGTTGCGCGAAGCGCAGCTCGTCTTGAAGAACGAATTGAAAGCGGGCGACACCGTGCTGTTTTTGAACGATCTGCCCGATACCTATTGAATATAAGGCTTTTGCGGCCCGTACCGAAGAAAGTTGGTGCGGGCATTTATTTTATTTCGGGAGGGGAGTATGAAGCGGGTCGCAGTCTTTTTCGGGGGCGTTTCCAACGAGCACGACATTTCGGTGCTCACGGGCATGATGGCGGTAAATTTATTGAAGAGTTCGGGCTATGAGGTGCTGCCCGTCTATTTGCCCCTTTCGGGCGGGATGACGCTCGCAAAGAACGCCTCGCGCGCCGAGGACTTTGCGGAGGGCAAACGCTATCCCGTCGTCGGGCTGAGCGGCGCCGCTCTCGAACGAAAAGGCTTGTTCCGAAGAAGAACGCCCTTCGATGTTGCCCTCAACTGCTGCCACGGCGGCATGGGGGAGGACGGCACGCTCTCGGCGCTCCTCTTGTGGCACGGGGTGCCGTCCGCTTCCCCTTCGATGGAGCTTTCGGCGGCGTTCATGGATAAGTCGCTTGCAAAGCTCGTCTTAAAGGGGCTGGGGCTGCCCGTCCTTCCCTCCGTCTGCGTAAAGGAAGGGGAGGGGGAGCGCGCCAAAGCGGAGGCGAAAAAGCTCGGCTATCCGCTCGTCGTCAAGCCGTGCCGTCTCGGTTCGAGCATCGGCGTCACCGTCGCCGGGGAAGAGCGCGAACTCATCGTCGCTCTCGCCCTTGCCTTCCGCCTCGACGGCTCGGCGCTCCTCGAACCCTATCTCGCCCGTCGGCGCGATCTCAACTGCGCCGCGGTGAAGCGGGGAAAAGAGCTCGTCCTCTCGCCCATTGAAGAAGTGCTCTCCTCCTCGCCCGTCCTCACCTTCGGAGAAAAATACGAGAGCACAGAGCGCCGCAGCGTCATTCCCGCCGACATCCCCGAAGAGGCGGCAGACACTATCCGCGGCGCCATGCGCTCGGTCGTGGAGGCATTTTCCCTCCGCGGCGTGGTGCGGGGAGATTTCTTCCTCGCGGAGGACGGCAGAGTGTATTTCAACGAACTCAACACGGTGCCGGGCTCTCTTGCCTTCTATCTCTTCGGCGATACATTGACGGACGCGCGCGATTTTCTCGTCTCCCTCGTCGAGAACGCCTCGCTCCCGCCCGAAAAGCCGCCGCTTGCGACGGGGCTTCTCTCCCGTACGCGATTTGCGGGCGCAAAAGGTTGCAAAAACCGCGCGCGGGTGTTATAATACCGATATTATAATACCGAAATCAAAAGGGAGCAACTTTATGGCAAAGATCCAAATGAAGACGCCGCTCGTCGAAATGGACGGCGACGAAATGACGCGCATCCTCTGGCAGGAGATCAAGGACATCCTGCTCACCCCCTATATCGACCTCAAAACGGAGTACTACGACCTCGGCCTTCCTCACCGCGACGAGACGGACGATCGAGTGACCGTCGATTCCGCCGAGGCGACCAAGCGGTTGGGCGTTGCCGTCAAGTGCGCGACCATCACCCCCAACGTGCAGCGCATGAGCGAATATCACCTCAAAAAGATGTGGAAGAGCCCCAACGGCACCATCCGCCGCATTTTGGACGGCACCGTCTTCCGCGCGCCCATCCTGTGCGAAGGCATCGTGCCCTACATCCCCGGCTGGAAGCAGCCCATCGTGCTCGCCCGTCACGCCTACGGCGACGTCTATTCCGCCGTCGACGAAGAACTCGAAGCGGGCGAAAAGGCATACCTTGTCATCGAAAACGAGAAGGGCGAAGTGCGCCGCAAGCTCATCCACGCCTTCGACGGCGCGGGCGTCGTGCAGGGGATGCACAACACGGACGCTTCCATCCGCTCCTTCGCGCACTCCTGCTTCCGCTATGCGGCGGAGAACGGCATCCCCATGATCTTCTCCACCAAAGATACCATCTCCAAGCAGTACGACGGCAGGTTCAAGAAGATCTTCGAAGAAGTTTACGAAGAGTACCGCGCCCAATTTGAAGGAAAGGGCATCTGGTACCTTTACACCCTTATCGACGACGCCGTGGCGCGCGTGGTGCGCAGCGAGGGCGGGCTTTTGTGGGCGTGCAAGAACTACGACGGCGACGTCATGAGCGATATGGTCGCGACCGCCTACGGGTCTCTGGGCATGATGAGCTCGGTGCTCGTCTCGCCCGACGGCAAGTACGAGTACGAGGCGGCGCACGGCACCGTCACCCGCCACTACTACAAGCACCTCAAAGGGGAGGAGACGTCGACGAACTCCGTCGCGACCATCTTCGCCTGGACGGGCGCTTTGAAGAAGAGAGGGGAGCTCGATGAAACGCCCGAGCTCGTCGCCTTTGCGGAAAAGCTCGAAAACGCAACGAAAGCGACCATCGAGGCGGGCGAAATGACGGGCGATCTCATCCCGCTCTTCCATAAAGAGGGCGTCACCCCGAAGAAGCTCAATTCCGAAGAATTCCTCCGCGCGATCGCCGCACGGCTTTGAGTCGATCTCTATGGAGCCGCCCGCCCCGCCGCACCATGCGGCGGGGCGGGCGGCTCCTTTTTTCTTCTCTTCGGGCGGCGTTGCTTTTCGCGGGGCGAAAAATTCAAAATATCGCACGACCTATCCACAGGAAACAAAAAGTTATCCACAATTCCACGGCAAAAACAGGCAAAATAGGCAAAATTACCCGTTCTAAGCAGGATATTCCTTTCCACTCGCCAAGAAAATTTTAGAAAAGGCTTGACAATCATCCTCAACTCTGTTAAAATACACATAGATCATATCCGGGTGATATGGCGCATAAGAATAATTCTATCGGCGGGTGCAGGGCGTGTGAGGTGCGAAGAGCGCTGCCCGAAGCTCTTGTCCAAGGCGGCTTAGCCGCGGCGGAAGGGGCGAAGGCCGTGCACCGTGGCTTTTTGTCTCGCTTTCAAGGCGGCTTAGCCGTCCGGAAGGGGAGAAGGCTGCGGTCTCGTGCGTGTGCTTGTCTCGCGGAAGGAGCGAATTGTTTCCGAATCGGGCCTCGGCAGGAAAGCCGGGGTGCATTTGGGGACGGTTTTGCGATTTTCGCGAAATCCTGTCACATTTTACGGCGAAACGCTTGACAACCCCCATTTGCCGTGATAGAATATGCTCCGAAGTGTCATATAGGAAAGGTATGACCTCAGTCTCGAAAAATATTTAAAGGAGAATCATTATGGAAAAACAATCAACCAGAAAGTTCCTGAAGCTCTTCGTAGCGCTGGTCGCGTTGTTCCTCCTCGGTTCCTCCGCCCTCTTGCTTTCTT
>DXAJ01000002.1 GCA_019117085.1 Candidatus Gallimonas gallistercoris
CAAGATGCGATAAGCGGCCTGCTTGCTGCCGCCCTCGCAGTTCCAAAACAGCAAGGGCTTTTGGATGTCGATGCCCAAAGGGTCTTTGAGATATTCCGTTCTCAAACGGATGGCTTTCATGCTTTTTTTCCTTCGCGGACGGTATGGTAAAATTGCGCGGCGCGGCTTGTCCAATCTTCGGCGGGGGTATTCTTGGCAACACCCCAGCCGTGCTTTGTTCCCTCAACGGGCATAAATTCGAAGAGAACGCCCGCCCGTTCGAGCGCAGCCTTCATCATAAGGCTGTTTTCAAAGGGCACGGTGTCGTCATGCGTACACTGCCAAAGGAAGGTGGGCGGATAGCTTGCATCCACTCTCTCTTCGACCGACCACTCCCTTTGAAGCGCCTTATCTTCCGCCTCTTTCCCGAGGAGGAACGCGCGCGAGCCTGCATGCGTCTTTTCCCCCATCGTGAGGACGGGATAGCACAAAAACAGGGCGGCGGGCTTGGGAAGGCCGTACTTTTCATAGCCGAGCTTTGCAGCGCCCCAACAGCCCGCAACGTGACCGCCCGCCGAAAACCCGCAGACGGCATAGTTCTCCGTGTCGACCTGCCACTTTTCGGCATGAGAAAATACAAAGGAGAGGATGGCGGCAACATCCTCCTGCGGGGCAGGATAGTGCGCGCGCTTCCTCACATGGTACTGCCCGATGACAGCGTTGAAGCCAAGTTCGTTGAAGCGTGCCGCCGTTGAAAACCCTTCGACAAACGAACACACATCGCCATACCCGCCGCCCGGCAGGATGAGGACAAGGGGCGCACGCTTCCTGATGAGGAAGGCATAGAGCCCGACGGTATCGCCGAGGTCGTAAAAGAGCTGCTCTCCCCTTTGTCGGCGCAGGCGCATCTCGTTGAGCGCGTTGCAGAGCGAGGGCGGATCGAAGGGAAAGTACTGCGTGAGTTTTTCCAAAGTGAGCGGGCCCATCATGGCAGCGAACTGCCGCGGGCATACGACATACTTTTTGAAAGGCGCAAATTCTTTGCAATTCCGGATCTCGGAAATCTTGCTTTGCGGCGTAAATTCTTTCATGGTTTTCCTACAGAAGATCTCTTTTCACTTCCTTAGAATTTCAAGACCATACTCGTCGATGAGCGCTTCGATGGCGGGCTTGATGTAGCCGTCCCGCCATATAAGCTGCCCCTCATGGTTGAGGTGGATGCCGTCTTTGATGAAGAGCTCGCTCCGATAGGCGCTGCCGTCGAAAGTCATTTCTTCCGCGTCAACGAAGGTCATGTAATCATACTCTGCGCACAACTCCTCGATCGCATCGTTGATCTTCTGCGTGAGCGCCGTATATTGGCTTCTTCCGGGGAGCAGCAGCCCGCTCATGACGACGAACTTTGCATCGGGCAGCCTTTCATGAAAGCTCTCGAACATGAACCTTTTATACTCCATGCACACTTCCACTTTTTCCTCGTCCGTGCCATCCAGAGAGACATAGTCGTTGGATCCCGTCTGAAAGAACACGACGGCGGGCGCGTACGGATAGAGGAGCGTATCTGCCCGCTCCACCAGGTCTTTATCGGTACTACCGCCAAAACCGTGGTTCTGCACTTTGTACTCCGAAAGATCGTTTTCCATCTCCGTCCAGAGTCGGAAGTTGGAGGCGCCGTAAAAAACGATCTCCCCCTTCCTTGTTTCAAAATCATATTTTTGAAGGATGACTTTTTCTTCGTGATCGAACTGCATAAACGCAAAGGGTCCCCAGCCCACATACATTCCCGTAAAGATCAGCCCCACAAGGCAGGTTATCATAAGTACTGCGAAGGAACTTCCGAGGATGATCCACATCTTATTCTTGTTTTTTCCTTCCATGTTTGCTCCATACGTTTTGTTTTACGCTCTATCTGACGGAAAAAGAGTTCATATCAAACTTTCCCTTGCCTCTAAATTTGAAAAAGAGAGCACGCTTTCCTTTCGTTTTGCAGAGCGGAGCTGAAAATTCTGCCCATTCGCTTTGATCGGGATGAAGGTCGATCTTTGTAAGGAGCGCGCCCTTCCGCTCCCTGTCATAAACAAGGAGAGTACCTTGAGCAAAGCCGCGCACCTGAACGCAAAGGCGGCTTTCCGTTCCGTCGAAAAGAAAATACTTGAACCCTACGACCGTTCCGTTTTCGATTTGAGAAATGTACTGATCGGGGCCGCATTCACGGTCTTCTCCATCCTGTGTGATATAAGCGCCGCGGAAAGGAACGCGCATCCCCAATACCCTCCTGCTCATCAGGTTGCAGGCAATATAGGCGGGATATTCCCCTTTCGCAGGCAGCGGGCCGCCGTTGAGCCCACAAGATGTGCATTCCACCTGACCGATCGTGCCGTCATCGGAAATTTGAATTTCCTCTGCAACGCCCTGACGGGAGAACATCGTATTGTTTGTCATGCGGTGATCGAAGATGTAATACTTCCCGTTTACTTCGGCGATCCCGCCGTGGTTGTTGCCAATGGGATAGGCAGCAGAAAGAAACCTATGCCCGTTGATGCCTATATCCGATGTGGAATGGATACGCCCGCGATAACGGAACCCGCCGTCCGGGCGGTCACTTGTGCAATAGACAAGCCCCGACATATTTGAACAGGGATAGACGAGGAAATAGAGGCTTCCGATCTTACGGATGGACGCACCTTCAAAGAACCCGTTGCGGAAGAACGAAAATTTCTTGCGAGGGATAAGGATCTTGAGCTCCCCTTTTGACGTGAGCATGTCTGCCTTTAGCTCGCGCACAAAGACGCCGACACATCGATGCCCTGCCGCCTTTGCCGTAAATCCGAAGCCCGAATAGAGATAATATCTTCCCCCATCGTTGAGGATGGCGGGATCGAACTCATAATGATCGTCGGGACGGGTGCCGTAGACGCGACCCTCCGGAGTCTTGACGTCGCCGTAGTATTCGTATTTCCCCGCAGGCGCATTTGAGACTGCGACGGAGATCACCGAACTGTCCTTGACGGAATAGTAGAGATAATATCTGCCGTCTGACCCTCGGATAACATCGGGGGCAAAGAGCGGTAGTTTTTCCCCGGATCGAGGGTCTTGTTCCTTGCGGTAGATGACGCCTTCAAAGCGCCAGTCAGACAAATCGTCTATGGGCGCGGACCATGCAACATAATCGTTGAGGCAGAAATCATTGCCGCCAAACTTGTCGTGGCTGCCGAAGATATACAGACGCTCCCCAAAGACGCGGGGTTCGCCGTCGGGGATGTACTCATAGGAAGGAAGATAAGGATTGAACGCAAACTTTTTCATCTTCTGTAGTTTCCTCCTATTTGTCGGTGCGGTGAGAGGCGATATAGTCGCGGTAAAAATAGGCGCTTTGCTTCCACTTCGTCTCGAATGTCTTGAAATTGGTATGAAGAAGCCCGTATTTGATCATCGTCCCCGCGCACCATTCGAAGTTATCCATCAGGCTCCATGCATAATAGCCTGCGATGTTGAGGCCCTCTTCGTTGGCACGTTCCACTTCGTCAAGGACTGACTTGAAGTAATCAACACGCTTTTTATCGCGAATGATGCCGCCGCGGGAACATTCGTGTATATACGTTCCCTTCCCGTTTTCGGTGATAAGGATGGGAAGTTTGAGCGAATACATTTCCCGCAGCATTCTTACAACGTCGCGGATGACATGGGGATCGAACCCGCCGCGTGTTTCCTGCTGGTTGCCGCCCGCAAGCAGCTTCTTTGCTCCTTTCTTTCCCTTATTGATGAGGACGCGGTCGTAGATATTCAGCCCGAAAAAGTCGATGGGCGTATGGATGAGGGCAAGATCGCCCTCTTTGATCTCCATGAGCGTCCCTTCGCGAGCAAGCGCCGAGAGGATATAATCGGAATACGCCCCGCCGAGGACGGGATCGGTATAAAACTTCCAATTGCGCTCGTCCTCGTCGCGAACGGCAGCAAGGTTTTCCTCCGTGGGATACTTCGCATATCGCTTCCACACGTCGATGACGATGCCGATCTTGGCACTTTTTGAAGCAACGGCGCGGAACGCTTCCACCGCCCTGCCGTGCGCAACGAGCAGATTATGCCGCGCCCGGTTGCCGAGCGTTTCATCCCTATGCCCCGGGGCGAACTTTCCCTTCGCGTAGCCGATATACGTCGCGATAGGCTCGTTGACCGTAGCAAAATAGGGAACTAGATCGGAATAGAGGCGGAACATCTTTTCGGCATACTCGCCGAACCACTGTATGCAGTCGCAATTTGCCCAGCCGCCCCTATCTTCGAGCACCTGTGGAAGATCCCAATGGTAGAGAGTGACATTAGGCGTGATCCCCTCTTCCAGCAGAGCTTCAAAGACGCGCTTATAATAGTCGACGCCCTTTTCGTTGAGCTTTCCCGTACCTTCGGGCAGCACGCGCGACCAGGAAAGAGACATACGGTAGCTGTTCACACCAAGCGCTTTGAGGTTTGCAAGGTCGCGAGAAAAGAAACGGTGATAGCTGTCGCACGCGGTCGGGAAATACTTGGCGTTCATGACCTTTTTCTCGGCGGCGAACGCATCCCAAATACTCGGGCTTCTGCCGTCTTCCGCCGCGCCGCCCTCGACCTGAGCGGCAGCCGTCGAAACGCCCCATAAAAACTCTTTCGGATATGCCATCAGTTTTCCTCTGAAAGAAAGCGAACGGAATGCACTCTCAAATCGCCCGAAGAAGTGAGGACGATCTCATTGAGTCCCTGTTCGGCTCTATCAAGCGGCTTTCCGTTTGCCGCCGCCGTGAGCGCGCCTTCCCCCTCGAAGTCTGCCTCCATGCGGACGGGAGCTTTTTCAAAGTCACAATAGCGGATGACGGCACGGCTCCCCTTCTTCATGACAAGATCGGTGCCGTCGATATAAGCTCCCCCTTCCACTTCTGCGGCGCGCCAGCCTTCGATGGCCTCACCGAGCGCAAACGGCTCGCCCGCGCCCTGAGAGGTCATCTTGACTTCGTCGATGGTGCCGTTGCCGTTGAAATAGATCTTCTCGACGCACAGCCTGCGGTTGGCGCGGCAGTTGCCCGACGAGCGGTGATAAAAGACATACCACTGCCCGTGAAATTCTTCGATGCTGCCGTGGATGTTCCAGCTTTCGGGGTCGCACTTCGCGTTGTCGATGATGATCCCGCGGTAGGTGAACGGGCCCAAGGGGCTTTTGCTCGTTGCATAGGCAAGGCAGGTCGGCCTCCCCTTGCGGAAGATGCACGGGTAAACATAGTAGTAAATGCCGTTCCGCTTGCGCATGGAGCTGCCCTCATGGAAGCCGTGCTCCTCTTCGGTGACGATGCGCTCAACGACGCTGCTTTCATCAAAGGAGATCATATCGTCGTTGAGGCGGACGCCGTTCGCGCGGAACTGCCCCCAATAGTAGTAAACTTTGCCGTCGTCGTCGACAAAGACTGCGGGATCGATGCCTCCGCACGGAAGGCGCACGGGATCGCGGAAAGGACCTTGCGGGTTTTCGGAGACCGCCACGCCTTCGGTGTAATCGCTCATGCAGAAATAAAGATAATATTTCCCGTTATGCCGTCGTTATAAGTGCCTAAAACATAGT
>DXAJ01000012.1 GCA_019117085.1 Candidatus Gallimonas gallistercoris
TGTCTTCCGCACGGAAGACGGGGAAGGGCTTGCGGGGCGCGCCGCGCTCTGCAAGGTGCCTTAACACGCGCCCTTCCGTCGCCACGCGGCCCGCTTCCTTTGCAGAGCGCACGTCCTCGCCCGCAAAGAACACATATTCCCCGCCGAGCAGCACTTCGGACGACGTCTCCTCGTCGTACGTCGTGACGCGGTAGACGGGCACGGAGATGACCGCCTCTTCCTCGCCGCCTGCGGGAAGGAGTCCCGTCTTATAAAAGCCGACGAGCTCGCGTTTGGGGTTGCCGTCTTTCCCGAAGGGCTTCTGCACATACACCTGAACGGCGCATCTGCCCGCGCACTTCCCCGTATTTTTGACCTTCACGCAGATCTCGGCGCCCTGCTGGGCATAGGTGAGGGAAGGATCGACGGAGAAGGTGGTATAGCTCAGCCCGTAGCCGAAGGGATAGCGCACCTTCTCCTTTGCGAACGTCTCGAAATAGCGGTAGCCGACGTAGATATCTTCGGTGTAATCGGTGTGGGAAGCGTCGCCGAAATTGCTTGCGGGATAGTCTTCATAACGCTTTGCGATGGTCATCGACAGTTTGCCCGAAGGCGAGACTGCGCCCGACAACAGCTTGGCGCAGGCGTTGCCCGTCTCCATGCCGCCCTGCCACAAGAGGAGCACGGCGTTGGGGGAAAACTCGTCCACCCACGAAAAGTCGATGATGTTGCCGATGTTGAGGAGCACGACGAGCTTTTTGAAGTACTTCTTGGCAAGGGCGAGCATATTGCGCTCCTCCGCCTTGAGATAGTAGCTCCCCTCCTGAAGGAGGCAGTCCCTGTCCTCCCCCGCGGCGCGGCCCAAGACGACGACGGCGGTCTCCGCGCGCGCCGCAACGCCCTTCACGAAGTCCTCCGTAAGGGGCATTTCGGGATAGTTGAGCGGCCAGTTGCCCCAATAGCCGTGGTCGACGGGGTGCTCCTTCGCCCACTTGCGGTAGGTCTCCAACAGCTCGAGATCGGGTGCAAGCCCGCGCTCTTTCAGGATGCCCTCTAAGATGCTCACCTGATAGGGCTTGATGACGTCGCCGCCCGAGCAGTAGCCCGTATAGAAGCTGTCTGCCTGCGTCCGCCCGAAGAGGGCAAACTTATCCTTGAGGGGCAGCGTGCCGTCGTTTTCGAGCAGCACCGCCCCTTCCGCCGCGGCACGGCAGAGAAGTTCGCTCATCGCGGGATCTGAGGCGGCCTCTCCCTGCGACGCCAGATTTTCACCCTGCTTTAAGGGGCTTCCCGTGATGTCGATGTAAACTTTTGTGACCCAATTTCTCATGGTCTTACGGAATTTTTCTAACATGATTTTATTATATCACATTCTTCCCTTTCTGTCAATGCGGGGTTTGACCGTTATTATAGCAGCTCGATCAGCCTTTTCACGTCGCTCTCCCCCTGCACAAGGGCTTCGGAAGAAAGAGGCTTCCTTTTCTCCTTCTTCTCCCATAAAGGGCAGCCGTCTTCGGAAGAGACGAAGGCTTCCCGCAAAACGCAGTACCGTTCTTTTTCCCCACGGTTTCGAAAAAAACCACATCCTCCGAAACGATAGAGTTTACGGAAATACGCGCAAGTGACGCATCTTTTACTTGCCGTCTTCATCGCGCGTCTCCCGCTCCTCTTCCAGGATACACCTGAGCTCTTTGAGCTGACGGAGGATATCGCCGAGGCAGACCCTCAGCATCGTCTCCGATCGTTTGCAACGCTCTCTACGCATATATCGTTCACAGCCGCCATTGCTTTCAACCGCCTCCCCCGCTTTACAGCAGCGCCCGAATTTTGTCGACCGAAAGCGCGTCGTCTCCTTGGTATAATAGCGGCTGAAATAGCGGCAGTTCCAACACTTTCCTTGTTCCATCATGACCTCCGGAGTGCTTTTTCTAATTTTACAATAGCCAATGCCTATAAGTCAAGCATATTATAGGCATTGCCTCTATAATTTTAAGGCGAGGAACAAATCATGATCACATTGGAACAAATCAGAGAACGACTCGCTGAAGCCATTCGCAACAGCGGGATGACCCAAACCGAACTCGCACGACGCTTAGGCATTCGTCAGCCGACCATCGGCCAATATCTTTCCGGCCGTTCCATGCCCGCGCTCGATACGTTTGCCAATCTTTGTAAAGTCTTAGATGTGGACGCCAACGACATCCTCTGCCTGGATGAACACACAGACAGCACGCGGTGATTCCCGCTTGCATTTTGGCGCGGATGTGATATACTGTAAGGGAGTAATACAAATCAAGGAACGAATATGAACGAACTTTCTTCCATTGAAGGGCTCTCCCGCTATCTGGGGAGCTCGTACACCGCCTTTCAGGCCGTTCAAAACGCCGCCGCCTTTCTCTCGGCGCACGGTTTTTGCGCCCTTTCCGAGGGCGAGGAATGGAACTTAGAGCGCGGCAAGCAATATTTTGTCACGCGGGGCGGCAGCGCGCTCATCGCCTTCGGCATCGGGGAACGCCCCGAAAGCGCCTTCAAGATCGTCGCCACGCACACCGACTCGCCCGCCCTCAAGCTCAAAGAAAACGCCGCCCTTTCGGACGGCGCCTTCACGCGGCTCAACGTCGAACCTTACGGCGGCGGCATCTGTTACACCTTTTTCGACCGCCCCCTGAAGATCGCGGGGCGCATCGTGCGCGAAAAGGAGGGCATACTCGTCTCCGAGCCCTATGTGAGCGAAGAGAACATCGTCATCCCCTCGCTCGCCATCCATATGGACCGCTCGGTCAACGAGAAGTTCTCCCCCAACGCGCAGACCGACCTTCTCCCGCTCTGGTCTTTGGGGAAGGAGGAACTCGGAAGCGCCCTTCATGGCGCGCTCTCCTTCGATCTGTTCGCCGCCTGCGCCGAACAGCCCTTTACAAGCGGCAGCCACGGGGAATTTCTCTCTTCGCCGCGCATCGACAATTTGTCGAGCGTCGCCGCTTCCCTCTCCGCTTTGGCAGATCCAAATGAGGGCGAGGGCGTGCTTGTCGCGGCATGCTTCGACAGCGAGGAGGTGGGCAGTCACACGCTGCAAGGCGCGGGCAGCGGCTTTTTGAAAAGCGTGCTCTCCCGCATCGCGGAGAGCCTTTCCCTTTCGGCGAGCGAATATGAGAGGATGCTCTCCCGCTCCTTCTCCGTTTCGCTCGACAACGCGCACTCGCTGCATCCCAACCATCCCGAAAAGTGCGACCCCACCAACCGCGCCGTGATGGGCGGGGGCGTCGTCATCAAGGGGCACGCGGGCGGCGCCTACACGACGGACGCCCTCTCATCCGCCGTCATCAAGCGCATCTTCTCGCGCGCGGACGTCAAGTTCCAGACCTTTTTCAACCGCTCGGATATGCGGAGCGGCGGCACGCTGGGGGCGATCGGCTTTGCGCAGGTGCCCGTCCGCACGGTGGACTTGGGGCTTGCCCAGCTTGCGATGCACTCCGCCGTGGAGACCTTCGCAAAAGCCGACTACGAGGAGCTGTTGAAGGGCCTTTCCGCCTTCTATGGGGCCCCTTCCGCCGATCTTTTGGTCTTCTGACCCTTCTGCCCTTGGGGCGTCTTCTCCATGATCTTTAACGTCAAAATAACGGAGCCGATCAGCTCCGTTTTTTATTGCAGTATCGATCTCTCGAGAGAGGACAGACCGCCCGGTCAGTTTTCGATGGTGCGGATGACCTTACAAGGACTGCCCACCGCCACGCAGTCAGCGGGAATGGAACGGGTAACGACGCTCCCCGCGCCGATGACACTGTTCCTGCCCACCGTCACCCCCGGCAGCAGGATGACCCCGCCGCCGATCCACGCTCCGTCTTCTATGACAATGGGACGCGCATAGGTGCGGAAGAACACCGTTCCCTTTTCGCGCCAGCCCTCCACAAAACGCTCCTTTGCAGCAACGGGATGCGCAGCCGTATAGAGCTGCACGTTGGAGGCGATCATCACGTTATCTCCGATGACAATGGGAGCATTGTCCACAAACGTACAATTCATGCCGATGATGACGTTGCTGCCGATCGAGATATTTTTCCCATGATCGCAGTAAAAGGGCGTATCGATGGCGACATTCTCGCCGATGCTTCCGAACAATTCGCGCAAAATGGCATTCCGACGGGCCGTATCGCCGTAGTCGCTGTGGTAATATTCGCGGCAGAGCGCCCTCGCCCGCGCGATCTCCTGCAATATGTCCGGCGTAGCAGTCGCCACCAAGTCCTTCTCTTCAAATTCCATCAGATCACTCCTTTTTCAAATTACTTCTATATATTGTTTAGGCGTGCGGGATGCGGCCCTGTTCTTCCAGCCAGCGGACGGTATCTGCGACCGTCTCGCGGATGGAGCGGTTGGAAAAGCCCAACTCCTTCTTTGCCTTCTCGTTGGTGAATTCGACGTGATGAGAGATGGTATAGAGCGAATACCTCGTATAGAGGGGCGGCGATTTCAAGATGGCATAATAGGCTTCCGAAAGGGGCGCGGTGACCTTTGCGAGCCACATGGGGAGCACCACTTTGATCTTCTTGGTGCCGCGCACCTCGCTGATAACGTCAAGCAGTTCCTTGATCTCCACATAGCGGTTGGAGAGGATATAGCACTCGCCCGTCCTGCCGCGCTCTGCGGCGCTCAGGATGCCCGCCGCCACGTCGCGCACGTCGGAAAAATCATAGCCGCCCTTGACGCACGCCGTGAGTTTACCGTTGCTAAAATCGAGCACGAGCTGCGTCAAGTGGCTGTGCCCGAAATCGTACGGCCCGAGCATGCCCGAAGGATGCACGATCACGCAGTCGAGCCCGCGCTCCTTTACCATCTTCAAGAGGGCGTTCGCCGTCTCCGCCTTCGTCTTGGCGTATTGCCCCTTGACGAGGGCGGGATCGAATTCCTTCGTTTCGGAAACGACCTTCTGCCCGCGTTCGGGGATGGCGTGCACGCTCGAAACATACACGAGCCGCGCCCCCACGGAAAGCGCCTTTTCTGCGATATTGAGCGCGCCGTTCACGTTGACTTCCTGCACTTTGGGATCGAACTTGGATTTGACCGTGACGATGGCGGCGCAGTGGATGACGACGACTTCCGCCCCATCGGGCACGGTGAAAATTTCCGAAAGCGACTCCTTTTTCGTGACGTCCCCTTCATAGAGGGTACAGCGCAGCCCTTCGAGGGAATGCAGTTTATCCCCGGGCAGCACGAGGGCGCGGATATCGCAGGCTTCCTTCTGCAAAAGGCGGATGATGTTGTTGCCCAAAAATCCGTTGGCGCCGGTGATGATATAAGTCTTCAAGAGGCTCACCTCCTTCTATTATATTTATACCGCTCTTTGGTGCGCGGTCAAACTCATATTCCGTCACGACTTTGTGTGACATGGGCATGATTGGACCGTGACTGAACAAAAAAACAGCCGAAAAGCGACTTGTTTCCCCCTCTTCGGCTGTATCATATCGGTTCTTGCGCCATAAAACGCCGCGCGGAATGCCGCGCAAACAAGCCGCGCGCTCAGCGTTCGCTCGGATAGACGAGCCCCATCTGCCGTCTGCATTCGTCGAGGATGCGCATGACGTCCAGCGTGTGCGAAGGCGGGCAGAAGGCGCTCTCTTTGCACCCGTTTGCGATCTCCTCCGCAGCGCGCCGCAGCTGCACGGCATACTTGGGCGAGCCGTCCTCAAAGCGCGCCTCCTCTTCGCCCGTGAGGAGGACTTCCTGCGCCGCGTGGAACCACGGCACGCGGATACAACCCTTCTCGCCCTCGATGACGAACTCTTCGCCTTTGAATTCGTCCATGTCGATCATAATCTCTGCTTCAAAGCCGTCGTAGAAAAGCGTCACCTTCTCCTTGTGGTCGACGCCGCCCTCGACGCTCCCTTCGCAGACGATCTTTTTCGGCATGCCGAAGAGTTCGTAAGCATAGCGGATGGGATAGACGCCGATATCGACGAGCGCACCGCCGAGGCGCACGGGATCGACGAGGCGGGGATTGCCCGAAATGGGCACGCAGTACTTCGCCGTCACCTTTTTGACCGCGCCGATCTTGGGCAGCCACGTTCGGACGGTGAGCGCGGGCGCGTTGAACCACGTCCACATGGCTTCGCAAAGATACAGCCCCTTCTCTTTTGCGAGCGCGAAGGCTTGCTCCGCCTCCCCCGCGTTGACGGTGAAGGGCTTTTCGCAAAGAACGGGCACGCCCGCATTGAGGCACAGGCGGATATAGTCGAGGTGCCGATCTGCCGTCACGGCGATATAGGCGGCGTTCACGCCCTCCGCCTTCAAGGCTTCCTCCGCCGTCCGATAAGCCCGCGCGCCGTACTTGACGGCAAACTTTTGTGCGCGCTCGGGCGAGCGGTTCCAGCAGGAGACGATCTCCTGCCCCGCTTCGTTAACAAGCTCATTCGCGACTTGCTCGGCGATATTGCCGCAGCCCAAAAATGCCCAACCAAACATCGTTTGCTCCTTTGCGGCATGTCCTGCCGCGCTCCGCGCTCACGCGCCTTTGATTTTTTGATAGAGACGCAAGACTTCTTCGGGCGTTTCGGCGATCATGTCCGCGCCCGCCAAAGCAAGCTCCTCGCGGCTGCCGTAGCCGAACAGCACGCCCATCGAACGAATGCCGTTCTCCTTCGCGCCCAGAATGTCGTGCTTCCGATCCCCCACCATGAGGGCGCTCTCCTTCGCGATGCCGCCCTCTTTTAAGGCGTATGCGATGACATCCCCCTTTTCGGTGCGCGTTTCGTCGAGGCTCGCCCCGAAGACGCGCGCAATGTACGAAGAAAGGGCGAAGCGCTCGATGATGCGCTCCGCAAAGGGCTCGGGCTTGGACGTCGCCACAAAGAGGCGGCATCCCTCCTTTTTCAGCGAATAGAGAAGTTCGGGGATGCCCGCAATGACCGCGTTTTCGAAGATACCCTTCCCTTCATAGTACTCGCGGTAAAATCGGACGGCGCGGCGGGCTTCCTCCTGCGTCATGCTGTAAAATTCCGAAAAGGAAGTAAGCAGCGGCGGCCCGATGAACGCTTTGAGTTTTGCCCTGTCCCCCTCCTCGATGCCGCATTTACGGAGGGCATAGAGGACGGAATTGGTGATGCCTTCGAAGGGTTCGGTGAGCGTCCCGTCGAGGTCAAAGAGGATATTTTCGATCATAGGATTCCCTCGCCCTCTATCATACCCCATCCGCCCCCTTCTGTCAAGAGCCCGCGCAAAACTGCCGCAAAATCGCTTGACCGCCGCCCCGCCGCCGTGATATGATAACGGCACGAAAATCGTTGTGGATTTTTCCTGCTCAGTCATCTTTTCGCCACACAGCCCCGCCGCCGTGTGGCTTTTTTGCGGCAAAATTCGCCCGTGCGCTTTATAGAGCGTCCCATGCGCGCCTCTTACGAGCCCCGAGCACGCCCCATAGAGCCCCTCGCGCCTCATAAGAAACCCGCGCGCGCCCGTTCGGGCAGCCGCCTTTTATCCCCCCTGCTCGCCCGTTCGGGCAGCCGCCGCCTTAACCCCAACGCAAAGGAGCCAACTTATGGATCAGACCTTCATGAAAGAAAAGCCCATCCTGCCGCTCGTGCTGAAGATGGCGCTTCCCATCGTCCTCTCCATGCTCATCAACTCGTTCTACAACATTGTCGACAGTTACTTCGTCGCGCAATGGAACGAGAGCGCCATGACCGCCGTCTCCCTCGTCTTCCCGCTGCAAAACCTTGCGAACGCCGTGGGCATCGGCTTCGGCGTGGGCATCAACGCGGCGGTCGCCTTCTATCTGGGAGCGGAACGCTACCGCGAAGCCGACCGCGCCTCCGCGCTCGGCGTCCTTTTGAGCGCCGTCCACGGCGTGCTGCTTGCGGGGCTGTGCTGCCTCTTCATCGCACCATTCCTCCGCATGTTCACGAAGGACGAAGTGACCGTCTCTTACGGGCTCGAATACTTCTATGTCGTCATCGCCTTTTCGCCCGTGCTCACATTGAGCCTCGCCTTCGAGAAAATCTTGCAGGCGACGGGCAAGATGGTCACGACGATGTTCTGCATGGCGGTGGGCGCCGTCGCGAACATCATCCTCGACCCCATCTTCATCTCGGGTCTCGGCCCCGTCCCCGAAATGGGCGTCATGGGCGCGGCGCTCGCGACGGGCATCGGGCAGTGCCTCTCCCTCCTTGCCTATCTCATCGTCTTTTGGCGGGCGAACATCCCCGTGAAGATCCGCCTCGGCAGACGCTCGAAGGAAAAGATCGCCTTCAAGCTCTATGCGGTGGGCATCCCCGCTTCGCTCAACATGGCGCTGCCCTCCTTCATGATCACCCTGCTCAACGCCATCCTTGCGGCGTTTGCGGAGACGTATGTGCTCATCCTCGGCGTCTATTATAAATTGCAGACCTTCATCTACTTTACGGTGAGCGGCATCGTGCAGGGCATCCGCCCCCTCGTGGGATACAACCTCGGTGCGGGGCGCAAAGACCGCGTGCTTTCCATCTTCCGCCTGACCCTGCTTTTAAGCATCGGCGTGATGACGGTCGGCACCATCCTCTGCCTCGCTATCCCGCAGCAGCTCATGGGGCTGTTTTCGGAGACGGACACGACCATCGAGGCGGGCGCTTCCGCCCTTCGCATCATCTCGGCGGGGTTCATCGTCTCGGCGCTATCCGTCGTCATCAGCGGCACCTTCGAAGGACTCGGCATGGGGATGCCCTCGCTCGTCATCTCCCTTCTGCGCTATCTCGTCATCGTGCTCATCGCCTATCTTCTCTCCCTCCCCTTCGGCGCCGTCGGCGTGTGGCACGCCTTCTGGGTGACGGAGCTCATTTCCGCCATCCTCTCCTGCCTTCTGTTCTTCGTATGCTTTTTGAAAAGACGGTCGAAGGAGAGCGCACCGAGCGCATAGATCCGCATGAAAAAACGCCGCTTATGTGAAATGAACCCCAAAGCTTGGACAAAAATTAAATCAAATGGTTCCGTTCGGCTCTTTGTTTTCCAATACTTTCGGACTGTTTCTCAGTAACTTAAATGATTTTCGCGCATATTCATTATAACAGATATTTTGAACTTCGCGCTATACTTTTTCTGCTTACTTCCTTTTTTGCCATAAAATATGCACCTCCCAAAATCTGTCCAACTTTGGGGGCGCATATCATTCAGTGGAGAATCTTTATTATTTCAGATAAACGACAAATCCGAACCAATCGGTTGTTACCAAAAGGTTCGGATTATTTTGACTTGGTGGAGATAACGAGATTCGAACTCGTGGCCTGTACGTTGCGAACGTACCGCTCTACCAACTGAGCCATATC
>DXAJ01000013.1 GCA_019117085.1 Candidatus Gallimonas gallistercoris
TCTTCAAATGCCGTTTGGAGCGCACTTTGGCACGCACATATTCTATGGTCGCTTTCAGCGTGCCGATATACTCGTTCATGTCGTCGGCAGAACCCAAGAAGTCCTCCAACGGGCGCTTCCTCGTTTCGTCGTACTGATAATAGCGGTGCATGGAAAGATAATCGACCGCCTCATAGGTATGCTCGAGGACAACGCGGTCCCATTCGGGGAAGGTCTTCATCTCGTGATTGGAGGAGCCCGAGACGATGAGCTTTAAATCGTGCGGCGCGTTCTTTTCGTATTCGCTGTTCGTCCAGCGCATGACTTTGGCGGCTTCGAGCGCCTTTTTGCCGTACTCGTCGGCGCTTAAGTGCCCCGTCTGCCAGGGGCCGTCCATCTCGTTGCCGATGCACCAATATTTGACGTTGTAAGGCTCTTCCGCCCCGTTTTCGCGGCGCAGATCGGAGATGGCCGTGCCGCCCGCGTGATTGCAGTATTCGACGAGGTGCGCCGCATCGAGGATGGTGCCCGTGCCCATATTCACCGCCATCATGGGGGTGATGCCCGTCTTTTTGCACCACTTCATGAACTCATCGGTGCCGAACTCGTTGGTCTCCGTCGTGAGCCATGCAAGATCGAGGCGGGTGGGCCGCTTCTCGCGGGGGCCGATGCCGTCCCGCCAGTCGTACCCCGAAAGGAAGTTGCCGCCCGGATAGCGCACGATGGGCACATTCAGCTCGCGGATGAGCCCGATGACGTCCTCGCGGAAGCCGTTTTCATCCGCCGTGGGATGCCCGGGCTCATAGATGCCCTCGTACACCGCGCGCCCCAGATGCTCGATGAACGAGCCGAAGAGGTTGCGGTCGATCTCGCCCACCCGAAGGTTGGCATCTGCAAAAATTTTCGTTTTCATCATTTCCTCCCTAAAAGAAAACTATATGGTTCAAATTAAAATACGCCTAAGCACATCCTGACGTCAAAGTTGCAAGCAAGACACGGAGTGCGCTACGCCTCAGCCCGTCGTAACGCCGCAGTTTCGGGTCACGCTATCACCCATACAAAGCGAGATTTGGGGTTGGAGATGCAAGCAAGACAAGGAGCGCGCGCAAACGACGAAGGGAGCTTACTAAGACGTAAGTGACCGAGGAGTGCGTAAGCGCGACACCGTATTGCGCCGCATATCCGAAGCCAAATCAGACCAATCCGAACATGGCGGCGATATTTACAGTCGCCTCATTGATATTATGCAGGAACTTATTCACCGCATTCTGAAGGGAAGGCAGATCGCTGTCCGACTCGGCGGTCTTCAAGACCTGAACGAGCATATCAAAATTCGAATAAATGACGTTCGCTTCCACGTCGATGGTCTGCATGGCGGGATCCTCGCTGCCGTGCTGCAAGCGGTACATTTCCTTGATGATGCGGTTCATCGAAGGGAGCTTATCAAGATCGCTCGTCTTGAAAATATCGACAATGACGCGGCTCAGCTCGATGAGCTGCTTCGCAAAATCTATCGTCACCTGAGATGCCTGTTCTTCCATTATAATTTCACTCCGTTGTATTTCAAAAGTTCGCGCGCGGACTGCACGCTGTCGACGCCCTCGGCGTTCTTGATGGGCGCAAATTCACGCTCACGCACCGCTTCGAAGGGCAGGCAGCTCTTCATGAGCCGCACCCAATCGACGACGAGCGTTTCGTACTTATAGCCGTTCTCCGTTTCGGGGCGGATAAGCTCCGAGCCGTTCCAATAAGGGATCTTCTTTTTCGCCCTGTGGACGGGGATGGCGGTACGCGAAGCCTGTTCGATCGCTTTTAAGCGGAAGAGATAGTTGAGGGTGACCCCGAAGGAATAGACGAGCTCTCCCCTTTCATCGCGCGCGTTTGCCATCGCTGCGGGCAGGTCGTAATATTCCACGACGTCGGGAAGGCTCCCCCGCCTGCAAAGCACGCCGACGCGCTCCTCGGGCGCGCACTTTTTCACAAACTTCGCCCCGCAGTTTACGCCCGATAAAAGCGTCGCCCCCACAAAGACGGGGTCTGCAATGCGCTGCAGGACGTTGTCGACAGAAAAGACGTTGATCCACTCCACGCCGCTTTGTTTCGCCTCCTCCATGAGCCCCGCCCGCCGAAGAGAGGAAAAACAGCCGCCGTTGCCGTTGGGCGAGAGCGCGAGCGCGCCCCTCCCTTCGAGCAGCAGCCTGCCCTCAAAGTCGGTCGCGGGCGCCATGTCCTGCAAGAAGAAGCGCACTTTTTCTTCGGGATAGCCGAAACAGCCGTGCTCCTTCAAAAAGGCGCGCGTCATACGGTCGGTCTTGTCGCTCGTCATGATATAGAGCGGCACATACGCCCCGCACGCGGTGCACACCTCCAAAAGGTTGCGGATGAGGCATTCGTAGATATAGAGCGGGCGTGCAACGCCGATATCGAGCGTCCCCTTCGGCCCGTCAAAGCCGAGCCGCGTCCCCTGCCCGCCCGCGAGCATGAGCGCCGCCACTTTCCCATCATGAACGGCCTGCATCCCGGCCTTTTCGAATTCCTCGCGGCGGGAAGCGATCTCCTCTTTTTTCAGCCCTTCGATGGGTGCGATCTCCCCCTCGGGCGGCCGCACGCGCGCCTCATCGGAAAAAATCGTCCAATCGACGCGCTCGAGCTCAGAAAAAAAACGGTCCTGCTCCGCGCCGTCAAGCTCTCGGATATGGGCGAGGAGATGTTCCTGCCCGTTTGCGATCAGGAGCTGTTCCACACGTTCCTTTCGGTCCATAGCCCCTCCCGTCAAGTTACTTCTCCTCTATTATAAGGGCTCGGGCGACAAAAGTCAATGCCCGAGCCCATTTTCACAAAACTTTCAGTCAACAGCGAAGCCGCCCTGCGCGCGGTTCAGATACGCTCCAACAGGAAGGCGCCCGCCGAAAACGGTCTGCCTTCGATGCAAAGTTCCCCTTCCGCCGTATAGGCAAGGTCGGTGAAGGCGCGTTTGAGGCGGCACCCTTCGAGCGGAAGAGAGACCTTCTCCGCACTCTCCAAAAAATGCACGATGACGAGCTTTCTCTCCTCGTATTCTTTGATATACACCTGCCGTCCTTCGGGGGCGCGGTAATATTCCACCGTGTTGTCGATGAGGGAGATTTTGCCATAGCGAACGACGTCTTTGATCTCTTGATAGAACTCCAACCCCTCTTGGATGAGGCGGACGCGCTCCCCGTCGAGATGCAGCACGTCGCCCGAGAGGCAGATGCGGCCCATCATGGCGGCGCAGAGCGAATAAATGGTGCGCGAAGCGCTCTCCCCTTCCCGCAGCACCGCCCAGATCTGCATCTGCCGCGCGGGGATGACGCGCGAGACGTTTGCGGCGACGAGCGGGATCTCATTGCACTCGTGCGCGTCCGAGAAGGAGCACATGGAAACTTTGCTCATCCTGAGCGGTTCGATGCGGCTGCCGCCCGAAGAACAATTCTCGATGACAAGCCCCTCTACCGCCTCTTTGAGCTTTGCAAGCCACACAAGGCTCTCTTCGGCGATCCGACGCCCGCCCTCTCCCGCAGCCGCGCCGTCTGCGCTGTCGCACCCGATGCCGAGGCTGTCGTTATAGTCGATCTTGATATACTCAAAGCCGTTCTTGCGCAAGAAATCGAGCATGCGCTCTTTCAAGTACTCCTGCACTTTGGGAAGGCGCAGGTCGAGGAAGCGGCGGTTCTTGCCCGTGATAACGCGCCCGTCCCGCTTTAAAAGCTTGCTCTCGTCGTAAAAACAGTCGCTGTCTCTGCCCGCCACCTCGAACTCGAACCAGATGCCCGGGTGCTTACCCGCCGCCTTGATGGCGTTTGAGACTGCCGAAATGCCCTCGGGGAAGAGCGCGCGGCTCTCCCGCCAGTCGCCGATGGCGTTGCACCAACCCTTGTCGTCGGGCTTGTACCAGCCGCAGTCGATGACGAAGGTATCGATGGGAAAGGGCTCGATCGCCTTCAAAATGGCGTTGATGTTCTCCGCCGAGGGGCAGCCCCACGTCGTGCAGTATTCGTTGAAAAGGACGGGCATGCTCTCCTCGGAAGCAGGCACTTTCAGCCTTTGCTCCTGTTCCGCGACAAAGGCGTTGCAGCAGGCGAGCACGCTGCTCTTTACCGTCAGAAAAGCCTTATGCGTTGCAAAGCTTTCGCCCGGTGCGATATTTTTGCGCCAGTGCCCGAACTCATAGTCCGCGAGCCCGCCCGAGAGCGCGCACGTCTCCTTCTCGGCATACACTTCCATCTGCCAGGAAGAGGGCGCTTCCATCATCGCCGCCCAAACGATATGCCGCTCTTTGTCCTCAACGGCGGCAAAGGGAAAATGCCCGCGGTTGGACATCGACCCCACTTCGCCGAAACGTTCGCACTTGACGCCGTAGCGCGCCCAGCTCGTATCCAAACCTAAATTTGCGAAGCTGTCCTCCTCGGGGCGGCACTCCCGCGACCACGCGCTCGTCAGGCGATGAAGTCTGAGCCCCGCGAGCGTCGCCTTGCCGCCCCGAAGGGCGTGGATGCCGCTTATCGAAAAGCTTTGCAGGCTTTCGAGCGTCTGTTCCTTCCCCGTGAGGTTGCAATACTCCGCCCAGACGGTGAAGACGCCCGTTTTCGGGCTGTATTCAAGGTGATGAAGATAGACGTTCCCGCGCGCGTCGCGAAGGCGGGTGACGACGCCGTTTCCCTCCGCCGCCTGCTCTTCGACTTTTAAGAGCGTGCCCTCGCGGTTGCGCATGGTGACGCCCAACGTATAGTCGATGAGCGTTTCGTCGCCCATGAAGGAGACTTGGATGAGGCTGTCGATCGGGACTTCTTTCTCCTCTCCAACGGGGAAGAGCGCAAGCCCCACCGTCGTCTTGCCTTCATGCCCTTCGACGGGCACTTCCTGATAGCACACGGCGGTATCGCCGAAAAGATATTTCTTATAAAACATAGTCACTCAAAAAAACCTGTCCGAGGGTGCCGTGCGGAACCGTCAAAAGCGCGGCTTCGGTCGCTCCCTCAAAAAATACGGGGCAGTACGCCGTACCGCCCCGCAAAAATCTCTCTCAAAGCTTGGTCTTCCAGATCTGATCGGACCACATGAGCTGTTTCTTGAACTCGTCGATCTTGGTGTTCTCGTCGATGAGGACGACTTCCATGCCCCACATATTGCCGAGGTCCACCATCTCCTGTGCGGTGACGACGGAGGAGACGACGGTGTGGTGCGCGCCGCCCGCATAGATCCATGCCGCAACGCCTTCCTTGAAGTTGGGCTTATACTTCCACATGCAGCCCGCAACGGGAAGCTTGGGCATCTTATGAGGATACTTCACGAGCTCGATCTTCTGCACGATGAGGCGGATCCTGTCGCCCATGTCGACCATGGAGACGGCGATCGCTTCGGGCGCTTCGATGCCTTCGAAGACGAGGCGGGCGGGATCGGACTTGCCGCCGATGCCGAGCGGATGCACCTGGATCTCGGGCTTGGTCGAAGCGAACTGAGGGGAAACTTCGAGCATGTGCGCGCCGAGGCAGAGCCCGTCCACAAGGTCGTAGGTGTAGTCTTCCATAAGACCGGTGCCCTTCTGCCCTGCCATGTACTGCATGACGGCGCCGAGCGCCGCGATCTTCCAGTCGCCTTCCGCGCCGAAGCCGTAGCCCTTGCCCTGCAGATCCTGGATGGCGAGCCCGGGCAGCTGGTTCATGCCGTGGAGCGCCCCGAAGTGATCGACGATGCCGATATAGCCGCCGTTCTCTTTGCAGAACTTATCGATGGCGATCTCATACTTCGCCTGCTCGCGCACGACGTCGATGCGGTCGGTTCCCATCGTGTACTTCGTTGCATATTCTGCCATCTGCGCGTCCACTTCCGCGTCCGTAACGGTATCGATGACGTCCACCAAATCGCCCACGGGATAGTAGTCGACTTCCCAGCCCATCTCGATATGCGCCGCGACTTTATCGCCTTCGGTGACGGCGACGTTGCGCATGTTATCGGAGAAGCGGCACACCTTGACCTGTTTGGAGAAGGCATAGCCCGCAGCCACCTTGCACCAGGAAGCGAGCTCTTTCAGCGCTTCGGGGTCTTTATAGTAGCCGACGATGACCTTGTTGTCCATGCGCAGGCGGGAAACGATATAGCCGAACTCTCTGTCGCCGTGGGCTGCCTGGTTCTCGTTCATGAAGTCCATGTCGATGGTATCGTAAGGCAGTCTCTCGTTGTACTGCGTCGCGAAATGGCACATGGGCTTTTGTAGCATTTTGAGGCCCTTGATCCACATCTTGGCGGGCGAGAAGGTATGGCACCAGGTGATTATACCGATGCAGTCGTCGTCCGCGTTGACTTTCTTGACGGCGGCAACGATCTCTTCCGAGCTCTTGCAGGTCGTGAGGTACTTCACCGTCACGGGAACGTGCTCGTTGACGTAATTTGCCATCTCTTCGGAGTGCTGGGCAACGTGTGCGAGCACGTCGTCGCCATAAAGGGTCTGGGAACCGGTCAGCCAATAAACAACTTTTTCTTTCATTTTTACTTTCCTCTACCTATTTTGATTTTTCCCGCAGTCCGCCTGCGGGGCGCGAAAAATGAGGATTGCGCCGCAGTTGGGCGTCGACAGGGCGGAGACGAGTTCCTCCCCCCGCGCCTCGTGTGCGTTCGCAGTCTCCTCGATGCGCTTTGCGCGCTTGTTGGGATCGGGCGTATATGGGATAACTTCCGTAACGATCATATGCGCCCCTTTTTTTACCGTTTGATCTGCCCGTAGTAGGCATTCTTGCCGTGCTTGCGCAGATAGTGCTTGTCCATCATGAACTGATCGGCGCGCTCGACATTGGGATTGACGATCTCGGTGATCGTCGCCATCTTGGCGACTTCCTCGATGACCGTCGCATTATACACGGAGTTGTCGCCGTCCTTGCCGAAGGCGAACACGCCGTGGCTCTTGACAAGGACGCCCGGCACTTCGAGGGGCTTTAAGCCCTCCATCCTGAACTTCTCGATGATGACGAGCCCGGTGTTCTTCTCGTACTCGCCCTCGATCTCCTCGCGCGTTAAGGAGCGTGCGCAGGGGATGTCGCCGTAGAAGTAGTCGGCGTGCGTCGTCCCGTAGAAGGGAATGTTGCGCCCCGCCTGCGCCCAGCTCGTCGCGAACGTCGAATGGGTGTGCGTGACGCCGCCGAGGTCGGGGAACGCCTTGTAAAGTTCGAGGTGCGTGGGCGTATCCGACGAAGGGCGCAGGTCGCCTTCCACCACTTTGCCGTTGAGGTCGACGACGACCATGTCGCTCGCCTTCATGTCGTCGTACTCGACGCCCGAGGGCTTGATGACGACGAGCCCGCTCTCACGGTCGATCTCGGAGACGTTGCCCCAGGTGAAGAGCACGAGCTTGTGCTTGACCAAATCGAGATTGGCTTTGAGCACTTTTTCCTTCAAAGCTTCTAACATATTTACAATTCCTCCTATAAGACGAACTTATTTAGTCTTTCAGGCTGACGACTGCCTCGCGCACGATGGGAAGCCCCGCAACATAGCGCTTTGCGAACTTTTCGAACCCTTCGACGTTGGCGGGATCGGGAGCGAGCGTGACGCCCTCCTGCCCTGCGAACACCTTGTTTTCGAGGTAGTCTTCGAGGCTTTCGCCCTGCTCCTTGGTGACCATATAGTTTGCAAGGATGGCGATGCCACATGCGCCGCCTTCGCCCGCCGTCTTCATAACGGTGACGGGCGCGTTGATGGCAGCCGCGAGATAGCTCTGACCCACGCGCTCTGTCTTGAAGAGCCCGCCGTGACCCGTGATGCGGTCGAGCTTGACCCCCTCCTCGCGCAGCATGATGTCGCAGCCCACTTTGAGTGCGCCGAACGCCGTATAAAGATGCGCGCGCATGAAGTTCGCAAGATCGAATTTGCTCTCCGACGTCCTCACGAAGAGCGGTCTTCCCGCATCCACGCGCGTGACGTGTTCGCCCGACACATAGTTGTAGGCAAGCAAGCCGCCGCAGTCCTTATCGCCCTTTTCGGAAGCGAAGTAGAGCTCGTCGTAAAGCCTCCACTTGGGGATGTCGACGCCGAGGATCTTGGCGAATTCGCCGAAGAGATCCACCCAGCCGTTGATGTCCGACGTGCAGTTGTTGCAGTGGACCATACCGACAAGGTCGCCCACGGGCGTCGTGACGAGGTCGATCTCGGGATACGCTTTGGAGAGTGCCTTTTCGAGCACGATCATCGCGAACACGCTCGTGCCCGCAGAGACGTTGCCCGTGCGCTTTTTGACGGAATTGGTCGCGACCATACCCGTGCCTGCGTCGCCTTCAGGCGGGCAGAGCGGGATACCGGGCTGCAGCGTTCCCGTCGGGTCGAGGAGCTTTGCGCCCTCGGGGGTCAGACGGCCCGCCTCGTCGCCCGCAACGAGAATCTTAGGCAGGATGTCCTCCACCTTGAAGGGCACCTTGTCCTTGACAAGGTCGTTGAACTTTTTCAGCATGCCCGCGTCGTACTGCCTCGTTTCGGGGTCGACGGGGAACATGCCCGAAGCTTCGCCGATGCCGATGACCTTCTTGCCCGTCAGCATCCAGTGGATGTACCCTTCGAGCGTCGTCTGGAATACGATGTTCTTGACGTGCTCTTCGCCGTTCAAAATGGCATGATAGAGGTGCGCCACCGACCAACGCGCGGGGATATGGTAGTTGAAAAGCTCGGTGAGCTTATCGCCCGCAGCTTCGGCGCAGTTGTTTCTCCACGTGCGGAAGGGCACGAGAAGCTTGTCGTCCTTGTCGAAGACCATATAGCCGTGCATCATGGCGGAGAAGCCGATCGCCCCGATCGTGGCGATCTTGATGCCGTACTGATGTTCGACCGCCGTCGCCATGTTGGCGTAGCAGTCCCTAAGCCCCGTCCAAATATCTTCGAGCGTATACGTCCAGATGCCGTTTTCAAAACGGTTCTCCCACGTATGGCTGCCCGAGGCGATGGGCTCGTTCTTTTCATTGACGAGGACGGCTTTGATCCTCGTCGACCCGAATTCGATGCCGAGCGCGGTCTTGCCGCATTCGATCGCTTTTCTGTTGTCTTCCACGAATGATTCCCCCCTGAGATTTAGAGTGCGTACTTTTGTACTTATCACATTATAGCCCAAAATCCATAAAATTTCAATAGGCAAACGAAAAAAAGTGACAGGAATTTTTAGAAAAATATGCCTTTGCCCCCTTTCCTTCGGCAAGTTCGAACATTTTTTCACCCGAAGACGATACTTCCCCCACTTCCCCTTCATTTCGTTGACATTTTTTTTGTCATTTGATACAATAGAGACGATCGAAGAAAGATCTTATGGAGTGAAACTATGAACAGTGTAAAACGGCACCGCGCCGCGATCGTCGTCATGAACATTTTGATCGCGCTCCTTTGCATCGCGTCCATCGCGGGCTACTTCGTCGCCCCGCTGCTTTCCATCCGCGTTAAAGTGGATCTTTCCGCCGAGGATCTTGAAAGCATGGCGGGAAGCGCTTCCGTCGAAGGCGTCGAAGTCGTCTATCCCGACCCCGAGCCCATCGACGTCGAGCTTTCCTTCGAAACGACGGACTTTATCTCGCCCTTCCTCGAAGACGACCCGATCGAGGGCTCCAAGCTCCTGATCGAAAAAAAGATAAATTCCCTCTCTGCACACATCAGTTCCAAGATGAGAGTGCTCGCCAAAGATGTTGCCGAAGGCACCATCCGCAATACCGTCACGCAGATCGTCATCGATAAGACGCATGAGGCAATCAAAGAAGCCCTGCCCGACGCCGCCGACGAAGAGATCGGCTCCATCATGG
>DXAJ01000014.1 GCA_019117085.1 Candidatus Gallimonas gallistercoris
GGATGAGGACTTTCATAGCCGCTATCATAAGGCAAAGCGGGGAGCGGGATAAGGAAGGTTTTGGCGAATATGAACGAAATCATCAACATGATCGCCGCCATCGAGGCGTAGCAGAAAAAGCGGGCGGCTGCCGACAGGCTCGCCCGCTACAACAAAGGCCGCCGCGTGCACAAAAAGCAGATGGCGTTCCACAAGTGCAAAAAGCGCAACCGCTGGGTGTTCGGGGGCAACCGTTCGGGCAAGACTGAGTGCGGCGCGGTGGAGGCGGTGTGGATGGCGCGCGGCGTGCATCCCTACCGCAGGAACAGGCAGAACGTCTTCGGCTGGGTGGTCTCGCTCTCCCAGCAGGTGCAGCGCGACGTCGCGCAGAAGAAGATCCTCTCTTACCTCCGTCCCGATCAGATCGTCGATATCGTCATGCTCAGCGGCAGGAAGGACAGCCCTTCTTCGGGCGTCATCGATCAGATCGTCGTCAGGAACGAGCAGGGCGGCACGGGCGTCATCGGCTTTAAAAGCTGCGATCAGGGCAGGGAAAAGTTTCAAGGCAGTTCCCTCGATTTCGTCTGGTTCGACGAAGAGCCGCCCAAGGACATCTACGAAGAGTGCCTCATGCGCGTTTTCGACAGGCGGGGGGATATTTTCGGCACGATGACGCCTTTGAAGGGGCTCACCTTCCTCTACGACGAAATTTACCTCAACAAGAAGAACAACCCCGAAGTGTGGTACGAATTCATGGAATGGGCGGATAATCCGTACCTTTCCAAGAAGGAGATCGCCCTTTTGGAGCGCACGATGGACGAGACTTCTCTTCAATCCCGCCGATTCGGGCGGTTTTCGGCGCGAGAGGGGCTCGTCTACCCCGAATTCGACGAGAGCGTGCACATCATCGAGCCCTTCGAAGTCCCCAAGGACTGGCAGGACAATATCTCCATCGACCCCGGGCTCAAAAACCCGCTCTCCGCCCATTGGTACGCCGTCGATTTCGACGGGAACGTCTACGTCGTCGCCGAACACTACAAGGCGGGGGAGGACATCGATTACCACGCCCGCCGTATCCACGAGATCAGCTCCGCGCTCGGCTGGAAGCAGGATGCCTCGGGCAGGGTGAGGGCGCTCATCGACTCGGCGGCAGGCCAGCGCACGCTCGCCTCGCAAAAGAGCGTTTCCGAACTCTTTTACGAGCGGGGCATCCTCGTGGATGCGCGTGTCAACAAGGAATTGTTTTCGGGCATCGCGCGGGTGAAGAGCTACTTAAAACGCGGCAACGGCCAGCCCGATCTCTTTATTTTCAGCTGCTGCACCCACCTCATCCGCGAGCTCAAAGGCTATTTTTGGGGCAAGGGGGATAACCCCGAAAAGAAGGACGATCACGCCCTCGACGAGTTGAGATACTACCTCATGAGCCGCCCGCACCACACAGAGGAAAAGACGATGAGCGACGTGCAGCGCGAAAAAGAGCGCCTTCTGCGCGCACTCAGAAAAAAGCCGCGTTTGAAGTAGAAGGACAAGGAGGTCAAGCAGTTGGAAGAAGAAGTCAGGAATGCCATCTTGAAGGTCGCGCTGGGCTGTTCCGTCGAAGAAGTGACGGAAGAATACGGCGTGACGGACGGCGAGCTCACGCTCGTCAAGCGGCGGGAGACGCGGAAGGACATCCCGCCCGATCTCAAAGCCGTGCGCCTTCTCATGGAAGGGCAGGACTTTGCGGGGATGAGCGACGAAGAACTCGAACAGGAAAAGAAGCGGCTCATCGCCCGCTTGAAGGAGGAACAGGATGAAGGATGAAGAGAACAAGGCGCGGGAGCGCATGGAAAGTGCGCGAAAAGAAGCGCTCGCCCGTGCCGTCACTGCAGACTTTTTGAAGCGGCAGGAAGAGCGGAGGGCGCTCGAGCGGGGCTGGCAGGTGAACATCCGCTTTTTGAGCGGCGATCAGTACTGCGGCGTGCTGCAAAGCGGCGAAGTGGGCAGCGAGGAAGCGATATACGACTGGCAGCAGCAGGGCGTCTTCAACCATATCGCGCCCACCGTCGACGCACGCCTTGCCCGCCTTTCCAAGGTGCGCCCCGCCCTCTCCGTGCGCGCCTTTTCGGACAGCCCCGAAGACATGAAGACGGCGCGGCTGTGCTCCAACATCTTAAAGGCGGTCAAAGGGCGTCTCGATCTCGACCGCATCATCGCGCGTGCGACGCTCTGGTCGGAGGTGTGCGGCACCGCCTTTTACAAGATCGTGTGGGACTGCGGCGGGGACAGCTCGGGCAGAGAGGGCGCCGTATGCGAAGGGGATGTGAGCGTCGCCGCCATCCCGCCCTTCGAGGTGTACCCCGATTCCCTCTCGGCGGAAAGCATGGAGGAAGTCACGAGCCTCATCCATGCGCGGGCGATGCCAGTCAAAGAAATTTCAGAGCGCTATGGCGTGGAGCTTGCGGGGCGCACGGTGGAGCGCTTTGCATCCCCGTCCTCGGGCGAAAGCGGGCAGATGGAGGACGCGGAGATCGTCATCGAACGCTATACCCGCCCCGACCGCGCGCATCCGCTCGGAAGATTGGAGATCGCGGCGGGCGGCATGCTCCTCTATGAAGGTCCGCTCCCTTACGAGAACGGCGAGCGGGGAGCGCGCACCTTTCCCTTCGTGCGGCAGACGTGCACCGAACTTCCGGGGAGCTTTTTCGGCAGGAGCATCATCGACCGCATGATCCCGTTGCAGCGCGCCTACAACGCCGTGCGCAACCGCAAGCACGAGTTTTTGAACAGGCTCTCGACGGGCGTGCTCGCCGTGGAAGACGGCTCTCTGGATGCGGAAGAACTTGCAGAAGAGGGCATCGCGCCCGGGCGCGTCATCGTCTACCGCCAGGGGGCGAACGAGCCGCACTTCCTCGATTTCGGTTCGCTCCCTTCCGACTTCCGCGAGGAAGAGGAACGCCTTTCCAACGAGTTCATCCTCGTTTCGGGCGTGAGCGAACTTTCACGCTCATCCTCTTCGCAGTACCGCGTGACGTCCGCTTCGGGGCTGCAGCTGCTTTTGGAACAGGATACCGCCCGCATGCAGACGAGCGCCGAAAGCGTGGAGCGCGCCGTCAAGGCGGCGGGGAAGCAAATTTTGCACCTTTACAAGCAGTTCGCGGCGAACAAGCGCCTCCTTCGCATGACGGGCGAGGGCGGCGAGACCGAACTTTACTACTTCGACCGCAGCGACATCTCGGCGGACGACGTGGAATTTTCGACGGAGTACGACCGCACGCCTTCCGAAGTCAAGGAAGAGATCTTGTCTCTCTTCCAAGCGGGATTGCTTGCGGACGGCGAGGGCAGGCTTTCGGACGACGTGCGCAATAAGATCTTAGACGCCTTCGGCTACGGCACCTTCGAGAACGCGCGCGACATCACCCATCTGCACATCCGCAAGGCGGAGCGGGAGAACATCGCTCTGCGCGAACGGGAGTTCGGGCCCGACGCCTACGACGACCACGCCGTGCATGTCACGGAGCACACCCGCGCCCTGCTTTCGGGCGGCGAAGGGGACGAGGCGGTGAAGGCGCGCCTTTCCGCCCACATTGCCGCCCACAGAGCCTTGCAGGAGCAAGGCAAGTAACATCTTTTTAGGAGGAAACCATGAAAGAGGAGAACACGATGACGACGGAAGAAAGAGCAGCCGCCGAGGCTGCCGCAGAGCAAACCGCCGAGGCTGCCGCAGAGCAAACCGCAGCCGAAACAGAGGCGGAAGCCGAAGCGCCGGTTCAGGCAGCGCTGCCCGAAAAATTCCGTTCCGTCGATGCCCTCGTCAAGGCATATGAGGCGCTCGAAGCAGAATTCACCCGCCGCAGCCAGCGGCTTCGGGCGCTCGAACAGGCGAACAAAGCCCCCCGTGCGCAGGGGGAGTCCTCGCCCGTTCCGACGGCGTGCGCGCAGGAACAAACGCCTTTTTGCGAGGCGGTCATGAACGTCCCTTCGGGGCAGGAGGGGGCGGAAAAGCCTTTTCCTGCTTTGAAGGAAGAGGGAGAAGCGTTCGTTCCCTTGATGACGCACGCAGGCGCGGGGGTCATGGCTCCCGCCGTGCGGCCAAACAGCTTCGAGGAAGCGGGCAGGCTGGCGCTCGGCTACCTCAAAAAAACAAGATAAGGAGAAAAAACTATGATCACGACTCAGACTGCAGACAGCGTATTGAAGTCTTACTACCTCGGTGTGGTGAGCGATCAGCTCGACAAGACGGTCAACCCGCTCCTTGCCGAGATCAAGAAGACCGCCTCCGACGTGTGGGGCAGGGATGTGAGAAAGGCGGTGCGCTTCGGCGTCAGCGGCGGCGTCGGCGCGGGCACGGAGGACGGCGACCTTCCCAAGGCGCTCTCTTCGGGCTATGCGCAGTTCGTCGCGCCCCTCAAAAACCTCTACGGCACCATCGAAGTGAGCGATAAAGCCATCCGCGCTTCCGAAAACAACGAGGGCGCGTTCGTCAACCTGCTCAACGACGAGATGGGCAGCCTCGTCCGTTCGAGCGCCTTCAACTTCTCGCGCATGCTCTTCGGCGACGGTTCGGGCAAGCTCGCCTCGATCACGGCGATCCCCTCCACGGGAGATACCGAATACACCGTCGATTCCGCCATCAACCTCGCTGAGGGCATGGTGGTGGACATCTATTCGGCGGACACGCGCGATACGGCGGGCGCCGTCATTGCTTCCGTCGACAGGGCGACGAACAAGATCGCCTTCGAGGGTACCGTCTCAAACGTCGCCGCAAACGACGTCATCTATATGCAGAACTCCAAAGACCTCGAGATCACCGGCCTCAAAGCCATCTTCGAGGCGGAGGAGCTTTACGGCATCACCCGCACGGGTAAGAGCTGGCTCACCCCCTATACGAAGTCGAGCTTCGGCGCGATGAGCGAGGACGCTTTGCAGGAGGCGATCGACGGCGTGGAAGAATACGGCGGCGGCAAGGTCAACTTCATCGTCTGCTCGCGGGGCGTGAGGCGCAAGCTCATCACGGCGCTCTCTTCCTACCGCAAGACGGACACCCTCTCTCTTGCGGGCGGATATACGGCGCTCTCGTTCAACGGCATCCCCGTCGTTGCCGACCGCTTCTGCCCCAAGGGCACGATGTACCTGCTCAATACCGACGACTTCGGTCTCCATCAGCTGTGCGACTGGCAGTGGCTGGAGGGCGAGGACGGCAAGATCTTGAAGCAGATCCCGGGCAAGCCCGTCTATACGGCGACGCTCGTCAAGTACGCCGAGCTCATGTGCTATCGTCCCGTCGGGCAGGGGATGCTCACGGGCATCACCGAATAACAAGGAGGGCGGGAGATGACGGTCAAAGAAGTTTTGGCGCTTGCCGTAGAACATCTTGCAAGGGCAGACCTTCAAAAGCAGCTCGAGGAGCTTTCTGATAACGCGGCGATGAAAGGGGAGCTTGCTTCCCTGCTCCGCGCGTATAACCTCGTCGAAAACGAGCTCGCCGTCGACGTTCTCCCCCTCAAAGCGGAGGAAACGCTTTCGGCGGAAGACCACCTCATCCCGTGGAGCGCCTTTTCCTACGCTCCCGCGGGGGTGCGCGCCGTCTTTGTTTCGGGGTACGAAACGTGCTTCGAACCCCAAAAGGAAGGGCTCTTCCTGCCCCGTTTGAAGGCAGGGAAGGCGGTCGTGCGCTATTGCTATTCGCCCGCGCCCAAGGCGATCGGCGACGAGGGCGAATTCGGCGGCAGGGTGACGGCGCGCCTCCTTTCCTTCGGCGTGGCGCGCGAGTTCTGCCTCTCCCGCGGGATGTTCGAAGAGGCAAAGCTGTGGGACGGGCGCTATCAAGACGCCGTGCGGGCGGCGGCGCTGCCCCGCCGCGCCCTTGCGATGCGGGCGAGGAGGTGGGTATGACGGCAAGCTCGCTTCAAACGCCCGCCCTCACCCCAAAGCGGGTGCGCGTCAGGCCTTCGCTCTTTTCGGAAGCAAGCGGCAAGACGGCGGCGTTCGCCCTCAACTTCAAAGCGCGGGGAAGTGCGCTATACTCCGTCGGCGGCAGGAAGTTTTGCAAGCAGCTCCCCGCAGGGGCAAGTAAACTCTTCTGCACGGAGGACGGCACCCTCTTTGTATGGACGGGCAGCGCGCTCATTGCGGGCGGGAACACGTTCCCGCTCTCGGAAGCGCCCCTTGAAGTGCTCTCCTTTTCGGGCGAGGCGGGCAAGGAATACTACGCGCTGACTTCTTCGGGGCTTGTTTGCCTTGGGGAAGGAGCGGTCTCGGGCGCGCCCGCAGGCAGTGCGGCGGCTTTTTTTGGAGAGCGGCTCTTCATCGCCTCGGGCGAAACGCTCTTCTACTCCGCGCCGCTGGCTCCCAAAGACTGGACGCAGTCGGCGGACGGGGCGGGCAGCGTCGTCCTTCCCTCGGTGGGCGGGAACATCTTAAAGCTCCTTCCCGACAGAGGCAGGCTGCTCCTCTTCCGCGAGCGGGGCGTTACGGCGCTTTCGGCGCCCGGCGACTTTCTCGGGTTCGAGGCGGAAGAGCTCCCCTGCGCCGTGGAAGGGCTCATGCCGTCCTCCGTCGCCCGCTGCGGCAGCCGCGTTCTGTTCTGTTCGAAGGAGGGCATCTTCTCCCTCAAAGGGGAGACGCTCTCCCGCCTTTCGGGCTGCGGCGAGGAGCGCATTGCCTTTCAAAGGGGCGTTTCGGCAGTCTCGGCGGGGGAAAGGTACTATGCCGCCGTCACGCTCAAAGATGGCGAGAAGTGCATCCTCGAGATCGAGGGGGAAGGGGCGGCGCTCTATCGCCTCGAAGCGGAGAGCCTTGCAGGCGGTAAGTTCCGCTTCCTGAAAGAGGGCAGTCTCTATGCGCTCGACGAGGAAGCGGCGGGGGATAAAGAGGCCGTTCTCGAACTTCCGCTCTCCACTTTCGGGCTTTTTAAGGTACGCTATCTCAATGCGCTGCTTATCGAAGGCGAAGGGCTTTTCCGCGCGGAGCTGCGCGCGGAGCCGTGCGCGGGAGCGCCCATGCCCGCTCCCCGCTTCGTGCGCGGCAGGGCGGGGGAGGAAGTGCGCCTCAACCCGCCCATGCGCGGCGGTGCGTTCGCGCTCAAAGTGCGCTTTCTCTCCGCAGGGGCGAAACTTTCAGCCGTCACGCTTACACTGAGGGAGGGCAAAGCATGATCATCGACATCATCGATCTTTCCGACGAGCAGTTTTCCGACCTCAACGCGGTGCAGATGGCGATGGTCCGCGCGGCGCAGACGGAAAAGAACGAGATCCTTGCCGCAGCGGCAAAGGAGAAGGGGGATCTCTTCAAGGAGCTCCTTACGAACGGCACGGCGCGCTCCACCTACTTCGAGGCGCGCTCCATAGCCATCGACGAGGAGGCGGAGGCAAAGGTGGAAGCCGTCAAAGACGATCTTTTGTATCAGATCGCCTACGACCTCGACGCGGGCGACGGCAACGAGCAGGGGCCGTACCGCTATCCCGAAAACCCCAACTACAACCTTTCCGCCTCTCAGCGCTTCCTCGTCGTGCGCTCCTATTACATGGACATCACGTCGGACGCGGAAGCCCGCCTCGAAGCCTATGCGATGGACTCGCTCGCCCGCACCTATCTCGGGGAATATTACGCGACGCTCTACGATCTTCTCGCCTCGTATATTTGAACTTCGGGCGGGAGAAGGGGTATAATTGCGGGCGATTATCCCCAAACTGAGGGCATGAAAGCAAGGAAAGAGCAATTCCCCGGCAAGACGCGGGAGGAGCGGGAGAGCTGCATCCCCGCCTTCGGGCGCGAAGAAGGACGAAGCGCGGGGCACACGGAAGGGCGAAGCGCGGGGAGAAGGGAGAGGGTATGACGCAGAAGCAACTTGCGCGACGCAACCAAAATTATCTCGATTACGTCAACTCTTTTTCTCCGCCCACCAAGCACTTTGCAACGTGCGGCAGGGCGTTCATGGTCGGCGGCTTCATCTGCTCGATAGGGCAGTTCTTCCGCTTCATGCTTGAACTTTTGGGGCTCTCGGGCGACGTCCTTGCGGGCACCGTCTCCGTCCTTCTCATCTTTTTGGGGACGCTTTTGACGGGCCTCGGCGTCTACGACCGCATCGGCAAGCAGGCGGGCGCGGGGAGCATCGTGCCCATCACGGGGTTTGCAAACTCCGTCGCCTCTCCCGCCATCGAGTTCAAGACGGAAGGCTATGTCTACGGCATGGCGGCGAAGATGTTCCTCGTCGCAGGACCCATCTTAGTGTTTGGGGTGTCGGCAGGCGCTGCGGTGGGGCTCATCTACTATCTTCTCGGTCTTTGAGGTGAAAAGCATTCATCGGACGAATACTTTTGGCGGCGAAAATCTTTCAAAATGAGTTGTAAAACCGTTTGCGCTGTGGTATAATAAGACCATAAGAGACTGAAAGGAGTACTATCATGGCAAAGATCACGGCGGATACGCTCATTTCCGAAGTGTTGGAGCTCAACCCCGACGCGCCCGAAATTTTGCTCTCGGCAGGCATGCACTGCTTCGGCTGCGCGCTCGCGCACGGGGAGACGGTCGCCGAGGCGGTCGCCGTCCACGGCGAAGACCTTGACGCCCTGCTCGAAAAGCTCAACGCAGGCATCAACTGAATCTCCCGCAAGGGAGGGGGATCCCCGCAGATTTGTTCTGCGGGGATTTTCACAATATTTTCATCTTGATTTGATAAAGCGGTTAACTTTTCAGGGTATATTATTTCATGAAAAGGTGTGCTCCCCCGCACGCAGCGGGCGGCAGGCGGAGCGCGGGAGGTGCGGAATATGAGTTTTCTCACGCTCGAAGGGGTCGGCAAGACCTATCATTCGGGTT
>DXAJ01000015.1 GCA_019117085.1 Candidatus Gallimonas gallistercoris
TCGGGCTCGTATCTCTACAAAGATCAGACAGACGCAAGGAAATACCTTGCGGGCATCGTCCGCACGACCATCACGAAAGACATCGTCACCAAGTTCAAAATCGAAAACGAAGATCTGCTGAACATGATCGCCGATTTTTTGATGGACAATATCGGCAGCAAGACGTCTATCCGCAAGATCGCAAACACGCTCACCTCCAACACCTATAAGACGAACGATAAGACGTGCGGCGCTTATGTCGAATATCTCTGCCGCAGCTTTCTGTTCTACCCCTTCAAGCGGTACGACGTCAAGGGCAAGCGCTATCTGGAATCGGATAAAAAATACTACCTTGCAGACCTCTCTTTCCGCTACGCCACGATCGGCACGAAAAACGCCGATTACGGGCATCTCTATGAAAATCTCGTCGCCATCGAACTGCTGCGCCGCGGATACGAAGTCTACGTCGGGCAGCTCGGCGAGAAGGAAGTCGATTTCGTCGCTATCAAAGAGGGCGTAAAGACCTATATCCAGGTATGTGACGATATTTCCCGCCCCGAAACGCTGCAGCGGGAAGTTTCTCCCTTGCTCTCCATCAAGGACGCCTATCCGAAAATGATCGTCGCCCGCACGAAGCACCCCGAAAGCCAGGTGGAAGGCATCCGCATCGTCGACATCGCTGAATGGCTCCGTACTTCGCAAAATTAGAAAAATATAAAATTTGCGAAATGAAGGTTTCCGCCGCATAAAATTAGAAAAGCCTGATGCTCGAAGCCATCAGGCTATTTTGTTTCCGGATGTCCGTTTCCCCTCCTTCCAGCCAGCTCAGCCGCGCGGCACGCGGTGCTTTTTCAGATACTCCCCGGGCGTTTCGCCGACGACCTCGCTGAACACCTTGATGAAATAACTCTGCGAACTGAAGCCTAAGCTGTTGCTCACGTCGATGATGGTGCGTACCGAATTGGCGAGCAGGTCCTTCGCCTCCTGGATGCGCTCGCGCTGCACATAGGAAGAAAAGCGCTCCCCCGTCACCGAAACGAAGAGACGGGAAAAGTACTTCGGGTCGAGCCCCACCTCCTGCGCCACGTCTTCCAGCGCGATGCGCCCGTGTCCTTCACCTTGCGCGCGAAGTGCACGAGCACTTCGGAAAGGATACCCGAAAGCTCCGCCCTGCTCGAAACGCGGCCCAGCCGCTGCAAGTAAAGATCGCTCAGGCTGAACGCGGCGACGTAATCGAGCCCGCCCGCAATGGCGGCGCGCGTCGCGAGCGTAACGAGCGCCACGCACTCGAAGAGCTCCTGCGAACGGTTGCCCTCGGCGTTGAGGTCCTTGACGCGCGGCATCCTGAAATTCTTCAGCGCGTCCACATCGCCGTTCGTCACATGCGCAAGCACCCGCCGTTCCACCTCGGGGGCATAGGCGGTCTCCCGCTCCTCTTCGCGGATGTCGAAGAGCGCCTCGGTGAGCTGCATATCGAGCGAATCTGCAAGCCGCCAGGTGCGTATCTCCCCTTCGAGCGCCGCGGGATCGAAGCTCTCCCCGCGCACGACTTCGGAAAGCACGCTCACGAAGCGGCAGAACTCCGCCGCCGAAACGGCAGGCATCATCAGAAGCGCCGCCTTGACGTTGGCAGGCGCAAAGAGGATGCCCGCGCTCCCCCGCTTGCCGCCGATGAGGGGGTGCAGTTCATAGGAAGGCCCCGCGATATACACCCCCTCTTCCGCCGAAAAGCAGGCGTAAAGTTCTCCCGAGCTCAGCTTCCTCACCTGCACCCCTTCCGTGCAGCCCGAGGCGACTTCCGCAAGAAAGCGCGCCCGCACGCTTTCATCCGCAAGATATTCCTCCTTGACGCCGTAGGCAAGCAGCCCCTTTTCCCCCATGACCCACACGGGAATGCCGCTCTTTTCGGCAAGATAGCGCAGCGTCAACTCAAACTTCATCATCCGCGTTTCTCCATCACACTTTTTGTGATATTATACCGCAAAATCGAAAAAAGATCAAGCCTTTTTACCATTTTGGTAGAGATACTGACATACAACCCGCCCCGCTTGGGTTACAATACAGAAAAAAACGCAAAGAGGCGACCTATGAAGCAATTCACCTTCGATCTCAACGAAAAGACAATTCCCTACCGCAAACATTGGGAAATGAGCGTGGGCAGCTGCCACGCGGCGCTCGCCCTCCGCGAGGACTACCGCCGCCAGCTGAAGGAAGCGCACCGCCGCCTCGGCTTTCAATATCTTCGCTTCCACGGGCTGTTCTGCGACGACATGAGCGTTCTTTCCCGCTCCCTCTTTTCTTCGGAATATCTCCTCTCCTTCGTCAATATCGATAAGATCTACGATTTCCTGCTCTCCATCGGCATGAAGCCCTTCGTGGAGCTCGGGTTCATGCCTGAATGCTTAAAGAGCGGGAACGAGACCATCTTCCACTATAAAGCCAACATCACGCCGCCCAACGATCCCGGCCGCTGGGTGTGGTTCATCAAGGAGTTCGTCACCCACCTCATCGAACGCTACGGCCGCGACGAAGTGCGCACCTGGTACTTCGAGGTGTGGAACGAACCCAACCTCGACGGCGAAAACGGGCTGGCAGGCGGCAGGTTCTGGAGCGGCAATATGCAGGACTACTACGAACTCTACCGCATCACCGCAAAGGCAGTGAAAGAGGTCGATCCCCTTCTCCGCGTGGGCGGCCCCGCAACTTCCAACAACGCGCATATCCCCGATATGATCGCCTTCTGCAAAGAGAACGGCCTCCCGCTCGACTTTGTCAGCACCCATCACTACCCCACCGACATCGTGCTCGGCTACGGCGTCGAAGACAGCAAGAACTTCGTCAAAGAGTTCAACAGCACCGATAAAAGCGACCTCGACAAGATCCATAAGCTCTTAAAGCACTACATGACCTTCCAGGCGGACATCTGGGAGAAGGTGGACCGCGGCGTCCTCACCCAAATGGCAAAGCGCGCCCGCAGCGAAGCGGGAGATCTGCCCCTCTTCTACACCGAATGGAGCAGCCTTGCGGGCCTTGCAACGGACGGACCGTTCGGCGCTTCCTTCGTCGCCAAGACGGTGCTCGACAACATCGGCATCATCGACGGCTGTTCCTATTGGACGTTCTCCGATATCGTCGAAGAAAAGAGCATGGCGAGCATGGAATTCCACGGCGGGTTCGGGCTTACAACGCTGCACGGCATCCCCAAAGCCCCCTTCCGCGCCTTCGAGCTTTTACACCGCCTGCCCGAAGTCCGCTATGAAAGAACGCTTTCGGAGGGCACGGTGGACATCTACCTCTTCCCCGACGAGCGGGATAAGACGCTCAAACTCATCGCCGTCAACCACAACTCGCTCATGCACGACATCAAAGAGGAAAGCATCTCCTTGACATTGCAGACGGGAAATGCTACTCTCATGGAGAAGGCCGATCTTCACCGCGTGGACGAAACGCACGCCAACGCCCTTGCGGCATGGCTTGAAATGGGTTCTCCCACCTATCTGTCCGAAGCGCAGCTCGCTTCGCTCTGTGCAGCCTCCTGTCTCACGCGGGAGCAGCTTCCCCTCACCCTCGAAGGCAGTTCCGCCGCCCTCACCCTCACCCTTCCCCCGCAGGGAACGGCGCTCATCACCCTTTACTTCGCATCATGAACATCATTCTCACCGACGAATACTTCAAAGCGCGCGGCAGCGTCCGCGCCAAGCCCCCCGTGCCCGTGAAGGAGCTCTTCTCGGCACGCAACGACAGCGTCTGTTTCCAGCTGCTCATAGACACGGGCACCCGCTGCATCCTGAATGCGGGCACATCCCCCGCGCTCACCTATGAAGCGGGGCTTTCCCGCCTGCGCGTCGCCGTCGACTCCCCCTTCCCCTGCACCGTGCGCACGGAAGGGTATCTCAAAGACGAAAACGGCGTCCCCTGCGCAGAGATCCTCTGGGAGAGCCCGCAAACCTACGAAGGCGGCCTCTTTGCCCCCGCGCACATCCTCATCGACGTACCCGCCGACGCAAAGCCGGGGCAGTACGCCGTCACCGTGCGACTCTTCGAGGCGAAGGGCGCCCGCGGGGAGCGCAAAATCTTCGAAGAGACGCTCCCGTTCACCGTCTTTCCCTATGTCCTTCCCTCCCCGCAGCAGTGGCGCTGCCATCTCGATCTCTGGCAGCACAACAGCAACATCGCGCGCACCTTCGGCGTAGAGCCGTGGAGCGACGAACACTTCGTGGAGATGGAGAAGGTCATCGCGACGCTCTCCGACCTCGGTCAGAGATCCGTCACCGTCGTCGCGGGCGACTGCCCGTGGCGGGGCTGGGGGTGCTATCTTCTCAAAGATCACCCCGCCACTCTCTTCGAATATTCAATGATCTTGGTCCGAAGGGAAAAGGACGGCAGCTTTTCCTACGACTTTTCCGCGCTCAGGCGGTATATCGAGCTGTGCTTTTCCTACGGCATCCGCGGAGATATCACCGTGTACGGGCTCATGGGCATCTGGTCGCACATGCCCCTCTTCCCGGGGTCTGCGCCCGAAGACTACCCCGAACAGGTGCTCATCCGCTATCTCGACGAGGCGGACGGCTGCTATCATTATCTTGAAAAGACGGAGGACATCCTCTCCTACATCCGCGCGCTGTTTGCCCTCTTCCGCGAGATGGGCGTCTTCCATCTCGTGCGCATCGGCGCGGACGAGCCCTCCGATCTCGACGCGTACAACAAAAACGTTGCGCTCCTGCGCTCCGTCGCGCCCGACATCAAGTTCAAGATGGCGCTCGACAAGACGTCCGCCATCCAAACGTTCTCGCCCGACACGGACGACATCGCCGCCTCCTTTCCCTGCAGCTGCGAAAACCGCGCTCTCCTGCACAAGGTAAGAGAGGAAAACGAGAAGCGGCGCATCCTCTTCTACGTCTGCAATATCCCCAAGAACGAACCCAACACGGTGCTTAAGAGCGAACTTTACGAGTGCACGGCGCTCGCCGCGATCGGGTATCTCTTCGGCTTCGACGGATTTTTGCGCTGGGCGTACACCTGCTGGACGGAACGCCCCCTCGAAGATATCCGCTACAACAACACGGCGCTCCCCGCAGGCGATGTCAACTTCGTCTACCCCGCAAAGAACGGCGGCGTGCTCTATTCCGTCCGCTACTTTGCCTTAAAGCGCATGCTGCAGCTCATGGAAGCCATGCAGCTTCTAAGTGACCGCGGCCGCGGGCAGGACGTCGAAGCGGCGCTCCCCCTCATCCTCAAAAATACCGACGTCTCTTCCTGGATGCAGGACGACTTTTTCACGAAAGAGGGCATCCTCTCGCACGATCCCGCCGACTACACGGCATTCCGCAAAACGCTCCTTCGGCTTCTTTCGGAGGAAGCGGACTGATGGCGCCCCTGCTCATCGCGCTCATCGTGCTTTGCTGCCTTTTGGCTGCGGGGGCGGTGTATCTGCTCCTTGCGCTTGAAGTGCTCCCCCGTTTTGCCGCAAAAAAGCTGAGGAGCGGCCCCGTCGACGAGACCGCCCTCTCCTTCCCCGAAGACTACGACGAGCTCCGCGCCCGCGTCAGCGTGCAGCGCGATCTTCCCTACCCCTCGCGCGTTCCTTCAAACAAATTCGACCTCTATCTTCCGAAGGACGCCGACAAAACGCAGCCCCTTCCTCTTGTCGTGTGGATCCACGGCGGCGGCTTTATCGCAGGCGAAAAGGAAGGCACCGAAAACGTGATGACCTGCCTTGCGGCGGCGGGCTATGCGGCTGTGAGCCTCGACTACCCCGTCGCTCCCGAACACCGCTATCCTGCGGCAATCAAAGCGATCGACGCCTTTTTCACCTTCCTTCCAAAGCTTTGTGAGCGCTGCCCCGTCGATCTTTCACGCATCGTCCTTGGCGGAGATTCGGCAGGCGCCCAGCTCGCCGCACAATTTGCCGCAAAGGAGACGAATGCGGAGCTTCGCGCCCGAATGCGCCTTCCGCGCCGCCTTTTATCCCCGCTCAAAGGCGTTGCCCTCGTTTCGGGCCCCTTCGACCTTCCCGGCCTCCGCCGCTATGCGAAGGCGCACGATAAAAAGTTCCTGTTCCTCGTCGATCTCTGGGGCAAGGCATATTTCGGCAAGCTCCTCTGGCACAGGAGCCGCGCGGCGAACGAGACGCTCATCGCGCCGCACGTCACAAAAGACTTCCCGCCCGCCTTCCTCACCGACGGCAACGAGGGCAGCTTCGAAGTGCAGAACCGCGCCTTAGGCGAAGCGCTGCGCCATAAAAACATCCCCGTCCGAGAGCTCTACTTCGAAAGGGAGAACGGCGCCGTCCCTCACGACTACCTCTTCCGCCTCGCGGAAGCGCCCGCAAAAAAAGGGCTTTCCGCCCTTCTCAGCTTCCTTCCCAAGACATTTTCCTCTTAGCCTATTCTTCATTCTCCCCCCTATCAAGGAGCCCCGCATCGCCGAGGCTCCATTTTTTACCTCTCCCCCCACCGAATAGCCAAGCAGACGCAAAAGCCATCGGAAGTTTCATCCGATGGCTCTTACGGCAGAATTGATTTTGAAAATTTACTTCGGAAGCTGCACTCTTGCACCCGTTCGGCCTTTCCTTTGCAGGAACGCACCATCGCAAGCCAAAACGGTCCGCCTTCATAAAATTACAGATTTTCCTGAAAGAAGCGTTCCAGCTTATCGAAGGGAATGCGGTCGGTGCGGTCGTAAAGGTCGATGTGCTCGGCATCCTTCACGACGTACAGCTCTTTTGGCTC
>DXAJ01000016.1 GCA_019117085.1 Candidatus Gallimonas gallistercoris
AGGTGCTCATCTTTCTCGCGCTCGTGCTTGCCGAGATCATCCTCGCGGTCGACTGCCGCGACGCCAAAGTGGAAGGCATCCCCGCGCTCCTCGTCATTCTGCCCGTTTCGGCGGCGCTTGCGGCGGAAAACGCCGTCAAGCTGTTTGCGTTGCGCTCTTTTAAGCGCCGCATCGTCTGTTATGTCACCGATATCCTTCTTCTGCTCGTGCTCACCTATTTTTCGGGCGGCAGGCTCATTTCGACGCTCTTTGTCATCATCCTTTCGGAGTTCTATCTGAGCCAGGAAAAGCTCGCGGGCAACATCGCGATGGGCGTTTGCAGCGCCGTATTGTATCTTGCGATGCTTGCCGTTTCGCAGACCCTGCGCGATGAACGCGTTGCGCTCGATATGCTCATTTCCAACGCGTTCGAAGATCTCATCATCTTCGTGCTGCACTTCCTCATCATGAACTTTCTGCTCCTCATCTACCGCAAGAACGAGGAGATCGCAAAGCGGGTCAAGGAGCTCGACGAGAGCAACCAAAAGCTCGAAGAGAGCAATCAAAAGCTTGCCGAGGCGATGGAAAAGCTCAAAGAAGTGACGGCGCTCGAAGAGCGCCAGCGCATCGCCAAAGATATCCACGACACGGCGGGGCATTCCATCACGACGGTCATCATGCAGACGGAGGCGGCGAAGCTCGCCCTCGAACGCGACCCCGCGGGCGCGAAGCGTTCCATCGTCGCGGCGAACTTGCAGGCAAAGCATGCGCTCGAAGAGCTGCGCGAGAGCGTGCATCTCCTTTCGGGCAGCCGTACGCAGATGACGCTCAAAGACATGCTGCTCGGCATCATCCACGAGTCGACGGACGGCACGGGCATCGCGGTGCGGTGCGATATCGACGACGTGGCTCTCTGCGACGCGAAGTGCCGTTTTCTTTGCAATACGCTCAAAGAAGGCATCTCCAACGGCCTCAGGCACGGCAAGGCGACCGCCTTTTATTTCGAACTCAAACAGGGGGAGAAGGACGTCTCCTTTCTCCTTTCCGATAACGGCACGGGGATGGACATCTCCGCGCTCAAAGAGGGGTTCGGGCTCAAAGGCATGCACAGCAGGGCGGCGAGCCTCGGCGGGACCGTCTGGTTCGAGACGGAGATAGACGAAGGGTTTGAAATTCATTTGCGGCTGCCGCTCGACGGCGGCCGCTGAGGAGGACATATGATCAAAGTCCTGATCGCGGACGACCAGGCGATCCTTGCAGACGGCATCAAGAGCGTGCTCTCATCGGACGGAGAACTGGAAGTAGTGGGCATCGCGGGCAACGGCGAGGAGGCCGTGCGCCTCACGGAGGAGCTTTCGCCCGACGTGGTGCTCATGGATATCCGCATGCCCGTGATGAACGGGGTCATTTCCACGCAGCAGATTAAGCGCGCCCGCCCCGAAGTCAAGGTGCTCGTTTTAACGACGTTTGACGACAGCGACTATATCTTGGGCGCCATCAACAACGGCGCGAGCGGGTATCTTTTGAAGGATACCTCCGCTTCGGCGCTCATCGATTCCATCAAGAACGCCTATGCGGGGGATACCATCCTGCCCGCCAAGATCGCCCGTCACATCGCCGACGCCGCGCGCATGGTGGGGAGCGACCGCGAACTCAAATTGAAGCGCGCCTTCTCTTTTTCCGATCGCGAGACGGAGATCGCCCTCATGCTCCTCGACGGCTTCACGAACAAGCAGATCGCCGCCGCCTTGAAACTTTCGGACGGCACGGCGCGCAACTACATTTCGTCCATCTACGAAAAGACGGGTGCGGACGGCAGGGCGAGCGCCATTGCCGTGCTCAAAGACGCCGCCCGCAAGTCTTGAACGGCGCTTGGACCGCGTGTTTTTGAAAGAGACCCCTTCTTGCCCCGTGCGATCGCTCCGCTTCGGGGCTTTTTCACGCAAAATGCACCTTTGTAGGATTGACGGAAGGGGAGAAAGGCGATATAATAGAGGAGACGAATATTCAATGTACGGAGTGATCCATGGAACAGAAACAGGCAGAAGGCGTGAGCGTAAATGAACTTTGGGGCATGCTCGTAAAACATATCTGGGCGGCACTTTTGGCGGCCGTCCTGTTTGCGGCAGCCCTTATTCTGCTCTTTGCCTTTGTTGTCAACCCCCTCGGAAGAAGTTATTCGATGGAGTTTTACCTCACATACCCCGGGAGCGATCTTTTAAAGTACCCCGACGGTTCCTCTTTTTCCTACCGCGAGCTCATTTCTCCCGAAGCGCTCGCGTCGGTGAAAGCCTCCGACGAGCGGTTCGGCTCGGTGGATACTTCTAAGATGGTGCAAGAGGACGGCATTTCCATCACGGCGGCGTATGTGGACGCGGAGGGGGAATATAAGCTGACGGGCAGCTATACCGTCGTCATTGCAGGCAAATACTTCTCCTCGCGCGATACGGCGCAGGCGTTCATCCGCGGCATTGCCGAACGCGCGGTGAGCGACATCCTGGAAAAGGCGGCGTCGATCGATTTTTCCATCGATGACGAGGTGTTTGCGGAAGCCTCCTTCGACGATAAGATCGTCCTTTTGGAAGAGCAGCGCGGGAGCATCCTCGCCTCGTACGACGAGTGGATGGAAGAGTACCGCGCGAGCTATTCGGTGGGCGGTAAGACGCTCTCTGCCTACCGCGCGGAGGCGGCGGTCTCGTGCGCGTCGAGCACTCTGCGCTCTCTGCGCGAAGAGCTCGAATCGTGCGGGTATGTCTCCCTCGAAGAGATGAACGTGCGCCTCGAAGAGCTCGAACGCGAATACAGCCTCAACGAAGATAAGATCGCGGCGCTCCGCGAGACGCTCGACTCCCTCCCCGAAGGCAGCGGTTCGGGCACTTCGGCGGACGGCTCCGTCGCGCAGATGATCGCAGAGCTCGTCGTGCGCAACGTGCAGATCAAAAACGAGATGAGCGCCCTCAACGAGAACGACATCACCGCCTTCGAGGGCAAGATGCAAAAGATGTATTCTTCCATGCAGACGGCGGCGAAAAATTTGAGAAGCGTCACCGTTGCCCTCTACGAGCAGGAAACGACCGTCCATTTTATGACGTACCGCGCCGTCGTCTCGGGGGATACGAGCCTTGCTCTCGTCGCCGTGGCGGGCCTTGTGCTCGGCTTCCTCATCGCCGCCATCGTCGTCTGCCGCATCGAATACGGCAAAGAAAAGCGCGCCGCAGCGCAGAATGCGGACACGCCTTCGGAAGACGCTCCTTCGGGAAACGGCACTTCTCAGGATGCATAAGCGCTATTTTGCCTATCTTCTTCTCTGTGCGGACGGGAGCTATTACGCGGGCTATACCACCGACCTTACGCGCCGCGTCGCCGTCCACAACGCGGGGAAGGGGACAAAATACACGAAAAGCCGCCTGCCCGTCACTCTCGTCTACTTTGAGGAATTTGACGGCGAGCACGACGCAAAAAGCCGCGAGTGGCACTTAAAGCGGCTGACGCACCGGGAAAAAGAGGCGCTCGCGGAGAAAAGGAGCCCCGCCAAGGAGTCATCATGCTGAAACACCACGAAGAGAGCATAAAAAACCTTGTTTCCTACTATAAAGAGGAAGAGGGCGTCATCGCCGTCATCTTGGACGGCTCTATCGTGCACGGCAACGCGCGGCCCGATTCGGACATTGACGCCGTGATCGTCGTCACGGAAGAAGAATACGAAAAGCGCAAGAGAGAAAACCGCCTTGCCGAAGTCGTCACGGGGCACTGCACCTACGAGGGCGGTTATTTCGACGTCAAGTTCAAGAGCAAAAAAGTGCTGGAACTTGCGGCGGAACGCGCGAGCGAACCCACCCGCAACGCCTATTTGGGCGCCGTCACCGTCTATACGAAGGACGAGGGCATTTCGGGCCTTATCGAGCGCATCTCCGCCTATCCCGAAGGGGAAGTCGCTGCCAAAGTGCGCTGTTTTAACGGCAATTTACAGCTCAACCGCGGCTACTTCCTCGCCTGCGTCAAGGAGGACAACGCCTACATGCGCGCCCATCTTGCTCAGGAGATCGTCTACTCCGTCTACCGCCTCATCCTCATCGAAAACCGCGTGCTCTTTCCCTGCAACCGCCGCTTGGAAGACGCCGTGCGCGCTTGCCCTCACCGCCCCGCAAACATTTTAGAGTTGGGCGCCGCCTTCTTGAAGGACATTTCGGCGGAGCAGTGCGAAGCGTTCGTCACCGCTTTTTGGGCGCAGAGCAAGCTCCCTCTTTCCGACAACGTGAGCGAAAACTGCTCGTCCTATGTGCATTTTTACGAAGATTGGTGGATGGAGGAACGTCCGCCCTTCCCCAACGAATGGTGAGGTTTGCCGCCCTCCGCTTCACGGAGGATGAAAATATCCGGGACCGCGTCTACTGGTACCGCTGCGCCTTTGAAACAAAGGCGGGGGAGCGGGTGCTCGCGCCCGTCGGCTCGCACGATCGATTGCAGTGCGCCCGCGTGGAGCGCGTCCTTTTCGCAGAAGAAGGGGATGCGCCCTACGATCCGGCACTTTTGAAAGACGTCGCCGCGCCTTTGGGCGCGCGCTCCTTTTTGTGGGAGGGCAGGACGTGTTTCGAACTGGGCGGCGTGCGGTACGATCAAAAGCGGTTCACCCGCTTTCGCGTCTTTGCCTGCCTCTTCGGCGAGCCGCCCGCTTTTGTGCCCGCAGGATATGTCCTCGTCCCCGTTTCGGGCGGGGAAGATCTCTTTGAACGGGAGGAGACGTTCGAACTCTTCGCCCGCCTTGCAGACCTTCGCGAAGGCGCGCTTTTGTGCGGGGAGGAGGGGACGCTCAAACTGCTCGCCTCGGCGCTGTTGGAGCTCGCGGGGGCGCAGGGCAAAGTGCGCGTTTCTCCCCTCGGCGCGGAAGGGTATCTTGCCGACCTCGGCTATCCCCAAGAGGTGTTGGAGCGTTTGAAGGCCAAGCTCCGCTGAATGAATATGCTGTTTTCAAGACCAAAAAAGAAGATCCTCATGATCGCCACGGGCGGCACCATTGCCTCCAAACCCACGGGCAGCGGGCTCGCGCCCGCGCTCACTTCGGAAGAGCTGTTGGAGTGCGTGCCCGAGATCGCGGAATTTTGCTCTGTCGAGACGGTGCAGCCCTTCAATCTCGACAGTACGGACGTCTACTTCCCGCACTGGCTCAAGATTGCCGCGATCGTCGAAGAACATTACCGCGCCTTCGACGGGTTCGTCGTCACGCACGGCACCGATACGATGGCGTATACCGCGGCGGCGCTTTCCTACCTCATCGAAGGGAGCAGAAAGCCCGTTGTTTTGACGGGCTCGCAGAAGTCTGCCTACCTTCGCGATACCGACGCCCGCCGCAATCTTGTCGACGCCTTCCGTTTCTGCGCGGACGACGGGGCGTACGGCGTCCGCATCGTCTTTGACGGCAACGTCATCTTGGGCACCCGCGCGAGAAAGACGAGGACGCGCAGCTACAACGCCTTTACGAGCGTCGATTTTCCTTCCGTCGCCGTCATGCGCGACGGGGAGCCCTTCTATTATCTGCGCGGGGAAAAGCCGCGCGGCATGCCCGTCTTCCTGCACGCGCTCAACGAGCGCATTTTTGTGCTCAAAATGACGCCCGGGCTCGATCCCGCCATTTTTTCCTACCTCGAAGACAGGTGCGACGGGCTCATCTTGGAGACATTCGGTTCGGGCGGCCTCCCCAATTATAAAGAAGACGCCTACTTCGAAGCCGTCAAACGCTTTGCGGCGGCGGGGAGGCTCGTCGTCATCGCAACGCAGGTGGAACGGGAGGGGAGCGCGCTCGCTTCCTATGCGGTGGGGCGGCGGCTCTTGGGTTGCGAGAACGTCATCGAGGCGCGCTGCATGACGCTCGAGGCGGCGTATGCCAAGCTCTCGGCGGCGCTCGCGGGCGGAAGGAGAGGGAAAACGGCAGAGCAGTTCTTCCGTACCCCCGTCGAATACGATATTTTTTAAGAAAGCAGATAGCATGCGCGCCCCGCGCCGCTTTGAAAGCCAAGCGGCGCGGGGCGCGCCCGTCTTTTCGTTGCCGCGCGGTGCGGCGCAAAGGAGACCGTATGCAGCACATCATGATCGGCACGCTCACCCTTTACGAGGCGTTTGCCTATTTCTTCTGTTACTCGTTCTTAGGCTGGGTGACGGAGGTCGCCTTTCACGCCGTCACGCAGGGCAAGTTCGTCAACCGCGGCTTTCTGAACGGCCCCGTCTGCCCCATCTACGGCACGGGAATGGTCGCCGTGCTCCTCATTTTGGGGGAGAACATCTCCCGCGCGTGGCTCGTCTTTCTTGTCGGCGTGGGGCTGCCGACGCTCATCGAGCTTATCACGGGCTGGGTGCTCGAACGCTTCTTCCACAACAAGTGGTGGGATTATTCCTCCCGCCGCTTCAATTTAAAGGGGTATATCTGCCTCGAATTTTCCATTCTGTGGGGCGTCGCCGTGCTGTTCGCGGTCGAAGTCGTCCATCCCGCCGTCGCGTGGTTTGCAGGGCTGTTCAACGAGCTTTGGGGCACCGTATTTGTCTCCCTCTGCCTTGCTCTCCTCATTGCCGATCTTATCGTCACCGTATTGCAAGTTCTCAAACTCAACCGCATCCTGAGCGAGATCGACCGCGCCGCCGAACGCATGCGCAAGGGCTCCGATCTCATCGGCTCGGGCGTGGCGAGCGCGACGCTCTTTGTCGATAAGAAGGCAAAAGAGGCAAAAGAGCGGTTCGACGAGCGGCTCGATGCGCTGGCTGCCCGTCTCCCGCGCCGCTTTTTCAGCGCCTTTCCGGGGCTCCGTTCGCGCCGTTCGCCCGAAGCCGTGAAGCTCGCGCGGGAACGCCTTCTTCTCTTGCAAGCGCGCCTCAAAGAGCGCAAGGAGCGCCGCAAAGAGGAAAAGAAGAAAAGTAAGGGCAATTGAGCCGTGCACATTTCCCCAAAGGCTTGACAAAACGAAACATGTACGCTATAATGTACATAGAATAAGAAAGGGGGGCTCACGATGTCCATCACCAATGCAACAACGCTCAGAAAAAATTTATTCCACTATCTGGACGCAGCGGCAGTCAACGATGAGACTGTCATCGTGACGACAAAAAACGGGAATGCCGCGATCGTCAGCGAGGAATATCTGCGCAGCCTGGAAGAGACGTGCTTCCTTTACTCTGTTCCCGGGATGCGGGAAAGCATCCGTGAGGGCGCCGAGACGCCGCTTTCCGAGTGCAGAAAGCTCGATTGGCGGGAGGCGCTCAAATGAGCTGGGAGATCGTCTTCACACGGCAGGCGGAAAAAGATCTTTCGCGGATCGCCCAAAGCCCGCTGAAAGCAAAGGCTTTTCGGCTGCTGTCCGTTCTGGAAGAAGATCCCTTTTGTCCGCCGTGGGAAAAGCTGACCGATCTCGATCATGTTTATTCCCGCCGCATCAATTTGCAGCATCGCCTTGTGTATAAGGTCATGGAGCAGGAAAAGACGATCGTCATCATCCGCATGTGGACGCATTACGGAGAGAATTGAATTTTGTTGTAAACTTCGCCGCGGGGCGCCTGCTAAAAACAGCAGGCGCCCCGCGGCATTTTTATGCATTCTTTCCCAAAAAAAGGAGGGGCCCGCTTCCAAAGAAGCGGGCCAAATTCATGCAGAGCAAGATACCTTGCTTTTTGTCAGTCGTTGATGTTCTTCTGGATCTCGTTGATGAAGGGCGTGTTGTAGATCTCGTCCTTATTGAGCTTGAAGACGGGCGCGTCGTTTTCGTCGAAGGTGACCTTCATGACGTGCGCATGGCGGTTGTGGTCGTTGAGCGGGTCGCCCGTGATCTTCTCGTAAGAGCGGAAATGAAGGAGCGTCAAATGCTCGTTCTCGTCGCCGCGCACGAAGCAGTTGTGACCGGGGCCGTAAACTTTGAGCGTCTCATCCGTTTGCAGCACGGGCCAACGGCTCTTTCTCCACGAGAGGGGATCGAGAAGGTCGGAATTGAGGTCCGCCGTCAGCATGCCCATGCAGTAACATGCGCCCGTCGCCGAAGCGGAGAAGGTGACATACACTTTGCCGTGGTGTTTGAGGACAGCGGGGCCTTCGTTGACCCAGAAGCCGCCGTCGCGTTCCCAGTCGTAGTCGGGCGTCGTCAAAAGCACCTGCACGGTGCGCAGTTTCACGGGATTTTCAAGCTCTGCGATATAGAGGTTGGAAATGCCGTTGACCATGCCCACCTTCTGCGCCCAGATGGTGTACCACTTGCCGCGGTGTTCGAAGACGGTCATATCGAGCGAGAAATCGGTGAAGGAGTAAGGGTCGCCTTCCGCCGCCTGCATCATGCCCGCTTCCACCCAGCTGTCTTCCATGGGGTCGTCGCCTTCGCAGATGAGCGCGTAGGGTCTTATTTCCCAAATGCCGGGCAGTTCGCCCGCCGCAAAGTAGATGACCCATTTGCCCATGATGTAGTGGATCTCGGGCGCCCAGATGTGCGAAGCCATCTTGCCCGTGTTGTGGCGCACCCAAATGGTGCGGGGCGTGGCGGTCGCGATGCCGTTGATCGTATCTGCGCAGCGCAGTTCGATGTGGTCATACTCCGGGCAGGTCGCCGTAAAGTAATATTTCTTGTTGAACTTATAAAGATAGGGGTCGGCGCGCTGAGGCACCAGAGGGGAGAGATATTGCATTATTTCCACCATCCTATTTTGATCGTATCTATTTTACTACCTTTTTCCGACAAAGTCAATAGGGTATAGTCAATTTTTTGGTTTCTTGGGCACAAGAAGCACATACACCGCGCCGATGCCGACGGCGATGACGCACAAAATGATGATGATGCTCGTGCGAAGCGCGTTCTCGCCGCCCGTTTCGAGCATGTCCTTGGTTACTTGCGCGGTATAGGTCGTGCCCGATGCGTCCGTAAAGTAGACGTCGAACGCGCCGTTTTCCGCTTCGTAGATCTTCACCTGCGTGCGTTCGGTGACGCGGATGGTTTGGCTGCGGTCGTCCGCCGCATAGAAGGTGATGCCGTCCGACGCTTTCAGATATCCGAGGCGGTAGTCATCGTTTTCGGCGGGGATGGGGGAGGCTTCCGTCAGATAGCCGACGGGCACATAGCCGTGCCCTTCTTCGCCCCAACGGATCTCCGCGAAGGCATAGCCGCTTTCGGGCGTGACTTCAAAGACGAGCTCGACCTGCGTCCCGCGGGGGAGCGTTTCGAGCGCGAGCGCTTCGGAAAAGAGAGGATAACTCGTGAGCGAGACATCGCTCGAAAGATAGCGCGTGCCGCTTATTTCCGTCGTTTGGACGAGGATGGGCGTGCATTCCTCTTCGGGGACGAGCAGGACGCGGTATTCGTGCTCTTTATAGAGGGCGGTAAGAAGGAAATGTTCCGTCTCCCCGAGGATGAGCGCCGTGCCGCCTTCGATGCGCGCGTGCGAGAGATAGGAGAGCGAATCGCTGGTCTCGTTCAGCTGCGTAAGGTCGACCGCGACGCCGACCGCTCCGTCCGAGATGCGGACATAGGAAAGCGAAGAAGCGTCGGGCGCCGTGTTCAGAGTGTCATAGAGATCGTTTGCGGGGATCGCACCGAGATTGGGGAAGGAAACTTCGGCTTGGAGCATGAAGTTGCCGTAGTTCAAAAAGAGGGTGCCGTCCGAGAAGGAGAGGGCAAAGGAGACGGGCGAGGGCGCCGCGCCGTTTACGCCGTGATAGAGCGCGGAAGAGGCGTCGAACGTTTCCAGCCGCACGCCGTTGCGGTAGAGCGCGTTCCCCGAGAGGTAGTAAAGCCCGCCCTCATAGTCGGCGCGGAGGGAGCGGAAGGAGGAGGGGAGCGCCCAGCTTTCCGTCACGATCGTGCCTTGGGAGGTGTAGTCCAAAAATTCGCTCTCCGTGAAGCGGCTGACCTGCCCCGCGGCGCTTGCGACATAGAGGTTGCCCTGCATGTCGCTCGTGATGGCGACGGGCATCGCGCTGCCCGGGCGGGTGAATTCGCGCGCGCCCGCTTCGGCAACGCCGTAGTAGTTGTGTTCGGTCACATAATAATAAGTCCCGTAGACGCAGGTAAGGCCCGAGACGGTGCTTTCTGCCTTGTGGGCGTAGGGCTCTTTCTTGCCGTAGGGCTCTTTCTCGCCGTAGGTGTAGACGTAAATATTGTTCCCGATGCTGACGGCAAAACTTTTTCCGTCCGTGGCGACGTAGGAGGGCGTGCCGTCGAGGGGGATGGCGGAATAGCTCTCTTCCGATCCGTCATAAACGAGCACGCGGCGGTTGCCCCGGTCTGCAATGACGAGAAGATCGCCCGAACGCACCGCATCGCCCGCGTCCGAGATGCGGTCGGGCGCGTCCGAGCCTGCGCCGATCTCATAGCCCGTCAAAGAAGCCTCGCCGTTTTCCAAAGAGAAGGCGCGCACCGAACCGTTCTGCACGCCGTACAGGGTGCCGTCGAAGGAGAAGAGGGAGGAAAACCCGCTGCCTTCGAAGATGCGTTCGCTCCCTCCGTTGAGCACGGTGGAATACAGCCCGTCCCTGTCGAGCGTGCCGTTGACGGCATAATAGAAGCCGCCCTCGTGCGCCGTGAAGGCGGAAAGCCCGGAGACGTCCGTTTCCCCCGCGAGCAGCTGCGTCGAACGGGAATATCCCTCCTCCTGCGGGGTGAAGACGGTCACAAGATAGTTGAACGCGCAGTAAAGGACGCCCTCCGAAAGGGCGAGGCGGGGGGAAGTCCCCGTCAAAGAGTCGGGGCGTCCCACTTCGACGGCGCGGTCGAAGGAAACGGATGCGCTGTCTGCGGGGATCGCGTAGATGGTCGTCGAACTGCCGACGACCGCCGCCGTATAGAGGGTGCTGCCGTCGATGAGGAAGGTGGCGCAGGGGACGTTGGTCTGGATCTGCGCCGTTTGAGAGGCAAACCGGTATTCGTAGAGCTGGGCATTCTGATCGTTGAAGAACAGCCTGCCGTCCTCGGTGAACTGCACTTCGGAAAGCGTGCTCCTGTGCTCGTAAGCGGTATAGGCGCCCTTTTCCCGATCGAAAAGATAGAGGGTGTTCCCGTCGGCGACGGCGATATATCCTTCGGACATCGCGGCGTCGGTGGGGTATTCGAGAGGGAGATATTCTTCATAGCTTCCGGGAAGGAAGAGGGAGGGCGCAGGGGCGGCGGATGCCTCGATGGCGGCAGGCGCGCCGAGCAGGAGCGCGCCGCACAGCGTGAGCGCGAACGCCGTTCCCAATGAAAGCATGGTCTTCTTGCGAGTATTCATGCAACAATTATAACACGCGCGCGCGCAAAAGACAAGGGATTGAAAAGAAAAACCCTCCCGAATTTACAGGGAAGGCCCGAATGCATAGCCCGAAGCGGCAGAAAAGGGCGGCGGGGGTGCACGGCGGCAAGGGCGGCGGGAGGCGCCCTCCGCTTGTCCCGAAAAAAATTTTGCGGAAAAACCAAAAAATTTTGGCATATCGGTGTACGGGTGCCGCTATTTTGTGATATGATAGAAGAGTAAACAAATGTTCGCATTTTCAACATGCGAGGACGGTGAACAAGAATGAACGGATATGATCATGTGCGGGCGCTCCTGTATGCGTACCCGATGGCGGAACGGCTTGCCGAGGCGGTGAAGGAGGGGGCGAGGGTGCGGGCGTGTCTTTCTTTCCGCAGCCCGCGAAACACGCTCTCCGTCATGGAGAGCATCGCGGCGGATGTGGAGTATGCCGAGTGCCTGCTCGAATGGAAAAGCCGGCTCGATCGCGTGCTTTCCCATTGCAGCGACGAGGAGCTGTTTCTTCTCGAATACAAATATTTCCGCCGCAGGAAGCAGCTCAAAGCGTGGGAAGAGCGGGTCGCGCTCTCCTGTTCGGAGCGCAGCTATTTCCGCAAACAGAAGGTGGTGCTCGAACGTGTTTCGCGCCGCCTTGTCCGCCGAGGGGGCACGCGGGAGGCGTTTTTGAAGGATTTTGAGGGGTTTTCCCCGCTCATGCGCATCCTCTCCGCGCTCGAAAGCGGGGCGGAACGCAGGCTCGTCGAACAGCGCAGGGGCGGGAACCTTCTCAAAGATCAGAACTCTTCCCCTTCCGCGGCGGCGGAGGGCGCTTTGCGGCCGCGCAGCACGAAGAAGGCGATGGCGGCAACGGCGAGGATGCCCAAGATAAGCGCCGCGATCTCGATACCCGAAAGCGCGGAAGAGCTCTCTTCCTCGACGGGGAGCTCTTCCGCGGGGGCGGAGACGTCTGTAAGATAGTCGGTGTTGAGCTCGTAGTTGACGTCTCTTGCGGCGGGGATGTAGTCGAATACGCCGTCCGAAAGGACGTAAAAATAGCGCTGAGTGCCGAGATAGCTCGTGCCGTAGTAGTGGAAAGTGCGTTCGATCTCGTCGAAGGTGCCGTTCCCCATCTCGGAAGAAGTCCCGGGCACCGTGTAAGTGAGCGTGACTTCGAGCTTCAAGAAGGGGCGTTCGGGGATAAAGCCGACGAAGGTGAGCATCTCCGTCTTGCAGTAGCCGTGGACGGCGCGGTAGGGGGCTTCGTCCGTGCCGTAGACGACGGAGGAGAACTCCTCCCCGCGCTCTTCGACGCGCACATAGTAGGTGTAGGGCAGAAGAAAGAGCCCGCTCTCCTCGTTTTCCTCGGCATACAGCCATACGTCGTTCCGTGCGGCGACGGCGTAAACTTCCGCGGCGGGAGAGGCGGCCTCTTCGGCGCGGACGCAAAGGACGGGGGAGGGGAACAGGAAGAGCAGGGCGGCGATCAGGATGAGGACTTTCATAGCCGCTATCATAAGGCAAAGCGGGGAGCGGGATAAGGAAGGTTTTGGCGAATATGAACGAAATCATCAACATGATCGCCGCCATCGAGGCGGAGCAGAAAAAGCGGGCCGCCGCCGACAGGCTCGCCCGCTACAACAAGGGGCGCGTGCACAAAAAGCAGATGGCGTTCCATAAGTGCAAGAAGCGCAACCGCTGGGTGTTCGGGGGGAACCGTTCGGGCAAGACGGAGTGCGGGGCGGTGGAGGCGGTGTGGATGGCGCGCGGCATGCATCCGTACCGGAAGAACAGGCAGAACGTCTTCGGCTGGGTGGTCTCGCTCTCCCAGCATGTGCAGCGCGACGTCGCGCAGAAGAAGATCCTCTCTTACCTCCGTCCCGATCAGATCGTCGATATC
>DXAJ01000017.1 GCA_019117085.1 Candidatus Gallimonas gallistercoris
ACCCCGTTCTGATCGGCGAGCCGGGCGTGGGCAAGAGCGCCGTCGTCGAAGGGCTCGCGGAGGCCATCGCCCAGGGCGAAGTGCCCGAAATTTTGCGCGGCAAGACGGTGTATTCGCTGAGCGTCACCGCCCTCGTCGCGGGGGCAAGGTACCGCGGCGACTTCGAAGAACGCCTCAAAAAGATCGTCGATACGGTGACGCGCGACAAAAAGATCATCCTCTTCATCGACGAAATACACATGATCGTGGGCGCGGGCTCCACGGCGGACAGCAACATGGACGCCTCCAACATCTTAAAGCCCATGCTCGCCCGCGGGGAATTGCAGACGATCGGCGCGACCACCTTCGACGAATACCGCAAGTTCATCGAAAAGGACCCCGCCCTCGAACGCCGCTTTACCCCCGTCACCGTCGATCAGCCCACCGTCGAAGACGCCATCACCATCTTGAACGGCCTTCGCGATAAGTACGAAGCCCATCACGACGTCGTCATCACCGAGGAGGCGATCGAGGCGGCGGTCAAACTCTCCGACCGCTACATCACCGACCGTTACCTTCCCGATAAGGCGATCGACCTCATCGACGAAGCGGCTTCCCGCGAGCGCCTGCGCTCCTACAACGGACCCAAGGAGCTCCACGAGCTCGAAGAGCAGCTCGAACGCACCCGCATGGAAGGGGAGAAAGCGGTCAAGTGGAAGGACTACGCCCGCGCCGCCGAACTCACCGACAAGGCGGAAAAACTCACGCGCGAACTCAACGAAAAGAAGCAGGCGTGGCTGGAACGCCGCAATTCGACGCACCTTTCCATCGGCCGCGACGAAGTCGCCGAGATCGTGAGCAGTTGGACGGGCGTGCCCGTCGTGCGCCTCACCGAAGAGGAGAGCAAGCGCCTCATGCACCTTGAGGACGACCTTCACAAGCGTATCGTGGGGCAGGACGAGGCGGTCTCTGCCGTGGCACGCGCCATCCGCCGCGCCCGCGCGGGGCTCAACGCGCCCGATAAGCCCATCGGCTCCTTCATCTTCGTCGGCCCCACGGGCGTGGGCAAGACCGACCTTTGCAAGGCGCTTGCAGAGAGCCTCTTCGGCGACGAACGGCTGATGGTGCGCCTCGATATGTCGGAATTCATGGAAAAGTACTCCGTCTCCAAGCTCATCGGCGCGCCGCCCGGCTATGTGGGCTATGAAGACAGCGAGGGCGCCCTCACCGAGCGCATCCGCCGCAAGCCCTATTCCGTCGTCCTCTTCGACGAGATCGAAAAGGCGCATCCCGACATCTTCAACGTCCTTTTGCAAATTTTGGACGACGGCCGCCTCACCGACAACAAGGGGCGCGTCGTCTCTTTCAAGAACACCGTCATCATCTTAACGAGCAACGTGGGCGCGCACGAAGTGAAGGAACTTTCCTTAGGCTTCGGCGCGGACGCTTCGGGCGGGAACGGCGAATACGAACGCATGAAAGAGAACATCGACGCGGCGCTCAAAAAGCAGTTCCGCCCCGAGTTTTTGAACCGCCTCGACGACATCATCATCTTCCACAAACTCACGAAGGAGGACGCTTCCCGCATCTGCGAAAAGATCCTCTCCTCCGTGCAGGCGCGCCTCAAAGAGCGGGGCATCACCGTCAAGGTGAGCTCGCGCGCAAGGAGCCGCCTCGTCGAGGAAGGGTACAGCGAAGAATTTGGCGCGCGTCCCTTGAAGCGCATCGTCAGGAAGCTGGTCGAAGACCGTCTCTCCGAAGAGATCTTGGCGGGCACCATCGAGCAGGGCAGCACCGTCATCATCGACGAAGAGGACGGCAAACTGACGTTTGAAAACGAATAGAAAAAGTTCACACATTTCTTTTGCTTCGCAAAACAAATGCCGTGAGGGGTGGAGTAGGATGATTTTAACAATCTTTATCGCCCGCGCACCTTTTTGTCCTTATTAGACAATAAGTGCCAAGTATGGCACAAATTGGGTCCTGCTGCGCAAAAGCGTGGTTTTGCTTGCAGAAATTATTTTTGAAAGCAAGAGAAACGCCAACTTTCTTGGCTCCTCCCGTGGGGGAGCTGTCACCGAAGGTGACTGAGGGAGTCGCCTTATTATAAAAAGTGAGATATCCGATAAAGGCGCTTCTCTCTCCCGCACGAGAAGCTGCCGGGCGCAGCGAGACCGAGGGAGTCATTCCCAGCCAAACCAAATATATTATGACAAACCAAGACATCACTTTCATTCCTTATCACAGCGCACCCCAAAAGGGCGCGATCAGAAAACTCTACCGCACCGCCTTCCCCAAGGCGGAGCGCGCGCCCTTCCTTCTCCTTCGCCGCCTTGCAAAAAAGGGCGAATGCGCCTTTTCGGGCTGCTATCGAGAAGGCAAGTTCGTCGGGCTCACCGTTGCCGTCGAGCAGCCCGACTTTACCTACCTCTTCTTCCTCGCCGTCGAAGAAGGGGCGCGTTCGCACGGCTTCGGCGGCCGCATCCTCGAAGCGGTCAAAGAGCGCTATGCGGGCATGCCCGTCGTGCTTGACATGGAGGAGCGCAACGCCTCCGCCCCCAACCGGGAGCAGCGCGAGCGCAGATACCGCTTCTACGAAAAACACGGCTTCGCACCCGCGGGCTACACCTACACCTTCAAGGGCGTCACCTACGAGGTGCTCTCCTTCGGCGGCGAAGTCACGAAGGAACGCTATTACGCCTTTTTGAAAGAGCGCATCCGCCGTTTCCATAATTGAAAGGGGGCGCTTCAAAGACCGCCCGCGCGTTCCGGACGCACTGTCCGCGCGTCTTCAAAGACCGTCCGCGGCAGCGGGCGGCGCACTTTTTTTGAAGAACACCCCTCAAAATGCAAAAAAGACGGCTGAAATTTGCGAAAAAGGGCAAAAATCAGCAAAAATATCCGTTCAAACCGTTGACATCGGCTTGACATTATGGTAGAATGTTCAAGCTGTGTCATTGCGGCGTATAGGGTTGAGACGGGAAGTTACTGAAAAATCGAGGTCGGAAAGCCACTCGGCAGATAATTTCCGTTGACAAATGTAGGAGCACGACTCCTGCGACTAACCGAGGCTTTTGCATCAAAGCACTCCAACCAAGTGTTTTTTTGATGGAGATACCTCGATACGCACGGATACGTTGACACAAAAATCCATAGTTAGTATAAAAAGGAGTAAGCAAATGGCAAGTCAGAAGATCAGGATCAAGCTGTCGGCATACGATCACGAACTCGTCGATCAGGCGGCGCAGCGCATCGTAGAGACGATGCAGAAGGGCGGAGCAAAGATCTCCGGTCCCATCCCGCTCCCCACCGAGCGCGAGGTGGTCACCATCCTCCGCTGCCCGCATAAGTATAAGGATTCGCGCGAGCAGTTCGAGCTGCGCACCTACAAGCGCATCATCGACATCTATTCCCCCAACGCCAAGCTGTTGGATTCCATCCACATCCCCGCCGGCGTCGACATCAAGGTAAAACTTTGACAAAGTGATACTGCAAAAGCGGTATTGAGAAAAATAAAAGGAGTGAACTTTATCCATGAATAAAGCAATCATCGGTCGCAAGGTCGGCATGACGCAGATCTTCGCGGAAGACGGCAAGGTGATCCCCGTCACCGTCGTGGAAGCGGGTCCCTGCCCCGTCGTTCAGGTCAAGACGGTCGAAACGGACGGCTACTGCGCCCTCAAGCTCGGCTTCGATAAGGTCGAGGACGAAAAGAAGAGCCAGCACGTCTTCAACAAGCCCGACCTCGGGCAGTTCAAGAAGGCGGGCGTTACCCCCTGCAAGGTACTCAAAGAAGTGCGCCTTGCTTCCGTCGAAGGCTTCAAGGTGGGCGACGAGCTCAAAGCAGACGTCTTCGCGGCAGGCGATAAGGTAGATGCCCACGGCACCTCCAAGGGCCACGGCTACACGGGCGTCATCAAGAGATGGAACCAGCACCGTTTGAAGGAAACGCACGGCGTCGGCCCTGTCCACCGCGAGCCCGGTTCCATGGGTTCCATCAGCGATCCCTCCCGCGTGTTCAAGCACAAGAACCTCGCAGGTCAGTGGGGTGTCGAGACGGTCACGATCCAGAACCTCGAAGTGGTGAGAGTGGACGCCGCACGAAACGCCATCCTCATCAAGGGTGCCATCCCCGGCCCCAAGGGCAGCATCGTCACCCTTGCGGACAGCGTCAAGGTGAAGTAAGGAGAAAAGACATGGCAAACGTGAAAGTTTACAATATGAAGGGCGCCGAGGTCGGCGAGCTCGAACTCAACGACAGCGTCTTCGGCGTGGAATACAACGAGCCCCTCATCCATCAGGCCGTCGTCACCTATCTTGCAAACGGCCGTCAGGGCACCAAGTCCACCCTCACCCGCACGGAAGTGCGCGGCGGCGGTGCAAAGCCTTGGAGACAGAAGGGCACGGGCCGTGCGCGCCAGGGTTCCATCCGCGCACCCCAGTGGACGAAGGGCGGCGTCGTGTTCGCACCCAAGTCCCGCGACTTCTCCAAGAAGATGAACAAGACCGCAAAGCGCGGCGCTCTCCTTTCCGCTCTCTCCAAGAAGGTCGCGGACGGCGAGCTCGTCGTCGTGGACGAGGTCAAGGTCTCCGCTCCCAAGACGAAGGAGATGGAGGCGTTCCGTCAGGCTCTGGGTCTTGACAAGCGCACCGTCGTCGTGCTCGACGAGAACGACAAGGACGTCATCCTTGCCGCGCGCAACATCCAGAAATTCTCCACGATCTCCGTCGAAGAGATCAACACCTACGAGATCGTTTCGAACGCGGTCGTGGTGCTCACCAAGGGCACGGTGAAAAAACTCGAGGAGGCTTACGCGGTATGACACCCGAAGATATCATCTTAAAGCCCGTCCTGACCGAGAAGGGTTACGACGGCATCGCGGATAAGAAGTATACGTTCATCGTCGCAAAGTCCGCCAACAAGACGCAGATCAAGATCGCCGTCGAAGAGATGTTCGGCGTCGACGTCAAGAGCGTGAACACCGTCACCCGTCCCGGCAAGCTCAAGAGGATGGGCCGCAACGAGGGTTACACCCCCAAGACGAAGAAGGCGATCGTTCAGCTTGAAGAAGCTTCCAAACCCATCGAGTATTTCAACTCGTTGACCTAACTTAGGAGGATACAGGTATTATGGCAGTCAAGAGATATAAACCCACCTCCGCGGCGCGCCGTTTCATGACCGTTCCCAACTACAAGGAACAGCTCTCGGGCGACAAGGCGGAGCGCTCCCTCCTCGAGGATCAGCGCAAGTCCGGCGGCAGAAACAACGCCGGCAGGATCACGGTCCGCCACATCGGCGGCGGCAACAAGCGCAAGTACCGCGTCATCGATTTCAAGCGCAATAAGGACGGCATCCACGCAACGGTCAAGAGCATCCAGTACGATCCCAACCGCAGCGCGAACATCGCCCTCCTCGTCTATGCAGACGGCGAAAAGCGCTACATCCTCGCCCCCGTCGGCCTCAACGTCGGCGACAAGGTGACGAGCGGTGCAGGTTCCGATATCAAGGTGGGCAACGCGCTCGCTTTGAAGGACATCCCCGTCGGTACCATGGTGCACAACATCGAGATGAAGCCCGGCCGCGGCGCACAGGTCGCGCGTGCTGCGGGCATCTCCGCACAGATCATGGCATGCGAAAACGGCTATGCGACCATCAAGATGCCTTCGGGCGAGATGCGCCTCATCCCCGCAGAGTGCCGCGCGACCATCGGTCAGGTCGGCAACGTCGAGCATGAGATCATCCGCATCGGCAAGGCGGGCAAGACGCGCCACCTCGGCACCCGTCCCACCGTCCGCGGTTCGGTCATGAACCCCAACGACCACCCTCACGGCGGCGGCGAAGGCAAGTCTCCCGTCGGTCATGCAGGTCCCGAAACGCCTTGGGGCAAGCCCGCTCTCGGTTACAAGACGAGAAAGAAGAAGAACCCGACGAGCAAATTCATCCTTAAGAGGATCAACTGAGGAGGACAGGTCAAATGTCGAGAAGTGTCAAGAAAGGGCCTTACGTCGAAGCGAAGCTGTTGAGCCGCATCGAGGCCATGAACGAAGCAAACGAAAAGAAAGTGCTCAAGACCTGGTCAAGAGCATCGACGATCTTCCCTCAGATGGTCGGTCACACGATCGCCGTCTACGACGGCAGGAAGCACGTTCCCGTATATATCACGGAGGACATGGTGGGCTGCAAGCTCGGCGAGTTCGCTCCCACTAGAACGTTCCGCGGTCATACGGCGAAGACCACGTCGCCTAAGAAGTGAGGAGGAAAGCAATGGCTGGCAATATGAAGAAGAAGGCCGCAAGAGTGGAAGAAAGAAGGGAAAAACGCCCTTACGCGGTCGCAAAATATATCAGGATCTCCACCTACAAGGTGAGAACGGTGCTCGACCTCATCCGCGGCAAGTCCGTGCAGGAGGCAGGCGCCATCCTCGACAACTGCCCCAACGGCGGCGCTGCTCCCACCAAGAAGGTGCTCATGAGCGCGGTCGCCAATGCGGAGCACAACCGCGGGATGGACAGGAACGACCTGTACGTTGCGGAGTGCTTTGCGAACGGCGGCACGATGTTGAAGCGCATGCAGCCCGTTTCCAAGGGCAGAGGCCACGCGATTTTGAAGAGAACGAGCCACATCACGGTCATCCTCGATGTGAAGCATACGGAGGGAATCTAACATGGGACAGAAAGTCAATCCTCACGGCCTGAGAGTGGGCGTCATCAAGCCCTGGGATACCCAGTGGTACGCCGACAAGAAGGAGTTCTCCGTCTATTTGAAGGAGGACCATTCCATCCGTACCTTCATCAAGAAGAAGTACTACGCGGCAGCGATCTCTAAGATCCTCATCGAGAGGGCTGCGGGCAAGATCGTCGTCACCGTCTACACGGGCCGCCCCGGCGTGCTCATCGGCAAGGCGGGTTCCGAGATCGAAGTCATCAAGAAGGACCTTGTAAAGCTCACCAAGGGCAAGCAGGTCATCATCAACGTCACCGAAGTGCGTAAAGTGGACGCAGACGCTCAGCTCGTTGCAGAGAGCGTCGCGGCACAGCTCGAAAAGCGCGTTTCCTTCCGCCGTGCGATGAAGCAGGCGATCGGCAGGACGATGCGTTCGGGCGTGAAGGGCGTCAAGATGCAGGTCAGCGGCCGTCTCGACGGGCGCGAGATCGCAGGCTGCGAGCACTATCATGAGGGCAGCATTCCCCTTCAGACGCTGCGCGCGGATATCGACTACGGCTTTGCGGAAGCGCACACGACGTTCGGCATGATCGGCG
>DXAJ01000018.1 GCA_019117085.1 Candidatus Gallimonas gallistercoris
CCGAGGCGGCGTTTCCCTTGCGCCGCCGAGACGGTGGCTTGCCAAGTCCTCCTCAATATAGCCTCCCCTGTGCAAGGGGAGGTGGCTTGCCGAAGACAAGCCGGAGGGGTTGTAAAACCCGACACTATGACGGATGGAGTAATAGGGCTCCCACAAAAATCGCGTCAATAAGTTTTGCGGGATGATCCCTTCCCCACCCGAATCCAGACCATGAACACATCCGACGATATCAAAAACGACTTCTCAAAGGGAAGCGTCAGAAAACACATCGTGCGGCTCGCCGTGCCGATGACCGTTGCCATGCTCGTGCAGATGCTCTACAACCTTGTCGACCGCATCTACATCGGGCATCTTCCCGAAGATTCCGCAAACGCCTTCACGGGGCTGGGGCTCACCTTCCCCATCGTGACGCTCGTGCTCGCCTTCACCAACCTCTTCGGCACGGGCGGCGCGCCCCTCTGCTCCATCGATCGGGGCCGCCACGAGACGGCGCACGCCGAAAAGATCATGGGCAACACCTTCACGGCGCTGCTTGGCTGCTCCCTCCTCGTGATGGCGCTGTGCTATCCCCTCATGAAGCCCATCCTCTATCTCTTCGGCGCGAGCGACGCAACGTACCCCTACGCCGCGGAATACCTCAACATCTATCTCATCGGCACGCCGCTCGTGATGCTCGCAACGGGCATGAACGGCTTCATCAACGTGCAGGGCTACACCAAGTACGGCATGATCACGGTCGCGGCGGGGGCGGTCGTCAACATCGCGCTCGACCCCCTCTTCATCTTCACCTTCGGCCTCGGCGTCAAGGGCGCCGCCATCGCGACCGTCCTTTCTCAGGCAGTCTCGGCGGCGTGGGTGCTGCTCTTCCTCTGCGGGAAGAAGACGACGCTCCGCCTTAAAAAACAATATTTCAAGCCCGAAGCGCGTATTTTGAAGAGCATCGTGGCGCTCGGCACGACGGGCTTTGTGATGAACGCCTCCAACGGAGCCGTGCAGATCGCCTGCAACGCGACCCTGAAGAGCGTGGGCGGCATCATGCTCGGCGATATGTATATCGGCATCATGACGGCGCTCAACTCCCTGCGCGACGTCGTCTCTTTGCCCATCCAGGGGATGACGAACGCCTCGCAGCCCGTCATCGGCTACAATTTGGGCGCGGGGCAATATCGGCGCATCTGGAACGCGATGGCGTTCACGGCGGTCATCGGCATCGTCTACATGGCGCTCGTGTGGCTCATCCTCTTCCTGTTCCCGCGCCCGCTCCTTTCTATCTTCGTGGAAGATCAAGAGCTCCTCGATCTCGGCGTGCCCGCCATGCACCTGTATTTCTTCGGCTTCTTCTTCATGGCGTTCCAATTCACGGGGCAGAGCACCTTCGTCGGGCTCGGCAAGGCGAAACAGGCGGTGTTCTTCTCGCTCTTCCGCAAGATCATCATCGTCGTGCCGCTCACCCTTCTGCTGCCCCGCATCGGCACGCTCGGCGTCAACGGCGTGTTCATCGCCGAGCCGATCTCCAACCTCATCGGAGGGCTTGCAAGCTTCCTCACGATGATCTTCACCCTGCGCAGGATGCTGAAAAGCGCCCCCGCGCCCCTGCCCGCAGCGGAGGCGACAGAGACAGAGGCAGAGCCCGCCACGCCCGCACTCCCACAGGACAAACAATAAGATACGCGAAAAATACGCGGCGGCGCGCCCTCTCGGGCGCGCCGCCGCTTCCTATTTTACTTTCCTTCAAATTTCATTGCCGATCAAAGCCTTCCAGCCATGCCCAAGCCTCCCCGCGCGAAGGGAAGACAAAGAGCGGCACTCCCGACGCCTGCACGGCGCGGAGCACCTTGCCGCGCGTCTCGTCCGCGTACGTCTCGATCCACATCTCGAATTCTTCGTCGAGCCGCTCCTCGCAGCCCTCCGTCATATCGGGGCGCGTCCTGCCGCGGTACTCCTCTGCCCGCGCCCGCACGCTTTTGAGGCACTCCTCGGCGGGAAGATCCAAAAACACCGCCGCCTCGGCATAACACAAACGCCATGAAAGGGTGCGCTCGTAGTTGCCGTCCATCACCCACGCGGGCGCATCCAGTTCGCGCCCGAGGAGCTCGTCGAACTCCTCGCGGCTGCGGTTCACCCATCCGGGCAGCCACCAGATCCGATCGAGATGGACGACGGGCAGAGAAAACCGTTCCCCCATCGCCCGCGCAAAGGTCGACTTCCCCGCGCCCCCGTTCCCGAGAACCAGCACTCTCTTGTACGGAAATTTCATTTTGCTCTCCTTTCTTGTCGGTCGTCAACCGTCCGTCGCCCGCCGGGCAGCCCTTCGGCGGCCATTCCCGCCGCGCGCCCGCGCCGCCCCTCTTGTGCGGCGCGGGCGCGCCGACTTCCAAACCGCCTATCTCACGATGATGAGCTTCTTCTTTGCCCGCGTGATGGCGGTATACAGCCAGCGCGAACTGTCCTCGAAGAAGCGCGACTCGTCGAAGACGATGACAAAGTCGTACTCCGACCCCTGCGCCTTGTGGCAGGTGACGGCATAGGCGAATTCAAAGCGGTCGATGGTATCCTCCCGCCGCACCTTGAAGCGCCGCAGCATCGCCGCGTTGCGCTCGTGCACGAGCACGCCGCTCTCGAGCAGGCACGCCTTGTCGCCGTAGCCGTGGAAGTACTGCCCCTCGGTGAAGATGCCCGCGTCGGTGGGAAGATCGCGGCACACGTCTGGCAAAAAGTCCGCCTGAAAGTCGAGCTGCAACAGCCCGTCCTGCTGCTCGCGCACGTTGTAGCACTTGCCGATGATGCCGTTGACGAGGTGAAAGGTCTTGTCCTTATCGAGCGCCTTGCTCCAATTGTTCAGCGTGCAGATGAGCTTTTCGCCGTCGATGGGGAGCTTTGCATCGGGCGAGATGCCCAAGTACCGCCTCGTATCCGCATTGATGCGTGCCCGCGTGCGGTTGGTGCCCGCGATGATCTGATCGGCTTTCGGAAAGAGCCGCGCCCGCTCCTTCTCCCCGAAATCGCGCGCCGGAATGACGACGGCGTGCTCGCCGTACTCCCCGATGGGGATGTGCTGCCCCGCCCGCGCCATCGCCGCGAGCCGCACGATGGGATCGTTCTCCTCCTGCCGCACGATCTGCGTCAGCGTGCAGCAGGGCATGGAAAGCAGCGTATTGCTCCCCCCGACGGGCGGCAGCTGCGCGGGATCGCCGCAGAAGAGGCACTTGACGCCGTACGAAAGAAGGTCTTTGAGCATCTCGTCGGAGACCATCGACGTCTCGTCCACGACGATGAGCCTGATCTCCTGCGGGATCTTCTCCCGCCGCACGAAGCGCAGAAAGCGTTCGGAGACGACTTCGCCGTCCTCGTTGACTTCCACTTCCTCTTCGAGCGTATAGATGAGGCTGTGCAGCGTGCCTGCGGGCGTGCCCGCGCGCAGCAAAACGGAGGCCGCCTTGCCCGTCGGCGTGACGAACACGGCGCTCTCCCCCGCTTTGAGTCCCAGCGCGCGCACGACGTGATCGACAAGGTACGTCTTTCCCGTGCCCGCATAGCCGCAGAGAACGAATATTTGGTTGGAAAGGTGTAAAAACCACTCCTCGATGAGGGCGGCAGCCTCCTCCTGATCGCGGGTGAGGCGAATGGGTCCCAACGCTTCCATGCCCCCATTATAGCACACCCGGAGCAAAAATACAAACGTATGTTCTATGATTTTGCCGCGAATTTAAGGTGCGGGCGCAAATTCGGCGCAAAGGAGCCTGCCCAAGACGGTCATCTCCAGCAAAATGCGCCCGTTTTCATAAGGGAAGCCGCGCTCGCTCTCCCCTTCCGCGCCGCGCACCCGCAAATAGATGCGCCCCGCCTCCTCGTCGATGCGGTATGCGCCCGAAACGCCGCCCTCGCCGCCGCCCGCTCTTTTGTAGGCAAGGGAAAAGCTCCCGTCGCGCTCCAGCGTCAGGACCGCCCGTTCAAAGTAGGGCAGCACGTCTTTTCCGCCCAGGATGAGGCTTTCACAGAAATACTCCCCCGCATAGGGCAGGGAGATCTCTTTGAGGGAGGACATTTCGCGGACATCGCAGCCCGAAAAAACAAGGCAGCCCGCAAGGGTCAATACAAGGAAAAACTTTCGCATGGGAAAAGTATTTGCAATTTTATGGCGTTCATGTTAAGATAAGAGAAAGAAGAACGCGCCGCTCGTTTCGGTGCGGAGGACGCCCGCACGGGGCGCGGAACGCAAGCGCCCGCATGGGGCGCGCGGCGCGCTTCCAAAGCGGCGCGCAAAAAAGGAGACAGTATGACTTTCGATACGGAGCTCGTCGGCAAGATCGGTTCGATGGCGCTCATCGACAGAGAGGACGGCATCATCGACTATACGCGCGTGGCGCGCCTTTCACGCGAGCTGCGCCCGGGCTACATCTGGGTGTCGAGCGGCGCGACGGAGATCGGCCGTCTCGACCATCTTTCCCGCGGCGGCAAAGAACTCACGGGCGAAAACGCCAAAACGGACTATGCCGCGCAGGGGCAAGCGATCCTCATGCAGACCTACCGCCAGTTCATCGACCCCGGCTATTCGGTGCGGCAGGTGCTCGTCGAGCACGGGCATTTCAACGACGAGAAAAAGAGCGAGCACTTGAAATCGCTGCTCCTTCGCTGCCGCGAGCAGAACGCCGTCCCCATCGTCAACTACAACGATCCCGTCTCCAACGAGGAGAACAGGCGCATGGAGATCGCGGCGCTGCGCGAAAACGGCGGGCACGTCTTTGAAGGCGTCGACAACGACGAGACGGCTTCCCGCATCGCCTGCCTCGTGAAGGCGAAGAACCTTCTCATCTTCACGAGCACGGAGGGAATTTACGCCGACCCCGAGGACCCTTCCACCCTCATCCGTACGATCGGGGGCAAGGACGCCTACGAGCTTGTTGCCAACATCGAGGCGTGCAAGCGCTACTGCGCGGGCGCTTCGCGCGCGGGCGCGAACGGCGCCAAGGCAAAGCTCGAATATGTGAAGGAGGCGGCGGCGCAGGGCACTACCGTTTTTATCGCCAGCGCCCGCTACACCATCCGCTCCGTCCTCTCGGGCGAAGTCCCCTGCACTAAGATCTCCATCGGCTGATCTCTCGCCTCCCTCCCTGAGGGAGGTGCCGCGCGCCCGCTCTCGCGGGCGCGCGGCGGAAGGAGTCGCCTTAATGGAGTCGCCTTAATTTAGCCTCCTCTTCGGGGAGGTGGACTGTCGTTCGAGGCTTGCCGAGACGACAGGACGGAAGGAGTACTAGCGGGCGTTTGCAACTTAGCAAACGCCCGCCTCTCATATCTCACTCGCCCTTATAATTAAAAACGATCTTGGCATTTAGAAAATCTCCATTATAAGAACCGATCTCGATCTCATTCCATTTCTCCTCACTGCCTCGATAATAAATAGTTTCAAGACTTTCACACCCTGCGAACGCTCTCTCGCCGATTGAATTCACGCCCTCGCCGATCGTAACACTCTTCAAACTGTCACTCCAAGAAAATGCATAGCCGCCGATGGAAGTGACACCGTCGCCGATCGTAACACTTGTCAGACCGTCGCAACTCCTGAACGCACTATCGCCGATGGAAGTGACGCTGTCGGGGATCGTAATGCTCGTCAAACTGTCGCACCAATAGAACGCACTATCGCCGATGGTAGTCACACTGTTTGGAATCGTAATGCTCGTCAGACCACCACAATTAGAGAACGCAGAATCGCCGATGGTAGTCACACTGTTTGGAATCGTAATGCTCGTCAAGCCTCTACAACCATTGAACGCCCCACTACCGATGGAAGTGACGCTGTCGGGGATCGTAATGCTCGTCAGGCTATCACACTCATAGAACGCATAATTGCCGATAGTCGTACCGCTTGTGATGACGACGGTTTGCAAATTGCCCTGGGGAATATAATTGATCGCCAACGCCGGGATCGAAACATATTGAATGGGGCAACGGGAAAATGAATAATTACCGATTGAAGTAACACTGTCGGGGATCGTGATGCTCGTCAGACTGCCACACTGATAGAACGCTCTATCGCCAATGGAAGTCACGCTGCCATCGGCAGGGATCACACTTGTCCCGCATCCTGCGACCAAAGTTTTACTTTGCGTCTCGATCAAACAATTTCCATCGCTGTGATAGACGGTATTGCCCGCGTCAACGGTGATGCTCGTCAGACTATCGCAACCCGAGAACGCACCCCCGCCAATGGAGATAACGCTGTCGGGGATCGTGATGCTCTCCAAACTAATGCAATAACTAAACGCGACCTCGCCGATGGAAGTCACATTATCGGGGATCGAAATGCTCGTCAGACTATCGCAACCCGAGAACGCACACCCGCCAATGGAGATAACGCTGTCGGGGATCGTAATGCTCGTCAGACTGCTGCAACCCGAGAACGCCCACTCGCCGATGGATGTGACACCATCACCGATCGTGACGCTCGTCATACTATCGCAATCATAGAACATATAATCACCGATGGACGTGACACCATCACCGATCGTGACGCTCGTCAGACTACCGCAGTTAGAGAACGCATCATCACCGATGGAAGTCACGCTGTTGGGTATCGTGATGCTCGTCAGACTGTCGCAATAATAGAATGCATAGTCGCCAATAGAAATAACACTGTCGGGGATCGCAATTCTCTCCAAACTTTCGCAAATCGCGAACGCCCAATAGCCGATGGAAGAGAGTGAATCGGGCAGCACGACTTCTTCCAAAGAAATGCAATTTTTAAAAGAGCCGACCAGGGACTGGACGCCGTCGGGGACGGTCACTTTTTTAACGCTAGATCTCGAAAAGGCACCGGATGCGATTCCGACTGTTCCCTGTTTTACGGTATATTCCTCGGGAAGATCGTCGTTGGTCGCAAGCAGCCAATCGTCCATATACAGCGCGCCGTTATCCCAATTGTTCGAATCGTTATAAAATGCGCAGCTCGAAAGAAAAGCGCCGCCATAAATCATCACATTCGGATTACGCGGCAAGCGAATCTCTATCAGGTTCTCAAAGCCTGAATCAAAACTAAGACCATGCGTCACTTCTACGAACTGAACCGTATCCGGGATATAGAGACTGACGATACGATTGCAAATTTCGGGCTCCAGATCATACCATTCTACAGCACGAACACGAAGCCCATTATATGTTGAAGGGATAACGACGTTCTCTTCGGCGACCGTCAACCCGGTACACATATAACAATCTTCGAAGCTATCACCCAAAACGCCCGAAATCTCCATATCATAATCATCTACGTTTTCCGCGGTGATCAATTCAAACACCAAGCCCTCCGTCGCTTCGGGCTCGTCGGGCTCCTCGGGCTTCCCCGGGTCGTCAGGGTCATCGGGACCGGGGGTGACGATGGGATCGTCGCCGGGGCCGAGCGTTTCTTCGTTGCAGGCGGCAAACGTCATCAGTCCAAAGATCGCAAATGCAGCCGCAAGCAGCAAAATGCCAAGCTTTTTCATAAGTTCCCTCCAAACGTTTTTTGCGGAGCGTAAAAAAGCGCATCTCCGAACGGAGACACGCCCTGCATTTAAGGTATCTCCGTTCATTGGCGTAAAACTTTCCAGTCATAAGGAAATAGAGATACGAAATGCCGCTTCGTACCTTATAACTGGTTCGATTCAGTTTTACGCCGCCTTCACTATACCATAAATCTTAGAAAAACGCAAGCCCCCTCTGCACATTTCCTGAAAAATCATGATAAACGCGGGCGCGCCGCGGCTCAAAGCCGCGGCGCGCCAACTCCTTCCGCCCCTTCGGGGCACCTCCCTCAGAGAGGGAGGCAAGGGGGCGTTTCTTTTTCAATTTCCAATCACCAAGCTGCGCGCTCCTCTTCGGGGGCGTCCTCATAGCCGCACATCTCCCCGCATCCAAAGCCGAACAGCTTCTCGTACTCTTCGTCGATCTTCGCAAAGTACTTGATATAGCACTTGTAAAACCCGCGGCTCTCTTCGGTGATATAGGGTTTTTCGGGCGGCCCCGCCTCGTCGAGCGCACGAAGACCGTAGTCGCCGTTGACGCGCCAGCCCTCCAAAAAGCCGATGCGCACGGCGTCCTGCGGGCAGTAGAAGGAACAGCGCATGCACATATCGCACCTGTGGCCGAACTTCACTTTGCCCTCTTCGAAGCGGATGTTCTTTTCGGGGCAGTTCTTCACGCACAGCCCGCATTTTACGCACTTCTCCTCATCCACGCGGTACAAAAAGGAGTTGATCGCCCCGCCCGCCTTCTGGATGCCCACCGCCGCCGCGGCTGCGTCGTACAAAAGATTGCTCTCGATCCTTTGCACGATGCCGTGCTCCAACCGATACATCATGATCCGCAGGAGCTTGTTGTCGTAGTCCAGAATTTCGCGCACGAAGTCCTTCTCGAAGGGGAAATGGATGTTGTAGGGCATCACGAAGTGATACTCCCCCTTGAGCACCGCCCCCTTTCTTTGCATGCGCCGCAGCAGAATGCGAGAAGAGGCGTTGTTCATTGCCAGCGTCTCGCCGCTGTTCTTGTAGATGAAGAACGCCTGACCCGCCCGCACGTTGAGTTTTTTCGTGTAGCGGTTGAAGGGCAGCGGCGAATTGAACCCGTAGATGGGATAGCCGAACCCCAAAAGATCGTAAGAGGAGACGTCCTTGACGGGCGTATCGCAATTGATCTCCACGCGGTCGACCTCATGCCCGCGGCGCACGAATTCCGCCTCGACCTTATCGGTGAGGTAACGCGTGTTGTATGTTCCCGTGTAGTAGATGAGTAAAACTTTCATGCGTATCTTCCCGCCTTCTTCCGCCGCGCCGATGATGCTTCCGCGCGATATGTGCCGAGCCCATGTTTTTACGCCGCACCGCTCCCTGCCGTGCGCACCCGCGCTCTTCTTCCGAGCCGCCCTCGCCGAGCGCGCCTGCAATTCGCCCGCGCTGTCATGCCTTTTTATGACTTATCTTGATTTTATCATGAAATGCCACGATTGTAAATAGATTCGGCAAAAAAAACGGCACGGAGTTTTTCCGTGCCGCTCTGCTTACAAAATATCAATTTATCAGTGTAATTCTTTTTCTCGCTTATTGCCGATATAAGCTCCTTCCTTACAGCAACCAACCATTTTATACCCCATTGATTCGTAATATTCATTCAAAAATTTATTATCTACTGCACAATCAAGACGCAAGAATTGTATTCCTTTACTGATTGCCATTTTTTCCACTTCTGAAAGAATAATCTTACCTGCACCTATTACTGATAACTCAGTAACAAGATTGTGCACATAGTACGCTGGCGAATCTGCCATTTGGGGCCAGCATTCATCGCTTTGTAACAGAACCACGGCGCCAATAACAACATCCTCTTTACTTAGGACATAGAGTTCTCCCAACCTTTGGCGGTCTGCATAATAGCTGATCGGATATACTTCTAAATAATTTGTCATATTCCACTGCTGAATACCAGATTTATCCATCCATTGAATTCTTTTTTTATATAGAGAAAAAATAGTATCAATTTCATTATTTTTTGCCAATCGAAAATCATATCCCATGTTTATATAACTCCTCAAATTCCGATTTTACATCCGAAAGAGAGCCCCCTCACAAAAGCGGGCTCTCGCCACTCAGCCATTTGTCCTCTTGGGTGATCTTGCGGAGCACCCTGCACGGGTTCCCCGCCGCGATGACGCCTGCGGGAATATCGTGCGTCACCACGCTGCCCGCGCCGATGACGCTGCCTTCGCCGATGGTCACGCCCTGCACGATCTTGACGTCCGCCGCCACCCACACGCGATCTCCGATCGTCACGGGCTTGGATACGACGATGTTTTTTATGTGCTCTTCGGGGTCGAAGGCGTGGTTGGTGGTATAGATCCCCACGCGCGGGCCGAACATGACGCTATTGCCGATCGTGACTTCGCCCATATCGAAGATGATACAGCCGAAGTTCATGAACACGTTGTCGCCGATCGTGATGTTGTTTCCCATCTCGCAGACGAAGTCGGGTTCGATGAACACGTTCTTCCCGACGCTGCGAAAGAGCTGCCGCATGATCTCTTCGCGGACTTTCATGTCCTCTTCCGTCGTCTTGTTATATGCGCGGAACAGCCGCTTCGCGACCAGCCTTCTTGCTTCCAATTCGGGCGCGCGGTCGTTCTGCGGCAGCCCCGCGAGCATCTTTTCCCATTCCGTCATATTCATTTCCCCGCACGGATATTTTTGACCGTCTTTTGTTCGATGGTGAGGTTTTCAAAGACGCGCACCCCGCCCTCGCCCTGCGGCGACTGAGCGACCAGCCCGACCTTGACGGTATCCCCCACGGGAAGGTGGAAATAGCGCGTCATAAAATACCGTTCGCCGTCCAAAGAGTAATGGAACGCAAACGCATTCCCCATGCGCACCGCTTGCAGCCACACGGTGTTGCCTTCGATATTGCAGCCGTTGGCATCGTCCGATTCGCCGTTCGTGACGACGCTCACGACCGCGTGCGTTCCGAAGTCCGTCTTTTCAAAGCAGGATTTCGCCCAGCAGGTCATATCTTTCATGATCATGACGACCGCCGCGTCGTACGTGGAAACAAAATCGTGCGAAACTTTTACTTTGAAGACGAAATCGCCTTTGAGTTCGGTATAGTAATAGGGCGCATTGCAGAGCGACTCGGGCGTGATGCCCTCCTCTCCCGCGCTTTCGCTGCTGTAAAAGAAGTCGGTATGCGCGGGGGCATACAGTTCGAGACGGTTCTCACTTTCCGAAAGTCTGCTTTCGTTCATCCATGTAAATTGCATTTCATTCTCCTCCGTTGAGATATGATATGATGATATCACAGATCGGCTTTGATTTCATTGCAATATCCCGCCTGTTTATGGTATGATATCGCAAAAGGAGCACTGCGATGAACATTTCCTGCAAGACGCAAAAAGACGAGCGCTTTTTAGAGCAGACCCGCCACGGCGAAGCGGAGTTCCCCTTCCGCTTTTACAAGGAAGACGTGTGGGCATTTGATTTTCACTGCATCGACTGGCATTGGCACCCCGAATTCGAGTTCATTTATGCCGAAAGAGGGGAGATTTCCTGCTTTGTCGGCACAGAGCAGTTTATCCTGCCCGAGGGCTGCGGGCTGTTTGTCAACAGCGGCGTCCTGCACCGCTATGAAGCAGCAAGAAGCGTCTCTATGCCCAACATCGTCTTTTCCCCCGAACTCCTCGGCGCAAAGAGCGGCAGAGTTTATCAAAACTATATCGCGCCCGTCCTCGGGAGCGCCGCTCCCTATCTCCTCTTCCGCCCTTCCGCAGATGGGCAGCGCGAAATATTGCAGCATCTTCTCCGCATTTTCCGCTTGCAGGAAACGCAAGATAACGAAATGAAGACCGTCGCAGCCCTCCTCGAACTATGGCAGCAGGTATATCTGCATATCCCGCTGCCGAGCGGGCAGAGATCGGGCGACAAGGGCAGAAGGGCGCAGCTGCAGGTGATGATGCAATTCATCCACGCAAATTATCACAGGCAGATCGCCTTGCAGGAGATCGCTCAGTCCGTCCATATCAGCGAGAGCAGCGCCCTGCAGCTTTTCCGTCGGGGCATCCATCTGTCGCCCGTTGCCTATCTCATTCAATATCGGTTGAAACGCGCCGCCGACCTGCTTGCAAGCACCAACAAAACGGTCGCGGCGATCGCCTATGAGAGCGGTTTTTCGGACGCGGGCTATTTCTGCCGCACCTTCCGCAAGTTTTACGGGCAGACTGCCACAGAGTACCGAACGAGCCAGGCCGACCGCTCCGCCCCATGAAAACCGCGCGCTTCCCCCATGAAAAACAGCACCTCAAAAAACTCGAGGGCGCGGCGCCGCTTGCAAAAGCGGCGCCGCGCCCGTTGCTTTCTCTTTCCCTCGCCTCACGCCTTCAACACGCCCCGTTCGATAAGCATCTCCTCTAAAATCGCGGCGGCGTCATACACCAAATGCGGGCAGGGGCGCTTTTCGTAGTATTCGGGCGTACGCGGCTCGGCGACGGGCTCCGTCTCGGCGGGCAGCCCCGCGTTGTTCAAAAGCTCGCCGCAGCGGAAGGTCTTATTTTTCTCGCGGAACTTATAGGCGTGCTCCTGCACGAGAGCGTAAATATCGTTCTTGGAAACGTCGGGGAAGAGCATCCCCAGACACATCGCCGCCGCCGCGACGGTGCCACACATCTCCCTCAGCCGCCCGATGCCGCCGCCCAACGGCCGCGACGCCGCAAGAAGCTGTTCCTTTGCGATGGGCAAAACGTCCGCAAACGCCGCCGCCACTGACTGCGCGCAGTTCATGCCGTTCAAAAAGTTACTCTTTGCCTGTTCTGCCCGTTGAGACATTTTATCCTCCCGTGCCGCCCGCGCGGCTCTTGATCCTGACCGCTCCCGCGGCTCTAATTTTTCGCCAGCCGCCCGCGCGGCTCTTATTATTTTCCGCCCGAACGGCGGTTCAGACTTCGTACCACTCGCTCAATTTCGGCACCCACGCCCGCATGGCAGGGTCGAACGCCTTCACCGCAGGCACAAATTTCCCCATCTTCATCTCGTGGGTGAGGGGCGGGAAGGCGTCGTCGAAGTGATCCGCCATCACCGCCTCGGGGCGGAAGCGCCGCAAAAAGCGCCTCATGTAGCGATGCATCCCCGCCCGCCCCTGATAGGGAAAGACGAGAAGATCGGCGCCCGTCGGGTACTCCGTGTTCTTGTCCATGCCCGCCGAGCCCAGCACGATAACGCGCTTCCCGCCGCCCGAAATTTCGAGGGCGAAGATGTCGTCCTTGATCTTCCACTTCTTGGTCTGCCTGAGCAGAGCAACGGCGTCCTTCGCGCGAAGATAGGTGCGGGGAGAAAAGAGGACGGAGAGCACCGTCCAAAGATCGAACCTGCAATGCCTGCTCTGATGGGCGCGCACGGTCATCTCCCCCACGCGGAACACGTCTCCCGCCGCAAGGGGCTGCATCGCCTCGGCACGAATGCCCTGCGCCGCCGCGTGACGGATGCCGTTTCCGGAGACGTACACATTGCCGATACCCGCCTCCAAAAACGCGCCGATATCCGCAAAGTGGTCGAGGTGCGGATGCGTGATGAAGACGGCGTCCGCAGCGGAGAGCTCCCGAAGGGGCAGCGGCGCGCCGTCCCTTTGATATTGTCTGAGGTACGGGTCGATGAGGATGCGTGTTTCGCCGCACGCGAGCATCAACGTCGCCGTGCCGTACCATGCGATCTTCATGCCTGCCATTTTTCAGCTATTTTAACAGATACGGCTCAAAAAGTCAATCGGAATGTCAAGCGATTGGCATTAAAAAACCGCCCGCCGCGCTTCCGCGCGGCGGGCGGCACAACACTTCTGTTTTTTAACCGTAATGACAAGCCCCGAAAAATCGACAAGCACCCCTTCTTCCGTCTTGTGCGTCTCGACGAACTGCATCAGATCGATATCCTCAAACACAACCCAGTCGGACCATTCATAGTCGTCCCATTCATCTTGCTCATGCACAACGATCTCGCCTTCTAGGTAAGCGGTCACGAAAACAAAATCGTCGGGCTTCGCGCTGTTCCATTCAATGGGAATGAACACCGTCCCCGCTTCAAGGTCCACTTCGCTCGCGCCGACGGAAGGCACGAGCTGATCTTTGGAAGGCGCTTCCAGCGTGAAGGCGTCGTAAGAAAGCGTCATCGTGCCGCTGTATACCGCCTCTGCCTGATCGGAAAAATCGCCATCCGTGTAGACAGCATCCATATTAAATTCGAAGGAAGCGGACGTCAAACGCCCCTTCTTATCCGCCTTGAAGGAAGCTTCGAAGTAGCTTTCGCCGAAATCGATCTTCTTAAATTCTTCGACGTATTCCGTCAAAGACGTATACGGACCTACCATGCGTTCCCAAAGCAGCTCTGCAAGATCGTAAGCAGTCTTCCCCTCTGCCCAGGAAGCAAACTCCTCTTTGAGCTCGGCAAAGCCCTGTGCGCCGCTGCCCGTTCCATAGAACATATCGATGATGCCCGTCACCTTGAACTGCCCGAAGACGCGGCGGATATATTCGTACACCGTCTCCCCCGCCTGCGGCTCGGAAAGGATGTTCGTGACCTGCTCCCCGCCGTTTGCCCGGAGCACTTCATAGAGGAATCCCGCAGGATCGCCATACACGGCTTCGAGCTCCTCCGCCGTCGGCGTGCCGTTCGTAAGGGCAAGAAGAAGGACGGACGCGACAAAGCGGTCGTTGAGGATCTCTTCCAGCACAAGGCCTTCGGGAGCGAGCACGCCGTTCAGCTTGTCGAGGAAATCAACAAGCGTGATATTCTCATCCAAAAGCCCGTTCACCGTCTCATTCAGACCGTCCAAAGAGCTCTTCTTCAACCCTTCGAGATAGGCAAGAAGCCCGCTTTTGAGCTCTTCGAGTTCGGCGCGGACGGTCATCTCGTCTTTGGAGGTATCCGTCTCGATGCCCGAAACTTCGTCGAGCCTCGCCATCGAATAGAGCGAATCGACAATGCCGAACACATCCTGCGAAAGGATCATCTCGGAGATCACTTCCACTGTCGGAGCCATGCCCGTACCTGCAGGATATGCATAATAGAGCACATTTCCGTCGGAAGTCTGCCTCGGCAAATACTGCACGCCGTCGACTACGAGCGTTTCGTTCGTATATCCGCCCTCATAGGTTCGGACGACAGAATAGTCGACGCCGTATTGCTCGTTCTTTGCAAAACGCATTTTGAGCGAAGTCCGTTCTTCCTCGTCGCCGTACTCCGCGCTCTGCTTCATCGAAAGCGCGATGTCCGCCGTCACATAGTCCTCTTGGACGAGCGCGTGCACCGCGTCATCCAAAAACTGACTTTCGGCGCTTTCGCCGGGGGCGTCCTCTTCCTTGCACGCCGTAAGGCTCAATGCAAAACAGCCCGCAAGCGCTACGGAGACCGCACATTGCATCCATTTTTTCATATGTTTCCCTCTCCTATGAAAAGATTTTATCTAGTTACAGTATACCACCCTCCCCCCTGGTGTTGTCAAGAGAATTTTGATGTTTTTTTATGTTTTTTGATATTTTTTCGCAGAGAAACGCATAAGCAGCCGAAATAAGGAAAAGAAAAGCCGCCCGCCGCGCTTCCGCGCGGCGGGCGGCACAACCCAAGCGAAAAAAGGGAGCTCCCTGCAAGCCCCCCTTCCGAGTTATTCTCCGACGACGGGCAGCGTCACCGACGCCGTGCCGTAGGAATAAGTTACATCGCCGACATAGGAGCCCACAAAACCATCTGCCTCAACCTTACCCTGCTCCTCCCGGCAAATTAACTTTCCATTCTCAAACCGAAATGTAAAAAGCTCAAAAGTATAAATCAATTCTCCGTAGAATTCTTCTCCAAATTCCTCCTCCCAAGCTTTCCCATAATCGAACACAAGATCTCTCGCTTCATACTGCCGCAGCGATGCGTTGTATGTAAAGTTTTCATAAGCAAGCACTTGTTCATAAGGCGAAATATCAATGCTTTCGTCGTCTGTTCCCAATGTGCTCTCCTGCCGTTCCACCGTCCATACCCCGTTCTCGTCTTTGGAATAGACGTTCATCACAAAGATCCCTTCGCCGTCTTCGGGATAAGACAGGAGCTCCGCATAGCCTTCCATCGTCAATTCCTCAGATTCCGCTCCAATGGTTTGCTCCATATTCAATTTGTAATACCTCTTATTCCCATCGATTTGAACTACTATCCTGTGTTTTTCTACTTCACCGTTCTCGCCCGTCATAGACGTAGCAGAAACGATCGTCACATTTGCTTTGGGATCATACAAAAAGCCATCGATGCCTGAATAAACAAGGTCTCCATAGACAGCGGCGTTCCATTCCTCCTCCGTGACCGTCGTGCGCACGGCAGAAGGGTCGCCCAAATTACCGCCGTTCTCCGAGCCGCCATTCTCCGATCCGCCCGACTCGCTCCCCCACTCGCACGCGGCGAGCGGCACGCACAGCACAGCCGCGAGACACAGCGCGGCAAATAACTTAAACCATTTCTTCATCTGCAAAACTCTCCTTATATTTTTTGTCTCTTCTATTATACCCCCCCCCCATGATTTGTCAAGAGTTTATTGACATTTTCATGTTTTTTTGAAGACACACACATGAAAAACGGCAAAATTGCCGCCCGCCGCGCTTCCGCGCGGCGGGCGGCACACCCTAAGCGGCGGCACCGCAGGAACAACCCAAGTGGCGGCGGGCGGGGCGGGGCACGCCCCGCCCGCCGCGTTCCGAACAACGACTCACACGACCGCATTCCAAACAACTCCGCAGCCGCAGCAACTCCAAAGCCGCATACACAACAGCCTTACCCGCAGCGACCTCACAGCCGCCGCAAGACACGGCCGCAAAAAGCTTATTTCACCCGCCCCACATCGATATTATCCTTCGTGCGGTCGGAAAGTTCTTTGATGGGGTGCTCCTTGTCCTGCCACCGCCTGTCTTCCCCCCACTCGCGGATGGCGCGCTCGACGACCTCGTGCGTGCCCGCCGCCTCGGGCTTTCCGCCGTGGACGCGCGCGTTGTAGGAAAAGAAGCGGAAAGAGTCGGGCAGTTTTTCAAGCTCCTCCCAGCCCTCTTCAACGGCGGTGAGGCGCACGCTCTTCAACACCTCGCGGATATACGCCTTCTGCGAGCGGAACTTCAAAAGCTCGGGGAACTCCCCGCCCGAAGGGAAGAGCTGCTGCCACACCTTGCCCTCGTAGGCGCGCAGAAGCTCCGCCGCCTCATGAAGATGCGCGACCTCCTCTTCGAAGTGCATCTCCCAGACGGCCTTGATGTGCTCGTCCTTCTCATCCTCATAGCACGAATAATAGAGATAGCACTCGGTGTACTCGTTCATCAAAAGGTTCTCAAAGGGTGTCATGCAGGGGTCTTTGAGGCACCCGTACCCCGTGACGTGCTGCTCCTCGATCATGGCGATCTCGTTGAAGAGCTTCCTCCCGAGCGGCGTCGTATAGAGATTCGCGACGTTCATATAGAAGTTCATCGTCTGCTGTTCCGCCGCCGTGATGATATTGACGGCGAGCTTGGTCTTGAGATCGCTCAGATACCCGTTGAGATAGAAGTTGACGTCGTCGAAGGGATGGCGGTACTCCGCGACGGTGGGGCGGCCGGGCATGATCTCGGTGTAATCGCCCACGAGGCGGGCGGGATCGCCGCACTTTTCCAGCTCCATGAGGTCGGCATAGCGGTAGAGATGATCGAAGTCCTCGAGGAGCGCGAAGTCAAGCTGCTTTTTCACATAGCTGTTCTTCTCGTTCACGGCGAGATTGGCGGTGAGGTCGACTGCGAGCTGCTCATAGCCGATGGTATGCTCCAAAATGCCCTCGTCGGCGGGCTTCAACCCCGCGACGCGCTTTTGTTGAAGCTGTTCCCCGCGCCTTAGAAGGGCGAGACGGCGCCTTATGTCGTTGTTGGCGCACATCCGCGTGAAGGAATGCTGCAGCCGCACCGATTCGAACTCCGTGCCCGACATCAGGATGATGCGGGTTCGCGTGTAGGGGTCGACTTCGTTCTTGTTGTAGGGCTTCAAAAACACCTTGTTCCACGAGGTGAACACCTTATCCATCTTTTGCGGTTTCAGAGAAAACGGATCCATAAACACACTCCAAAATAAGTTTTTTGGGGCGCGGAAGAGCCCGCCGCGCAAAAAACGACCTTGCCGCGCGGCCTGCTGTCGGCAGCCCCATACCCTCTTGATTTTACGCGACTTGCCGAAAAAGCATACGCCCCCTTGCATTTTTTCTGAAAACCTGTTATACTGAGAAAAAAATATTGTCAACGGCCCGCGGGCGCCTCTTTTGCCGCGCGGGGAAAGGAGCAAATATGATCGGAGCAGTCGTCGCATTGGAAGACGAAGCGGAAGCCCTCCTCTCGCAGATGGAGATCGAAGATATCCGCACCATTTACGGCAAGACCGTGCACCTCGGCAGGGCGTTCGGGAAGGAGTGCCTTCTCGTCGTCTCGGGGGTAGGCAAAGTGAACGCCGCCGCAGGGGCGTGCGCCGCCATCCACTTCGGCGCGGACGTCATCTTAAATTTCGGCGTCGCGGGCGGGCTTCACGAGCGGACGGAACTCACCGAAGTGTACCTCGTCGAGAAAGCCGTGCAGTACGACTTCGACATCACCCAGCTCGAAGGCACTGAGATCGGCACGCTCGACGGCGAGACGGAAAACTTCCTTCCCCTTTCTACCCCCCAAGGCATCGACTTCCCCCGCCGCAAGCTCGCGACGGGCGACCGCTTCAACGACTCCCCCGTCGATCACGACCTTCTCCTCCGCTTAGGCGCCGACCTTCGCGACATGGAAGGCGGCGCCATCGTGGAAGTGTGCAAGTACGCAGGCGTGCCCTGCGTTTCCTTCAAGGCGGTCTCGGACGTGTACGGCTCGGGCAGCACGACGGAGCAGTACGAAAAGAACCTCTCCCGCGCCTGCCTCAATCTCAAAGCGTATATGGGCGAGGTGTTCGCCGCCCTCGACTGAGCGGAATTGCCCTCGGCTGAATGTCACGGGCAGACATTATTTCGACACGAATCGAAATAGCACGCCCATGTCATTTCGAAATTCATCGAAATAAGGAGCATTTTATGGAAAAGATCGCCTCCTTCCAAAAGGATCACGATAAACTGCAGCCCGGATTATATGCGCAGACGGACAAAAACCTGATCACGACCTTCGATCTGCGCTTCAAAAAGCCCAACGCGGGCGACTATATCACGCCGAAAGCGCTGCACACGATCGAGCATCTTCTTGCGACCGTCCTGCGCAACAGCGAAAAGAAGGACGACATCGTGTACTTCGGGCCGATGGGCTGCCGCACGGGGTTCTATCTCCTCACTGTGCGCCTTTCCTTCGAGGAAGTGCTCGCCCTTCTCAAAGAGAGCATAAAAAAAGCACTCACGCTCGAAGAGGTGCCGGGCAGCAAGCGCGAGGAGTGCGGCAACTACCTCGAACACGACCTTGCCGCAGCGAAGGAAGAGCTCACAAACTATCTTCTCATCCTCGACGGCGTGGAGGCGCACGCATGATCGACCTCGGCGATTGGAAGGAGCCGCTCGCGCCCCTCTTCGCGGATGAGCGCTATCAGAAGATCCGCGAATTTTTGAAGTACGAGTATTCGCACTATATAGTCTACCCCGATATGTACGATCTTTATAACTGCTTCCGCTTCACGCCCTTTGGGTCTGTCAAGGCGGTGCTGTTGGGGCAGGACCCCTATCACGAACCGGGGCAGGCGCACGGGCTGTGTTTTTCGGTGAAGGAGGGCGTCAAAAAACCGCCGTCACTCGAAAATATCTTTAAAGAGCTCAAAAGCGATTTGGGATACGACGCGCCCAAATCGGGCGATCTTACAAAATGGGCGCACGAGGGCGTGCTCCTCATGAACACGGCGCTCACCGTGCGCGAACATCAGGCGAACTCCCACGCAAACTGCGGCTGGAGCTGGTTCACGGACAGCGTCATCCAAATTTTGAGCGAACAGAAGGAACATCTCGTCTTTCTCCTTTGGGGCGGCAACGGCCGCCGCAAGAAGGCGCTCATCGATACGAAGAAGCACCTCGTCCTCGAATGCGCGCACCCCTCGCCCCTCTCCGCCTACAACGGCTTTTTCGGATGCAAGCACTTCTCCAAGACCAACGCCTATCTCGAATCGCACGGCATCCCCCCCATAGACTGGGATCTGAACAGTTAATTTGAAAGACTCCTCATTTTAGGCTCCCCCTGAATCCCCAAAAAAAGACGCAGTATTTTTTTGGGTGGGTTTGGGGGCAAGCAAATGCCTTCTTGGTTTATAAAATTCTTCATTTTAGCCTCCTCTTCGGGGAGGTGGCACGGCATCCGAAGCTCGCTTCGGTGCCGTGACGGAGGGAGTAAGTCCTATTCCCTTGCCTACCGCGTCGAAGCAAGCATTCTTTCCCCCTTGCCTCCCCGGGTCCCCAAAAAAAGACGAAGTATTATTTTGGGTTGGTTTGAGGGGCGAGCAAATGCTTTCTTGATTTATAAAATTCCTTATTGTAGGCGCCTCCTTGGGGGAGCTGTCCTGTTGTCCGGCGAACGTCGGCAACAGGACTGAGGGAGTAAAAGCCCGCCCCGTAAAAAAGACGCGGCCCCTCACTCATCTCTTCGACAACTTGATATAAGCCGGTGTATCCTTGGGGCTGTTATGAAGTTGAGCGCCGAAGCGCCCGCCGCAAATTGCGGCGGGCGCTTCGGCATCAAGAAACGCGGCGGCGGGGCGCGGAACACCCGCGCCCCGCCGCCGCACCCAAAAATCTCCCAAAGCAAAAAGAGCACGGAAAAACCGTGCTCTTTGCGATTTACTCTTGATTAGAGGATCTTGGAGACGACGCCGGAACCGACCGTTCTGCCACCCTCACGGATAGCGAAACGAAGGCCTTCCTCGATCGCGACGGGCTTGATGAGGTCGACGGTCAGGGTGACGTGGTCGCCGGGCATGACCATCTCAACGCCTGCAGGAAGCTCGATGGAACCCGTAACGTCCGTCGTTCTGATGAAGAACTGAGGACGATAGTGGTTGAAGAATGCCGTGTGACGGCCGCCCTCGTCCTTGGTCAGGACGTAGACCTGAGCCTCGAACTTGGTAGCGGTGGGAACGGTGCCGGGCTTTGCGATGACCTGGCCCTTCTCAACGTCCGTACGGTTGATACCGCGGAGCAGAGCGCCGACGTTATCACCTGCCATTGCTTCGTCGAGCTGCTTGTGGAACATCTCAAGACCGGTGATGGTCGTCGATCTGGGCTTCTCGATGAGGCCGACGATCTCGGCGGGATCACCGACGTGAGCAACACCTCTCTCGACACGGCCCGTAGCAACGGTACCGCGGCCGGAGATCGTGAAGACGTCCTCGACGGGAAGAAGGAAAGGCTTGTTGTCGTCACGCTCGGGCGTAGGAATGTAGGAGTCGATGGTATCCATGAGCTCGAGGATGCACTGGCACTCGGGAGCAGCAAGGATCTCCTCGTTGGAAGCGCCGCTCGTCGCCTTCTCGAGAGCCTTGAGCGCGGAACCCTTGATAATGGGCGTATCGTCGCCGGGGAAACCATAGGAGCTGAGAAGCTCGCGGATCTCCATCTCGACGAGCTCCAAAAGCTCGGGATCGTCCATCTGATCGCACTTGTTCAGGAAGACGATGATATAAGGCACGCCGACCTGACGGGCGAGCAGGATGTGCTCACGGGTCTGGGGCATGGGACCATCGGTCGCTGCGACGACGAGGATCGCGCCGTCCATCTGAGCAGCACCCGTGATCA
>DXAJ01000019.1 GCA_019117085.1 Candidatus Gallimonas gallistercoris
TCGGCACCTTCGGCTTCCGCACGTCTAAGGAGTTCGATAAATTCGCTTCTACCCCTTACGCCGTGCGCGGCAAGCTCCCCGTGCCCGACGGCGGCGTCGCGTGGTTTTCCTGCAAAGTCGTCTCCACGATGGATACCTCCACCCACACCGTCTTTTTGGGCGAGGTGCTCGACTGCGGCAAGCTCGCAAAGGACGCGCCCATGACGTACAGCTACTACCATAAGGTCTTAAAGGGCAAGACGGCGAAGAACGCGCCCACCTATCAGGCGGAAGAGCCCGCCCCCGCCGCTCCCGCCTCTGCCGAGTCCAAGTGGGTATGTTCGGTCTGCGGCTACGTCTACGACGGCGAGACGCCTTTTGAAGAGCTCCCCGATAGTTGGACGTGCCCCCGCTGCGGCGTCGGCAAAGAACTTTTCAAAAAGCAGTAAAACGCGTCAACGCCCGCTCCCCGAAAAGGGGAGCTTTTTTTGCGCCCAAACGCTTGACAAATACAGGGGAGGGGTATATAATAGACATACCCATAGGGGGTATATCAAGATACAGGAAGGAACAAATATGGCAGACTGCTGCAACAGGGAAACGCGCACGACGGTGCGCGGCGAGGAGGAAAAGAAGGCGATCCAAACGCGGCTCAACCGCATCACGGGGCAGCTTCAGGGCATCGGGCGCATGGTGGAGGAGGACCGCTATTGCGACGATATCCTCATCCAGCTCTCTGCGGCGGACAAGGCGATCAAGAGCCTTGCTTCCTACATTTTGGATGCGCACGTCCACAGCTGTCTCATCCGCGACATCCGCGCGGGCAAGACGGAGGTCGTCGACGAACTCGTCGACCTCTTCAAGCGCTTCCAGTAATTGTTATTTCCTTATTATAGGCGCCTTCTTGAGGGAGCTGTCACGGCGTTCGGCTGAAAGCCGACGTCGTGACTGAGGGAGTCGCCTTATTATAAAAAGCGAGATGTTTTGTAAAGGTGCTTCTCTCTACCGCGCGCGAAGCTGTCGAGCGCGGCAAGACTGAGGGAGTTCTGCCGGATCCCCTTAAAAATAAAGTTTTTCTCCAAAAGGAGTGATATGAACAAAAAATATTCGGTCACAGGCATGACGTGCGCGGCGTGCTCCTCGGGCATCGAGCGCACCGTCTCCAAACTCGACGGCGTCTCTTCCTGCTCCGTCTCGCTGATGGGGGAGAGCATGGACGTCACTTTCGACGAGAGCAAGCTCTCGGACGGCGATATCCGCGCGGCGGTCACGTCGCTCGGCTACGGCGCGTACGACTACGGCAAAGCGCCCGCAAAAAAGCAGAAGGGCCTCACGCTCAAACTGCGCTTTTTCCTGTCGCTCGTGCTGCTCCTCCCCGAGATGTATCTCGCGATGGGCGGTATGGCGGGGCTCCCCGTTCCTTCGGGTTGGCTCAACTACGGCTTCCAGATCGGCCTCACGCTCGCCGTGCTCTGCATCAACTACAGCTTCTTTGCAAGCGGCGTCATGGCGGCGGTCAAGCTCGTCCCCAATATGGATACCCTCGTCACCTTAGGCGCGGCGGCATCCTTTTTATACAGCCTCGCCGTCGCCATTTCGGGGAGCGGCGGGCATCTCTTCTTCGAATCGGCGGCGATGATCGTCACGCTCGTCACTTTGGGCAAATGGCTCGAGGACAGGAGCAAGGCGCGGACGGGGAAGGAAGTCGAAAAGCTCCTCTCCCTCGCGCCCGACACCGTCACTCTCCTCAAGGACGGCAAAGAGGTGCGCGTGCCGCTTGCAGAAGTCAAGGCGGGCGATCTCGTCGTCGTCAAGCAGGGGGGCTCCGTCGCGGTGGACGGCACCATTATGGAAGGCCACGCCTTCGTCGATCAGGCGGCGATCACGGGCGAGAGCCTGCCCGTCGAACTTGCGGAGGGCGGGCGCGCGGTCAGCGCTTCCATCGTCACGAGCGGGTATCTCGTCATCCGCGCCGAGCAGGTGGGGGAAGATACCCTGCTTTCGGGCGTCATCCGCATGGTGCGCGAAGCGGGCGCATCCAAAGCTCCCATCCAAAAGCTTGCAGACAGGGTCGCGGCGGTCTTCGTGCCCGTCGTCGTCACCCTCGCCCTCATCACCTTCGCCGTCTGGCTCATCGTCACGCACGACATCGCGCGGGCCGTCAACTTCGGCGTCAGCGTGCTCGTCATTTCCTGCCCCTGCGCGTTGGGGCTCGCAACGCCCGTCGCCATCATGGCGGCCACGGGCAGGGGCGCCTCGATGGGCGTGCTCTATAAAAACGCCGAAGCATTGCAGCGCGCCGCCGACATTAAGACGGTGCTCCTCGATAAGACGGCGACGCTCACCGAAGGCAAGCCCAAAGTCGTCTCCTTCGAAGGGGAGGAGGGAGCAAAGCGCATCGCCTACGCCCTTGAAACAAAGCTCGATCACCCGCTCTCCCGCTGTATCGCCGCGTTCTGCGGCGAGGGGGAGAACGCCGAAGAGGTGGAATACCTCACGGGGCTCGGCGCGCACGGCTTTGTGAACGGGAAGGAGTACTTCCTCGGCAACGACCGCCTCATGAAGGAGAAAGACCTTCCCTTCGGGGCATGGGAAGAGCGGTTCGACGCCCTCTCCGAAGCTGGCAGCACCGTCCTCTTCCTTGCAGATAGCGAGCGCATCCTCGCCCTCTTCGCCCTTGCCGACACGTTGAAGGAGGGCAGCCGCGAGGCGGTCGCCTCGCTCCAAGCGATGGGCTGCACGGTGCGTATGCTCACGGGCGACAACAAAAAGGTCGCCGCGCATATCGCGGGCGAGGCGGGCATCGCAAAAGAGGACGTCTACGCCGAAGTGCTGCCCGAAGATAAGCTCCGCGCCGTGCAGGCGTGCCGCGAAGAGAACGCGAAACTTTCGGGGCGCACGAAGAAGGGCGTAGCGATGGTGGGCGACGGCATCAACGATTCCCCCGCCTTAAAGGCAGCCGACGTCGGCTTTGCGATGGGCGGCGGCACCGACATCGCCATCGAGAGCGCGGACGTGGTGCTCGTGGGGAGCGACCTGAGAGCGGCGCAGAAGGCGGTCGCCCTCTCCCGCAGGACGATGCGCATCGTCAAAGAAAATCTCTTCTGGGCGTTCTTTTATAACTGCATCGGCATCCCGCTCGCCGCGGGCGTGTTCGCCTTCGCGGGCGTCACGCTAAACCCCATGATCGCGTCGGCGGCGATGAGCCTTTCCTCGCTCTTCGTCGTCACCAACGCGCTGCGCCTCGTGCGCTTCCAACGCAAAAAAACGGGCAGAGCGCCCGAACAAGGAGAACAAGTTATGACGAAAAAATTCAAAGTAGAAGGCATGATGTGCATGCACTGCGTCGCGCACGTCAAGGCGGCGCTCGAAGGCGTCGCGGGCGTTGCGCAGGCGGAAGTCGACCTCAAAAAGAAGACCGCCCTCGTCACGTTGAGCGAGGACGTCCCTTCCGAAACGCTCATTGCGGCAGTCACCGAAGCGGGCTATTCCGCGAAGGAAGTTTGAGCGCAAAAATCAGCCCTCAATTGTGTGAAAATCGGTAAAAACCGTGCAGAAATGCGCAAAAATAATGTGAAAATGCGCGCTAAAAAGTGTGAAAAAGAGCCCCGAAACAGGGCTCTTTTTCAATGTAATAGTAAAAAGGAGGTGTGTATGCGCAGCTCAAAGGAGAAAAATAAGGACGATCGCAAGCCCCGCAACGAGCGCAAGACCCAAAAAATTGACGAGCCAGAAGTACCAATGCTTGGTCTTATGGCGGAAGAGGAGCATGCCTAGAATGCCGCCCGGGGCGCCGCCGAAGAAGGAAAGGTATAATAGCACCTTTTCGGGCACTCTCCACGCCCCTTGTTTGGCTTTCAGCTTGTCTGCGCCGTAAAAAACAAAGGCAAGAAGGCTCATCGCGGCGCAGACGATGAGAAGATAAAATATCGGCTCCATATCCTCATTTTACACCCGAACGCGCCCCTCGTCAAGGGGGAAGGACAAATTTTCACAAAACTTTGGGGCAAAGGAGGCGGTTTTTCGACAAAGAAGCCGCGTTTTATCATATGCGCATGCGGTATGATCAAAAAAAGAGCCTTAAATTTCGGCAAAGGGGGCAATGAATGCAAACGCTGCTTTTGGATCGCCGCACGAGCGGCATCATCTCGGAGGGCGTCCCGAAAGGGGAAACGCTCTCCTCCCTCGTGCGCTTTTTCTCCGTCTTTTCGGACGCCACGAGACTGAAACTTTTGTCGGCGCTCGCCATCTCCGAACTGTGCGTCACCGATCTTTCCCGTGTCCTTTCGCTCAATCAGACGACGGTCTCCCATCAGCTCCGCTATTTGAAAGACAGCGGGCTCGTGCGCTGCGAGCGCCATGGCAAAGTCATCTTTTACGCGCTTGCGAACGAGATCGTCAACGACGTTTTATTAAAAGGCGTGGAATTTTTGGGCTTTTGAGGGCGTTTTCGGGCAAAATTCGGCAAACAGGGGCGCATTTTGCGAAAAAGTGCGGAAAAATGCCGTAAGCCCTTGAAAAATCGCCCGAAGGCGTGTATAATAGATTTGGATGAGTGTCATACAGGAAAAACTCAAACTGCTGCCCGATGCGCCCGGCGTCTATCTCATGATGGACAGCGGCGGCGTCATCATCTATGTGGGCAAAGCGCGGGTGCTCAAAAACCGCGTGCGGCAGTACTTCCATTCCTCGCCCAAGCCCCCCAAGGTGCAGGCGATGGTCGAAAACATCGCCGATTTTTCCTACGTCGTCACGCCGAGCGAGGTAGACGCGCTCTCCCTCGAAAACACCTTCATCAAGAAGTATAAGCCAAAATACAACATCCTTTTAAAGGACGATAAAACTTACCCCTACATCAAACTGCACACGAAGGAGCCCTTTCCGCATATTTCCATCACCCGCCGTATCCAAAAGGACGGCAAATATTTCGGCCCCTTCATGGGCGGCATCAGCTGCAAGGATATCGTCGATATCGCTGCGCGCGTCTACGGCGTGCGCACCTGCAAAAAGGCGCTCGGGAAAGCGCAGCGGCCCTGCCTCAACTATCATCTCGGGCGCTGCCCCGCCCCCTGCGCGGGCTATATCTCGCAAGAGGACTACTCTTCGCGCGTTGCGGGCGCGGCGTCCTTTCTTGCGGGCAATTACGAGGAAGCGGAAGAACTTCTCCGCGAAAAGATGCAAAAATTCGCCGAAAACGAGGAATTCGAGCTCGCCCTTGAATACCGCGACCGCATCGAGATGCTCTCGCGCTTAAAGCTCCGCCGCATCACCGCCATGCCCAAAGACGTGGAGGCGGACATCTGGGCGCGGGCGACGAACGGCATCTACGGCGCCATCTGCGTGCTCGTCACGCGGCGGGGCATCATGCAAGGCAGCCGCACTTTCCCCCTCGAAGAGGGCGCGGGCGAGGGCGGCGAGAGCTTTTTGAGCTTTCTCACCCAATATTATTCCTCGCACGAGCTGCCGCACGAGCTCGTCACCGACGAAGAGATGGACGACGAACTCTTTTTGGCGTACGCACGCGAAAAGACGGGCAGGAAGACGGAGATCGTGCGCCCCAAGCAGGGCGTCAAGCGCGATCTTTTGGATATGGCTGCCCGCAACGCGCGGGAATATCTTGAAAAGTCCGTCTCCGCCATCGAACATAAGAACGACATGACGATCAACGCCTGCAAGCGGCTCCAAGAAGTGCTCGGGCTCTCGCATTACCCCAAGCGCATGGAGTGCTACGATATCTCCAACATCTCGGGCGTCGATAAGGTGGGCAGCATGGTCGTCTTTACGGACGGCGAAGCGGATAAAACCGCTTACCGCCGCTTCAAGATCAAGACGGTGGAGGGCGCGGACGACTTCGCTTCCTTAAAAGAAGTGCTCTCCCGCCGCCTTTTGAAGCTCGTAACGGACGAAGAGGAGCGCTTCCCCAAACCCCAGCTCATCGTCATCGACGGCGGCAGGGGGCAGCTTTCCGCAGTCCGTGTGATCTTCGAAGAGCTGGGCGTGGAAGGCATCGATCTCATCGCGCTCGCCAAGCAGGAAGAGGAGATCTTTACGCTCGCTTCCCCCGAGCCCGTCCGCCTTGCCCGCCGCGACTACGCGCTCCGCACATTGCAGCGCATCCGCGACGAGGCGCACCGCTTTGCCATCACCTATTTTCGGAACTTACACAGCAAGCGCAATCTTTCCTCCGTTCTCGACGAGATCGAAGGCGTCGGCAAGGAGAAGCGCAAGGCGCTCATGGAAAAGTTCGGCACCATCGATAAGATCATGCGCGCTTCGGAAGAAGAGCTTTCCAAAACGCCCGGCATCGGGCAAAAACTCGCGCATACCATCCGCGCATATTTCGAGACATTATAACTGATGAAATACGATCTCTTTGTTTCCGACTTCGACGGCACCCTCGTCAAGGCGGACGGCACCATTTCCGAGCACACCAAACAAGTCATTGCAAAATACCGCGCACGGGGCGGCATTTTTACCATCTGCACGGGGCGCATGGTCCCGTCCATTTTGCCGCGCGCCAGAGAGCTCGGCATCACCTCGGGGCCCGTCATCGCCTTTCAGGGCTCCGTCGTCTACGATATGGGCACGGAACAAGTGCTCTCATCGGGGCATTTTCCTCTGCAAGCGGCGCTCTCTCTCATCCGCATGCTGGAAGCGGAAAAACTGCACATCCACATCTACACGGTGTGGCACCTCTATACCAACCTCCGCGACGAGATGCTTGTCCTTTACGAAAAAGTGTGCGGCGTGAAAGCCGAAGTGCCCGCATGCCCGCTTTCGGAGTTCGCGGAAAGAGAAAAACTCGATATCGTCAAGGTGCTCGTCATGGTGGAGCCCGAAAAACGGGAAGCGCTGCGCGAGCGGCTTTCTCAAAGGCTCGGGGAGGAGTACTATGTGACGAGCTCTTCCGATTGGCTCGTCGAAGTCATGCCCGCGGGCGAAAACAAGGGGAAGGCGGTCACCTTCCTTTCCGGATACTATCATATCCCCCAAGAACGCATCGCGGCGGCGGGCGATCAGCTCAACGATCTCCCCATGCTCGAAGCGGCGGGCGGGAAGTTTGCCGTTTCGAACGGCGTGGAAGCATTGAAACGCACGGCTACGCTCATCCCCTCCAACGAGGAGGACGGCGTTGCCTATGCGCTCGAACAGTATGTGATGAAGGGGCCGTCGCCCGAAGGAGGACAGCAATGAACGAACACTTTTTTCCGACCGTCACGGTGATGCTCGATAAGTTTGCGAGCGATCTCGAGGTCGAAATGCTGTATGCGGGGCGCGGCATCGTCAAGCTCAGCAGCATCAGCGTCGACCGTCCCGGTCTGCGCCTTGCGGGATTTTTCAGCTATTTCGATACGCAGCGCATCCTCGTCATCGGGCTCACCGAGCATGAATACCTTCGTTCCTTCTCTTCGGAAGAGCGCAAGGAAAAGATCAAAAAGCTCTTCGACTGCGGCGAGATCCCCTGCGTCATCTTCTCGCGCGATCTGCCCGTCCTGCCCGAATTCATGGAATTCGCGCGGGCGACGGCAACGCCCATCTTCCGCTCCTCGCGCCTTACGACGATGGTCATGGCAGACCTCGTCGCCTATCTTTCGCGGCTGCTTGCGCCCACGACTACCGTTCACGGCGTTCTGATGGACGTCTTCGGCGTCGGCATCCTCATCACGGGTTCATCCGGCGTCGGCAAGAGCGAGACGTCGATGGAGCTCATCAAGCGTGGACACCGCCTTGTCGCGGACGATTCCGTGCTCATCAAGCGCGTTTCGAGCGGGCTCGTCGGCACCGCGCCCGAGCGCATCCGCTATTTCATGGAGCTGAGAGGCATCGGCATCATCAACGTCAAAAACATGTACGGTTCGGGTTCCATCCTCGACGAAAAGCAGGTCGAAGTCATCATGGAGCTCGAGCATTGGCAGCGCGATAAGCAGTACGACCGCATCGGCGGCGAAAAGCTCACCGAAGAAATTCTGGGCGTCAAAGTGCCAAAACTTGTCGTGCCCGTCAGCCCCGGGCGCAATCTTTCCATCCTCATCGAAGTCGCCGCCCGCAACCAGCGTCTCAAAAACATGGGATACGACGCGGCGCAGGAACTCATCCAACGCACCATCGGCAGATGAAACAAGAACTTTTAGCCCCCGCGGGGGACATCGCCTGCGCAAAGGCTGCCTTAGCGGCGGGCGCAGACGCCATCTATCTGGGACTTCCCGCATTTTCCGCGCGCGCGGGTGCGGGAAATTTTGCGCTGTCCGAATTTTCCGAAACGGTGCGCCTTGCCCACCTTCTCGGGGCGAAGGTGTACGTCTGTCTGAATACGCTCGTCAAAGACGGGGAAACGGACGCCTTCTTTGAAAGCGCGTTCACCGCTTGGAACCTGGGGGCGGACGCCCTCCTCATCCAGGATATTTTCTTGGGGAAGGAGCTCAAAAGGCGGTATCCTTCCATGGTGCTGCATCTTTCGACGCAGGCGGGCTGCTGCAACGTGTACGGCGCGGAGCTTGCCAAGGAATATGGCTTTTCGCGCGTTGTGCTCGCGCGGGAGACGCCGATCGGCGACATAGCCGCCATCTCGGCAGTCATCGAGACGGAGGCGTTCGTGCAGGGGGCGCTGTGTTCCTGCTTTTCGGGGCAGTGTTATTTTTCCTCTTTCGCGGGCAACAACAGCGGCAACCGCGGCAGATGCAAACAGCCCTGCCGCAAATTGTATTCCATCGACAGAGCGGGCTTCGAAGAGCGCGCCTATGCGCTCTCCCTGTCCGATCTCAGCGTCGGCGAACGCGTCAGAGAGCTCCTTGAAGCGGGCGTCACCTCGTTGAAAATAGAGGGCAGGATGCGGCGGGAGGAGTACGTCTCGGCGGCGGTCGGCTATTACCGCGCCATATTGGACGGGGCGGAGAAAAGCGAGCGTTTGGCGGCGCGTTCCGCGCTTGCCCGCACCTTCGACCGCGGAGATTATACCGAAGGTCTTGCGTTCGGGCAGGAGAACTTGCTCTCCCGCAATGTGCAGGGGCATATCGGCGAGAGGGTGGGCGTCCTCGAAGTGAAGGGCGGCAGATATTACTGCCGCGGGAGCGCCCGCAAGGGGGACGGCTTCAAAATTTTGCGCGGCGGGAAGGAAGCGGGCGGCGCCGTGTGCGTCGCGGCGGACGAGCGGGGATTTTTCCTCTCGTCCGAGAGCAGGCTGCGCGCGGGCGACGAGGTGCGCATCACGACGGACACCGCGCTCAAAGAGACGCTTCTCAAAAAAGAACGGCGGCGGGAAGTCAAGCTTTTCCTGCGCTTTGTGGCGGGGGAGCCGCCCAAAATGCGCTGCGGCGCATTCGAAATGACGGGCGAACCGCTTGCCCGTGCGGAGCGCGCGCCCCTTTCCGAGGAAGAGCTCAAAGCCTGCTTCCAAAAGACGGACACGCTGCCTTTTTCGGTGACCTTTGAAAAAGTGGAAACGGAGGGGGCGTTCCTCCCCAAATCGGCGCTCAACGCGCTCAGGCGCGCCTTCTTTCAGGGGCTTGCAGACTTTCTTGCGCCCGCAAGAGAGGAGCTTGCGCCCGTCGGCGGAACTGCCGAACTTTCCCCCGCGCCTTCCCAAAAGACGGCGGTCATCGCCGAACGCTTAGAAGGGCTCAAAGCGGACGTCCTCATCTATAAGCCGCGCGACTATGCCGTCATCGACCCCGCGGAAGTCCGAAAGGGGGAGGGGGAGAAATATTTGTATCTCCCGCCCTTCTTCACGGCGGAGGACGAACGGGCTCTTCTTCCCGCGCTTGCCTTTTTTGACGGCGTGTATGCGGAGGGCAGCTGGGGCGTGAAGTTCGCCGAAAAATATCAAAAAAAGCTGTTTGCGGGCACGGGGTTCAACCTCACCAACCGCTTTGCGGTCATGGGCGCAAAGGGGGCGGGAGCGGAGCATTTCGCCCTTTCCAAGGAGCTATCCGCGCGCGAACAGGGCGCGCTTGCCGCCGAGGGGGCGTTCGTTCTGACGCTCGGCAGCGTCAAGGTGATGGACCTTTGCTACTGCCCCTTCGGAAGAACGTGCAAAACGTGCGATCAACGCGGGGAGTACCGTTTGACAGACGAAGCGGGGCGCAGCTTCCCTTTGCGCCGTTACCGCACGGGGGGCAAATATTGCCGCTTTGAAGTTTACAACTGCGTGCCGCTTGCGGGATGCGACGTGGGGGCGGGGGCGCTTGCCGACGCCTCCTGCCGCACGGACGGGGAGTATCTTGTGAGCCGTGCGCATATGCCCGAAGGCGCACTTGACGGGGCGACGAAGGGGCATACGGAAAGGAGCATGTTATGAAAGAGAGCAGAGAGAGCTTAGAGCTCGATAAAATATTATGTGCGGCTGCCGCTTACGCCGTGCTCGAGGGGGGGAAGGAGCGGCTTTCCCGCTTTGAACCCACTTCGGACATCGGGGAAGCGCGGCGGCTTTTAGACCTTACCGAGGAGGCGGACCTTCTCCTTTTGACGCTGGGAGCGGGGCGCGTTCTCTATTACCCGCCGCAGGGGGACGCTTTGGAGCGTGCCGAAAAGGGCGCGACGCTTTCGTGCACCGAACTTTTGTCGGCGGCGGCGCTGCTGCGATCGGCGCGCGCGTGCCATTCCTCCGTGCGCTCCTTTGCGGACGAGCGCATCGTGCGGCTCAAAGAGCTGACGGAATATCTCATCTTCGACCGCGCCCTCGAAGAGGACATCACGGAGAAGATCATAGGGGAGAACGAACTTCACGACCGCGCCAGCGAAAAGCTGTTTGCGATCCGCCGCGAGATCAGGCTCCTCAACGAGCGCATCCGCGCAAGATTGCAGGAATATTTGGCGGGCGGCGAGCGCAAATATTTGCAGGACGAGCTCATCACCATGCGCGGCGATCGGTACGTCCTGCCCGTCAAGGTGGAATATAAGCGCGCCGTGCGCGGGCTCATCCACGACCGCTCGCAGAGCGGGCAGACGGTGTTCATCGAGCCCGAAGAAGTGCTCGAAATGAACAACGAACTAAGGACGCTGCACCTCGATGAGGAGCAGGAGATCGCGCGCATCTTAGCGGAGCTTTCTCACCGCGTCGGGGCGTACCGCGAGGCGTTGGAGCGCGATATGGACATCCTTTCGGAAGTGGACAGCTTCTACGCCCGCGCCGAATACGGGCACCGCTTGAAGTGCGTGCGGCCCGTCCTCAACGGGAAGGGTGCCGTGCATATCGTCAAGGGGCGGCATCCGCTGCTCGATCCAAAGCGCGCCGTGCCCGTCTCCGTCTCGGTGGGGGAGGACTACCGGTTCCTGCTCATCAGCGGCGCGAACACGGGCGGCAAGACGGTGACGCTCAAAATGTGCGGGCTCTTTTGCCTGATGGCGGCTTGCGGGCTCTTTGTGCCCGCCGCAGAAGGAACGAGCTTGCCCGTCTTCGATAAGGTCTTTTGCGACGTGGGCGACAGCCAGTCCATCGAAGAAAATCTTTCGACGTTTTCCTCGCACGTCGTCAGCCTCAAATACATTTTGGAACACGCGGGGGAAAAGAGCTTCGTGCTCATCGACGAGCCGGGCGGCGGCACCGATCCCGAGGAAGGGCAGGCGCTCGCCCGCGCCGTCTTAAAAACACTTCTAAAACGCGGCACGCGCGGCATCGTCACCACCCACTACTCGGCGCTCAAAGAGTACGCTTTCTCGGCAGAAGGCGCCGAAAACGGCTGCATGGAATTTGACAGCGAGAGCCTAAAACCCCTCTTCCGCCTCAAGATCGGCATGCCGGGCGCTTCCAACGCCCTCTTCATCTGCTCGAAATTAGGGCTGCCCGAAGAGGTCATTTTAGAGGCGCGGTCGCACCTTTCTTTGGGAGCGCAGGCGTTCGATCACACCGTGCGCGCCGCCGAGGAGAGCCGTATCAAGGCGGACGCCGCGCGCGAGGAGGCGGAAGCCATCCGCAAAGAGTGGCAGGAAAAGCTCACTTCCCTCGAAAAGGAAGAGGCGGCGTTCAAAAAGGAGCGGGAAAAGTTTTTGCTCACTTCCCGCGCCGAGGCGCGAAGGGTCATTTTGAGCCGCACGGCGGAAGCGGAAGAGCTCGTCGCCGAGATCGAGGAGATCTTCAAAAAGGAACAGCTTTCGGAAGCCGACCTCATCCGCGCGCGCACCCTCCGCAACAGGATGGAGAGCGCTCTCCCCGCCGAGGAAGAGGAAAAAGTGCGGCTCGAGCCCGCCGATCCCAAGACGCTCAAAGCGGGGGATAAGGTGTTCTTGCAGAGCCTGAACGCAGAGGGCACGGTGCTCTCCGTCAATCAAAGCAAGGGCGAAGCGCAGGTGCAAAGCGGCTTCATGCAGGTGCGCTGCAAAATAAAGGAGCTCTTTTTGGCGCGGAAGAAGCAAGAAAAGAAGGAGCGCGTCGAGGTCATCCGCAATTTGCAGGAGCGCCCCGTCGTGCCGAGGGAAGTCAATCTCATCGGGCTCTCCGCTTCGGAAGCCTTGCAGGAGCTCGACGACTTTTTGGACAGCGCCGTTTTAAACAACTTCGACGAAGTGCGCATCGTCCACGGCATGGGCACGGGGAAGCTCCGCGCCGCCGTGCAGAACGCCCTTCGGAAGGATAAGCGCATCAAGGAATTCCGCCTCGGCAAGTACGGCGAGGGGGAGAGCGGCGTCACCATCGCAAAGCTCAATTGAAGGGCTGCGGCGGCAAAACGCAGGACGGCGCGGGCGGGCGCAAAGGGCATAACCGCTTTTGCCGCGCGCATACAATAGGAGCGTGAAAAAGCTCTCTCCGCGCGCTCTGACGGCGCTGTGCAACTTGGCGCTTGCTTTCATCGTGCTCGTCATCGGGGCGGTCTGTTTTCTGCCCTCCTCCGCCGCCGTTTCCGCGCCCGCGGGCAAGGTGTACGACCGCGGCACCAAGCCCGCCGTCTCCCTCACGATCAACGTCTATTGGGGGACGGACATCGTCGAAAAAATGCTCGATCTCTTTCGGGAGAAGGGGGTGCGCGTCACCTTCTTTGTGGGCGGCTGCTGGGCGGACGACAACGTGCCGACGGTCAGGCGCATGGCGGAGGAGGGGCACGAGGTGGGCTCGCACGGGTACTTTCACCGCGAGCACGACAAGCTCTCTTTGCGCGAGAATACGGAAGAGATCGGAACGAGCGTCGAGTTTTTGTCGCTCGTGACGGGGAAGCAAATTTCCCTCTTTGCGCCGCCTTCGGGGGCGTATTCGGAAGATACTCTGCGCGCCGCCGAAAGTCTGGGCCTCAAAACCGTTCTTTGGAGCCGCGATACCATCGATTGGCGCGATAAAGACGTTGCGCTCTGCTATACGCGGGCGACGAAGGATATCAAGGGCGGGGAGCTCATCCTGATGCACCCCATGGAGCACACCTTAAAGGCGCTTCCGAAAATGTTACAATACTACGAAGAACAGGGGCTTGCGGTCATCCCCGCGGGGGAGAACATCGGCTGAGCCCTGCGCCGAATGGCGGATAAAACTCACCAAGGAGAAGGATACTGAACGATATGGTAACGACAAAGACACTTCCAAACGGCGTGCGCGTCATCACCAAGCGCATGGAGGGGCTGCTGTCCGTCACGATGGGCGTGCTCGTGGGTACGGGCGCCGCCTTCGAGCGGGACGAGGAGGACGGCATCTCCCACTTCATCGAACATATGCAGTTCAAGGGCACGGAAAAATTCACCGCCTTTGAACTTTCCGACGCCTTCGATGCGATCGGCGCGCAGGTCAACGCCTTCACGGGCAAAGATCTCACCTGCTACTATGCAAAGTCGACGAGCGATCACGCAAAAGAGGCGTTTTCTCTTTTAAGCGAGCTCTTTCTGCGCTCCACCTTCCCCGAAGACGAGATGGCGCGCGAGAAGGGCGTCGTGATCGAAGAGATCGGCATGGACGAAGATTCGCCCGAGGACTTGTGCCTCGATCTTCTCTCGCGCGCGGCGTTCGGGAACGACAACTACGGGCGCAACATCTTAGGCCCGAGGGAGAACGTGGAGGGCTTCACGAGGGAGCAGCTCTTTGCCTATAAAAGGGAGCGCTACTGCCCCGAAAACATCGTCATCTCCTTTGCGGGCAACATCGAGCCCGCCTTTGCCGAGGAATTGGCGGAACGGGAGTTCGGCGCGCTTTCGGGTGAAAAGTTTGTAGAGCGCGAAAAGCGCATCGTCCGCCGCACGGAGAGCATCTTCCGCCAAAAGTCCATCGAGCAGGCGCACTTTGCTTTCGGTTTCCCCACCGTTTCGCGCGACAGCGAAAACTTAGCCGCCGTGCAGGTGATGAACGCCGTTTTGGGCGGCGGGATGAGCTCGCGCCTTTTCAAGCGGGTGCGCGAAGAGCTGGGGCTTGCCTATTCCGTCTATTCCTACACATCTCACTACAAGGAGACGGGCATGCTCACCGTGTATGCGGGCGTCAACCCCAAGAAGGCGGA
>DXAJ01000020.1 GCA_019117085.1 Candidatus Gallimonas gallistercoris
GAGTTGCTGCGCAACCGTGCCCGCCGCAAGTGAGCGTTTGCGCAAAACGCCTCCAACAAAATAAGCAAAAAAGAGCGGAGAAAGGGGAAAAATTCTCCGTTTTTTCCTGCAAAAAAGTTGCCTCGCAAAAAAAAATATGGTAAAATATCACGGTTAGAAATCCACACCCCGAAAGAGCGCCGCGCTCCGTGCCCGCAAATCTATCTCAGGCGGGCAGCAGGCGGGAATCCGTTCGCGGGGGAGGTTCAACGGAGGAATTATGGCAGTCATTACCATGAAGCAGCTGCTCGAAGCGGGCGTCCACTTCGGGCACCAGACGAGAAAGTGGAACCCCAAGATGAAGAAGTACATCTTCGCGGCACGCCACGACATCCACATCATCGACCTCGAAAAGACGGCGAAGCTCATCGAAGAAGCTTATACGTTCGTCGTTGAGTCGGTGAAAGCCGGCAAGAGCGTTCTTTTCGTCGGCACCAAGAAGCAGGCGCAGGACGCCATCAAGGAAGAAGCAGAGCGCTGCGGCCAGTACTACGTCAACTCCCGTTGGCTGGGCGGGTGCCTCACCAACTTCAAGACCATCCGCGCCCGCATCGATTATCTTGAAAAGCTCGAGAAGATGGAAGAGAGCGGCGAGTTCGACCTTCTTCCCAAGAAGGAAGTGCTCGGCCTTAAAAAGGAGATGGCAAAGCTTCAGGAAAACCTCGGCGGCATCAAGAACATGCGCACCCTTCCCGGCATCATGTTCATCGTCGACCCTCATAACGAGGACATCGCCGTTGCCGAAGCGCGCAAGCTCCACATCCCGATCGTCGCCATCACCGATACCAACTGCGATCCAGATCTCATCGACCACGTCATCCCCGGCAACGACGATGCGATCCGCGCGATCAAGCTCATCTCGTCCGTCATCGCCAACGCCGTCATCGAGGCAAACCAGGGCGAAACGTTCGATGCAGCTCCCGCTCAGGAGGAAGCAGCTCCCGCAGAGGAAGCGGCTCCCGCAGCTGAGGCTCCCGTTCAGGAATAACTTTTTTGGAGGAAGACAACCATGGCAGAATTTACCGCAAAGGACGTCATGACGCTCCGTGAACAGACGGGCGCGGGCATGATGGATTGCAAGAAGGCCCTTGTCGATGCAGAGGGCGATATGAACAAGGCAGCGGACCTTCTCCGCGAGCGCGGCATCGCAAAGGCTGCAAAGCGCGCTTCCAAGATCGCCGCAGAGGGCGTCGTCTATGCCTACATCGAAGGCAGCACGGGCGTGCTCGTCGAAGTCAACTGCGAATCCGACTTCGTTGCCAAGGGCGACAGATTCCACGCCCTTGTCGAGGCGGTCGCAAAGCAGATCGCAGCGACGAAGCCTCAGGACGTCGAAACGCTCCTTGCTTCCACCCTTCCTTCGGGTGAGACGGTCGAAGCGTTCGTCACCGATCAGACCGCCGTCATCGGCGAGAAGATCTCCGTCCGCCGCTTCACGATGTATGAGAGCGCGGGCCACATCGAAACGTATATCCACATGGGCGGCACGATGGGCGTCATGCTCAACTTTGCCTGCGAAGAGAACGACGTCACGAAGGAGCTCGCGCACAACATCGCGCTTCACGTCGCATTCTCCAAGCCTCAGTACATGACGAAGGACGAAGTCTCCGAGGAAACGCTTGCCAAGGAGAAGGAGATCCTCATGAAAGAAGTCATGAACGAGGGCAAGCCCGCGAACATCGCAGAAAAGATCGTGCTCTGCAAGATCAAGAAGTTCTACGAAGAGAACTGCCTGCTCGACCAGAAGTTCATCAAGGACGATAAGGTCACGATCGCTCAGCTCATCGCAGAGGAAGCCAAGAAGGCGGGCTGCTCCGTGGAGCTCAAGGCATTCTGCTTCTACGTCATGGGTCAGGGCCTCGAAAAGAAGAGCGAGGATCTGCAGGAAGAAGTCGCCAAGCAGGTCGAGGCGATGAAGAAGTGAGGAGATTCACGAATTTCTTTCGCTGCGCGAAACAAATTCCGTGAGTAAATTTCGCGAAAATCTTTTTGCTCCGCAAAAATCTTTCCGCGAGTTTAAGCAAAAGTATTTGCAAATTGAGTCCCGCAGCGGAGGGGAACCCTCCTTGCGGGATTTTATTTTTAGTTCACACTTTTTTGTGCAAGCACAAAAAAGTCGTGAGAAGTCAGGTTTGACGAATGGAACAGGCGGTCTTTGCCGCCTGTTTTTTTGCGCCTTGCTTTCAATATTCTAAAATTTTCAAGGCGGGTATTGATTTTTGCGGCGGGGCGTGCTATAATAAAGGCACCAAGGGCGGCGAGAGCTCGCGCCCGTATGATAAGGAGGGCAGTACCATGAAGCACAGGATCATCACCGTCAGCCGTGAATTCGGCAGCGGCGGACGCACGATCGCCAAGGAAGTGGCGGAAAGGCTCCGCATCCCTTGTTACGATCAGGAACTCATCGAAAAAGTGGCGGAAGAGAGCGGTTTTGCCAAGGAGTACATCGCCGAACACGGCGAACAGACGGGCAACTGGCTCACCAATGCCTTTGCGGCGGCGGCCTCTTACTACGGGCCCATCGGCAGGGACTTCGTGTGGATGGCGCAGCGCAAGGTCATTTTGGAGCTCGCCGAAAAGCATCCCTGCGTCATCGTCGGGCGGTGCGCGGACTTCATCCTGCGCGACAGGGCAGACCTTCTCAAAGTGTTCATCCATGCCGATCCCGCCTTCCGTGCCGACCGCATCGTGCGTGTCTACGGCGAGCGGGAAGATTCGCCCGAAAAGCGCATCCGCGATAAGGATAAGCGCCGCATGGCATACTACCGCTACTATACCGACATCGACTGGGGCGTCGCCAAAAATTACGACATTTGCCTCGACAGCGGCACGATCGGCATCGACCGCTGCGCCGACATCATCTTCTCGCTCTTCTGAGCCGCAGCAAAACACCTTCCGTTTCGGGCGGAAAGGGAGCGGCGGGCGCGCGAATTTTCCCGCGCGTCCGTCTTTTGCGGCGTTTTCGCCGTACTTTCATGAAAACCCCGCGCAATTTGCGTGCTTTTTCGGCGCGGGTATGATATACTATTAAAAATCGGAGCGCCGTGCGGCGCAAAGGGGATACTATGCAGCCGAAATACAAACGGATCCTGTTGAAGCTCTCGGGCGAAGCGCTTGCGGGCGATCAGAAGTTCGGCCTCAACGAAGAGGTCATCTCGCGCGTCGTCGATCAGCTCGTCAAAGTGCACGATATGGGCGTGGAGATCGCGCTCGTCATCGGCGGGGGCAACTTCTGGCGGGGCAGGCAGGGCACCAATATGGACCGCGCCACCGCCGACCAGATGGGCATGCTCGCGACCGTCATCAACTCGCTCGCCATGATGGACGCCATCGAACAGAGAGGCGTTCCCACGCGTGTGCAGACGGCGCTCAACATGATCTCCGTCGCAGAGCCCTACGTCCTTCGCAAGGCGCTGCATCACTTCGAAAAGGGGCGCATCGTAATCATGGCGTGCGGCACGGGCAACCCGTATTGCTCGACGGACACCGCCGCCGCCCAGCGCGCCTGTGAAATAAGAGCGGACGTTTTGCTCATGGCAAAGAATGTGGACGGCATCTACGACAGCGACCCCGCGCTCAACCCGAGTGCCAAGAAATACGACAGGCTCACGTTCAGCGACATCGTGAACAAAGGCCTCAAAGCGATGGACGCGACGGCTGCGACCATGTGCATGGAAAACGACATCCCCGTGCTCGCCTTTGCGCTCGGCGAGGAAGATTCCATCCTCCGCGCCGTCTGTGGCGAAAGTTTGGGCACGCTCATCAGCAACGAATAACCTTTTAAGGAGACGATCATGGAAAACGAAAAATTGGAAGAGATCTTTTTGGTGCTCGAGGATAAGCTCGATAAGGTCGTGAACGTCCTCAAAGACGAGTACGCGAGCATCCGCGCGGGCCGCGCCAACCCCCACATTTTGGACAGGCTTCAGGTGGAGGCATACGGCGGCATGAGCCCCCTCAATCAGCTGGGCAACATCTCCGTTGCAGACGCGAGATGCCTTGTCATCAGCCCTTGGGATAAGTCGCTCTTAAAGTCCATCGAGAAGGCGATCCTCGCCTCCAACATTGGGCTCAATCCCACCAACGACGGCAACGTCATCCGCCTTGTCTTCCCCGAACTCACCGAGGAGAGAAGAAAGGATCTTGTAAAGCAGGTGCGCCGCATGGGTGAGGACGCGAAAGTCGCCGCCCGCAACGTGCGCCGCGAAGCGATGGAAGGCATCAAGAAGATGAAGAACGGCAAGGAGATCTCCGAAGACGAGGCCTCCAACGCCGAGCAGGACGTCGAAAAGAACATCGCAAAGTGCATGGAAGAGCTCGATAAGGCAGTCTCTGCCAAGGAAAAAGAGCTCATGACCATCTGATGGGGGAGATCCCCCGCCACGTCGCCGTCATCATGGACGGCAACGGGCGCTGGGCGCAGAAGCGCCTCCTTCCGCGTAGCGCGGGCCATGCCGCGGGCATGAAGCGCATGATCGCGCTCTCCGAATACCTCTTCCGCCGCGGGGTGGAAGTGGTGACGCTTTACGCGCTCTCGCAGGAAAATTTGTCGCGTTCCGAAGAGGAGCTTTCCGCGCTCTTTGCGCTCTTCCGCCAATATTTCGCGGGCAACGTCGAGCGCCTTCAAGAGAGCGGCATCCGCCTCGGCGTCATCGGGGACGTGACCCTTCTTCCCGAAGACATCCGAACGCTCATCGAGAGCGGGAAGGAGAGGACGAAGGAAGGGAAGCGCGGCACGTTGGTGCTTGCGATCGCCTACGGCGCGCGGCAGGACATCGTGCGCGCCGCGAACAGCGCCCAAAAAGCGGGCAAGGAGCTCACGGAAGAAACGTTTTCCGCGCTCCTTTCGACGGGGGCGTATCCGCCGCCCGATCTCCTCGTCCGCACGGGCGGAGAAAAGCGCCTTTCCAACTTTTTGCTGTTTGAATCGGCTTACGCCGAACTGTATTTTTCCGATAAGATGTTCCCCGCCTTTACCGATGAAGACATGGCGCGCGCGCTCGAAGATTATGCCTCGCGCGACCGCCGCTTCGGCAGGGTCAAGGCGGAGAAGGACTGAGTTTGCCATGAAAAGACTCCTCACGGGCATCGTCTATATCCTCATCCTCCTGGGCGCGTTTTTGCTCAGGAGGTATGTGCATCTTCTCTTTTTCGACGCGCTCGTGCTGCTCTTTTCCGTGCTCGGCACTTGGGAGATGCTGCGCGCCTTCGGGGATCGTATCGACAGGGTGCAGAAGACGCTCGTTTTGCTCTTTTCTTCGGGCATCATCGTCTGCTATGCGGCGGCGGATACCGTCTACCGCTATTTGCAGGAGACGCGCCCCGAGATCGTCAACTATTCCCCGCTCATCACCTTCGTCGTCTTTATGGCGGGGCTCGCGCTTTTGTTCGGGCTGCTCGTCTTCCGCCACGAGAAGACTTCGCTCGGATCTTTGGGCTGTTCGCTCATCTGCTATCTCTATCCCTCCGTCTTTCTGCTCGTGCTCACGGGCTGCAACCATATGCCCGACTATTCGGAGATCGGCATTCTGTTCGTCTTCGTCATCTGCCCGTTTGCAGACAGTCTTGCGTACGTCTTCGGGCGGCTGTTCGGGCGGTGGCTTCCAAAAAAGCTCGCGCCGACGGTGAGCCCCAACAAGACGCTCATCGGGGGCTTCGGCGGGCTTGTCGGCGGGGCGCTCGGCGCGGTGTGCATCTTCTTCGTCTATTACGGCTTATTGGAGCCGTGCGATCTCAACACGGAGTGGCTCAACCTCGTCTTCTTCATCGCGCTCGGCGTGCTCACGGCGGCGTTCACGGAGTTCGGCGACCTTGTGGAGAGCGCCGTCAAGCGCAAGCTCGAGATCAAGGATATGGGAAGGCTGCTTCCGGGGCACGGCGGCATCCTCGACCGCATCGATTCCACCCTCTACGCGGGGCTCATCGTCTGCTTCGTGCTCACGATGCGCATCCTCGCCGTGGGCTGAGAATAGAGAAGGTACGAACGGCATAGAATAGGGGAGGGCGGGCGCTCTCCCTGAAAAATCGGTATGGAGGCGGCCATGAAGATCGCATTGATCGGCTGCAGCGGCAGCATCGGCAGGCAAGTTGCCGAAGTCGTGCGGGAGCACCCCGCACATTTTTGTTTTTCCGCGCTCATCGGCGGGCGGGACAAAGCGGCGCTTTCGGCGCTTTGTAAAGAGTTCCGCCCCGCCTTTGCGGGGCTTGCGGAGGGGGGAGAGGTCTCTCTTCCCGAAGGCACCCGCCTTCTGCGCGGAGAAGAAATTTTAGAGCACGCCTTCGACGGCGCGGACGTCGCCCTCATCGCGGCGGGCGGTTTTGCGGGGCTTTCTTACACCCTGCGGGCGGCACGGCTCGGCTTAAAGATCGCCTTTGCAAACAAGGAATCGCTCGTCTGCGGCGGCGAGCTAGTCCTAAACGCCGTCAATAAGAGCGGGAGCGACCTCGTTCCCGTAGACAGCGAGCATTCGGCGCTCTTCCAGGCGCTCTCCTTCCGCCGCGACACGCCTTTTGAAAAACTCATCTTGACGGCGAGCGGCGGGCCCTTCTTCAAGCTCGGGGAAGAGGAATTAAAAACCGTGAAGGCAATCGACGCGCTCCGCCATCCGACGTGGAAGATGGGTCCCAAGATCACCATCGACAGCGCGACGCTCCTCAACAAGGGGTACGAAGTCATCGAAGCGAAGTGGCTGTACGGCGCGCCTTTCGAGCGCATCGAGGCGGTCGTGCATCCCGAGAGCATCGTGCACTCCCTCGTCTCCTTTCAAGACGGCGCGATGATGGCGCAGCTCGGGTATCCCGATATGAAGCTGCCCATCCAGCTCGCGCTCACCTATCCCGAGCGGCTGCCCTGCGTGAGGGAGCTCGATCTCGTCTCTCTCGGCGCGCTGCATTTCTTTGCGCTCCCGAAGGAAAAATTCCCCTGCTATTCGCTCGCGCTTGCGGCGGGGAAGGCGGGCGGCACCGCGCCCACCGTGCTCAACGCGGCGGCGGAAGTCGCCGTCCATGCCTTTTTGCAGGATGCGATCGCATTCCCGCGCATCGCAGATACGATCGAGGCGGCGCTTTCGGCGTTTGCGCGCGAGGACGTTACGTCCTTCGAGCAGCTCGCTTCTATCGACGCCCGCGCAAGGAGCTTTGCCCGTAACGTTATCTATGACTGAACTTCTCGCTTTCAATTGGGGCACGGTGGGTTCCGTGCTCCTTGCCATCCTCATTTTGCTTGCGATGATCACGGTGCACGAATTCGGGCACTACATCGTCGGCAAGCTTTTGAATTTTCGCATCAACGAATTTTCCGTCGGCTTCGGCCCCGCGCTCTTCAAACATAAAAACAAGAAGACGGGGGAGCTCTTCTCCGTGCGCCTCATCCCGCTGGGCGGCTACTGCGCCTTCGACGGGGAGGACGGCATCGCGGCGGAGGAGGGGAACGCCCAAACGCCCGCCGAAGCGCCCGAAGAGGCGTTCGAGGAGTTCCGCGCGCCGCAGACGGCTGCTCCCGAAGAGGAGATGAAAGACGGGCTTTCCGAGGCGGAGCGGCTCATCCAAGCCTCTTCGACGACGCTGCAGCCCAAGGGGGAGCCCTTCACCAAGCGGCCGCCGTGGGCGCGCATCCTCGTGCTCGTCGCGGGGGCGTTCATGAACTACATTTTCGCGGTCGTCCTCATCCTCATCGAGTTCTTTGCCTGCGGGCAGACGCTCATCGCCGTCTACGAAGTCGCTCCCGCCGAAGGGGAGTACGCCGCCTATTCGCTCTGCGATCAAGACATCATCTTAGAGGCGGACGGCAGGGACGTGTATTTGACGACCGATCTTCTTTCGGCGCTCCACGGCAAAAAGCAGGGCGATCTCGTGCCCTTCACCGTCTCTCGCGTCGTCGAGTGGGAAGATGGAGCTGCAAAGCGGCGGGAGAAGACGCAAGTCACCGTCATGCTGCGCGCGGACGTTCAGGATGCGTCGAGCGCCGATACCGACCTTCTATGGCGCGCGCTCGGCGCGGCGCAGGACGAAGAGGGCAACTTCTTGATGGCGAACGCCGCCGCCAAGTTCGGCTTTTTCGAAACCGTAGGCCGCTCCTTCGTCTATTCCTTCAAGATCGCGGGCTCCATCTTCCGCGTCCTCGGCGAACTGTTGACGGGCAGGCTGGGGCTCGACGCCTTTGGCGGACCTGTGACGACCATCTCCATGACGGCGCAGCTCGCCTCGATGGGGCTCAAATATTTTTTGGAGATCGCGGGTTATATCGGCGTCAACCTCGCTGTCTTCAACCTCTTGCCCATCCCCGCGCTCGACGGGAGCAAGGTGGTGTTCACCGCCATCGAATGGGTGCGCGGCAAGCCCATCTCCCGCAAGGTCGAGGCGGTCATCCACACCGTGGGCTTTTTGCTTATCTTGGGCTTTGCCCTGCTCGTGGATATTCTGCAATTCGTATAAAATGAGGCGCGCCCGCGGACTTTCGTCCGCGGGCGCGCTGCTGCAATATCGGGAGTGTTGTGTTATGCCTGAGGGGGAACTGCCTGCTCCTGTGCCGCGGGCTGAGCGGCAGGTTTTGCGGTGTTGAAGCGCCTCACCTGCTTGACGAACGCTTTGGAGCTGAACAGGATGGCTGCCGCCACGATGGCGATGGCGATATCGGGCAGCACATAGCCCGCCTGATAGGTGAGGCTGTACAGCCACACGGGCTGACCTTCGGGCGCCCACATACCGAAGGCGAACATGCCCGAAAGGAAGTGCATCACGAAGCGCGAAAGCCCCGCGACGACGCCGCCGAGCGCGATCTGCACCTGGGGCGCCTTATCGAGTGCCTTGACCTTTGCAAAGCAGCCCGCAAGCCCGATGCACATGAAGGCGAGGGGATAGTCGAGGAGGAACTGCGCGGGGTGCAGGATGTAGGGATCCTGGAATGCCTGCAGAATGCCGTAGATGAACCCTGCGAACACGCCCTTTCTGGTGCCGAACATATAGGAATAGATCATGAGGGGCACGAGAGAAGCGATGGTGATGGAGCCGCCCTGGGGCATCTTGACGATGCGAAGATAGGAGAGGGCAAAGCTCATGGCGATGCAGACGGCGGCATACGAGATGGCTTTGGTATCGAAGCCCTTCTTATCGCCCTTCCCCGTGAGGAAGGTCGCGGCGAGCACGGCGACGATGGCGACGGCTGCCGAAATGTAGAGGGCGACGGACTCGACTTCGTCGTTGGTGGTGCCGTTCATATCGGCGGCTTCGCCCGACTCATAGTAGATGCCCATGCAGACGAGGGAAGCAACGAGCGCTCCCGCGATGAGTACGCCCGAGATCGCATACGTCACGGCGCAGCGCTTGATAAAGAGCAGCACCGCGCTCACGGCGATCGCTCCGATGAGGGAGACGAGGGGCGCAAACAGGGTGAGGGTGATGCCGTCTTCAAGGAAGGTGAAGGTGAGCAGCGTGATGCCCACGGCGCACGCATAGACGACGAAGAAGATGAGGCTCGCTTTGAGGAAGGGCGCCCTCTTTTCGCCGCGGATAAGGAGCGCGCAGACGAGGAAGGCAAGCGCGAGCGCGATGGTCGCCCAGAAGCAGACGCCGCGCGCGATGTTCATGGGCGAATCGAAGAGGATGGGGTACCACTCTGCGGGATCCGCCAAAAGGGAGTTGAGTAACATAAAAAACCTCCATAATTTTTTTGAGTTACCCGCCTCGGCGGACTGCCCGTATCGTACGGAAAGCCCGTCGGATAAAAAAACGCCCGCAAAAAGCGGGCGGAACTTTTACCTTGAAATCCTGTCTTTCGTCCAAGCATTACCTTGCCCGATTCAAGTGGTATCATCTCAGCTTGTTACAGCACCCACGACGGATAATTCATTTGTGCTCTCATTATATTGCTTTGCGGCGCAAATGTCAAGGATTTTCGCGGTTTTTCGCGCCGCTGCGATTGTTTTTTGGCCGCCGATATGCTATAATATCTCCTGCGCGCATCTGCGCGGGGAGCATATTTTTATGGAACAGTTTTACGCCTATCTCGACCGCATGAAGTTCATCAAGCGCTGGCAGCTCATGCGCTCGGTGCGCGACGAGAACATCATGGAGCATTCGCACTCGGTGGCGGTCCTGACGCACGCCCTCGTCTGCATCGAAAACGGCGTCTTCGGCGGGCATATCGACGCGGAAAAAGCCGTCTTTTACGCCCTCTATCACGAAGTGAGCGAGGTGATGACGGGCGATCTGCCCACCCCCGTCAAATACTTCAACAACAGCATCCACGGCGAATATGAAAAGCTCGAAAAGCTCGCCGTCGAAAAGATCGCAGATACCCTGCCGCCCGAGCTCAAAAAAGAGCTCTATCCCTATTTGCAGGCAGAGAAGCATTCGGATGAGTACCGCTTTGTCAAAGCCGCCGATAAGCTCTCCGCCTACATCAAGTGTTTGGAAGAGCTGCGCTCGGGCAACCGCGAGTTCGCCCAGGCGGAGCGCACGCTGCACGGATCGCTCGAACACATGGAGCTCCGCGCCGTCGCTTACTTTTTCGAGCACTTCATCCCCGCCTTCTCGCTCTCTTTGGACGAGCTCGAAGGCCTTTGAGCAATTTTATCGCCAAAGAAAAAAAGACTCCGTGTCGCTTCACGGAGTCTTTTTCATGACAAAGTTGGTAAGAACTGTGCCGCGGCGCACGACTTGCTGCTCCTTTTCCACGCGGTAGCCGCGCCGTTCGAAGAAGGGGCGGGCGGTCTTCGAAGCGTGCGTTGTGAACCGAGCGGCGGGGCAGGCTGCTTCCAAGGCGTTGACAAGGGCGGTCGCAACGCCCTTTCCCGTGTGCGCGGGATGGACGTAGAGACGGTCCAGATAGCCGTCCTCCGCCATGTCGGCAAAGCCGAGGAGCGCGCCGTTTTCTTCGGCGACGAGCGTATGACGGGCGCGGAAGGAGGCGTCCCATGCCTCTTCGTCGATGTGTCCCGTCGCCCAGGCGTCGAGCTGTTCTTTGGTATAATCGCCGCGGCAGAGCGTGTGTACGCTTTGATAAAAGAGGTCGGCGATCGCGGTAAGGTCGCCCGTCTGATAGTGCCGCAGCGTCATTTGCGCTCCTTCAAGGTGAGATACACCATGAGTACGGCGATATCGGCGGGGTTGACGCCCGAGATGCGCTCTGCCTGCCCCAGGTTGAGGGGGCGGATGCGGGCGAGCTTTTCCCGCGCTTCGAGGCGGAGCCCGTCGATGTGCTCGTAATCAAGATCGGGCGGCAGCGGCTTTTCCTCCATCCGCTTGGCCTTTTCGCGTTCGCGCTCGCTCGTCTTCAAGTAGCCCTCATAGCGCACTTCCGTCTCGGCGGAAAGGAGGATGTCGTTGGGCACGCCTTTAAAGAGCCCGAATTCGCGTTTGAGTTCCGCGATCGGGATATTGCGGCGCAGAAGGTCGGCATAGGTGACGCCGTTCGTAAAGTGTTCGCCGTGCGCTTCCAGAAGGGCGGCTGCCTGCTTGTTGTCCGCGCGCGTGTTGAGGAGGGAGAGCACCTCTTCGCGCATTTGTTTGCGTTCCAAAAAGCGCTGCCATCTTTCGTCCGTCACGAGCCCGCACTCCCGCCCGATCGGGGTGAGGCGCACGTCCGCGTTGTCCTGCCGAAGGAGCAGGCGGAATTCCGCGCGCGAGGTCATCATGCGGTAGGGCTCGTCGGTGCCTTTTGTCACGAGGTCGTCGATGAGCACGCCGATATATGCCTGATCGCGCCGCAAAATGAGCGGGGGAAGCCCTCGCAGTTTCAAGGAGGCGTTGACTCCCGCCACGAGCCCCTGCGCCGCCGCCTCTTCATAGCCGCTCGTGCCGTTGATCTGCCCCGCGGTATAGAGGCCTTCCACCTTCTTGAATTCGAGGGTGGGCAGAACGTCGAGGGTGTCGATGCAGTCGTACTCGATGGCATAGGCATAGCGCACGATCTCGCACCGTTCCAGCCCTTCGACTGTGCGGTACATCTCCTTTTGCAGGTCGTGGGGGAGGGAGGTCGAAAGCCCCTGAACATAGATCTCGGTGGTGTCGGCGCCCTCGGGCTCCAAAAAGAGCTGATGGCGCTCCTTGTCGGAAAAGCGCACGACCTTCGTCTCGATGGACGGGCAGTAGCGGGGACCCGTCGAAGAGATGGTGCCGTTGTAGAGGGGCGCGCGGTCGAGATTGCTTAAAATGAGCTCGTGCGTCCTTTGGTTGGTGTAGGTGAGGTAGCAGACTTCCTGGCAGTCTGCGGGCGGCACGCCGTCGTTCAAAAAGGAGAAGGGGAACACTTCTTCGCCCGGCTGTACGGTGAGGGCGGAGGTGTCCACCGTGCGGCCGTCGAGGCGGGCAGGGGTGCCCGTCTTGAAACGGCGCACCGAATAGCCGAGCTCCATGAGGCTTTGGGTGAGGAGGGTAGCGGGGGCGAATCCGTTGGGGCCGCTCTCTTTGACGACTTCCCCCGTGATGGTGCGGGCATTGAGGTAAACGCCCGTCGCAATGACGGCGGCACGGCAAAAAAAGACGCCGCCGTAGCTCGTCACGACGCCCGAAACTTTCCCGTTTTCCGTGAGGATGCGCGCCGCTTCGCCCTGCACGATGCGCAAATTTTCCGTATGCTCTAAAACCCGCTTCATCTCGCGGTGATAGGCGTTTTTGTCCGTCTGGGCGCGGAGGGACTGCACGGCGGCGCCCTTGCCCGTGTTGAGCATACGGTATTGCAGCGCCGTGAGGTCGGCATTGAGGCCCATCTCCCCGCCCAGAGCGTCTATTTCGCGCACCAAATGCCCCTTCGCCGTGCCGCCGACGGAGGGGTTGCAGGGGAGAAAGCCGATGCTGTCTAAGTTGAGTGTCAAAAGGACGGTCTTCTGCCCCGTACGGGCGAGGGCGAGGGCGGCTTCGCTCCCCGCGTGCCCCGCGCCGATGACGACGGCGTCATACGTCCCTTCCGAAAATTCATGCATACGTTATTGCTTTAAGACGGCGCTCTTGATGTCGGTCACGGCCTTTGCGACGCTGTCGTTGAGGCGCATGAGGTCGGCGATCTTGTCGCGCGCGTAGATGATGGTGGAGTGGTCCCTCCCGCCCATCACTTTGCCGATGGAGATGAGGGGCACGGAGAGCATGTCGCACATCAAATAGATGCAGATCTGGCGGGCGCGGACGAGGTCCTGCCGCTTGCTCTTGCCCGTGATGTCGCTCTCTTTCAAGGAAAAATAGTGGGAAGCCGCGCGGAGGATGCTCTCGGGCGTCACTTCTTCCTGCGCGTCGCCTTCGCCCACGCTCTCCTGAAGGGCGAGGGAGGCGAGTTTTAAGCTGATGGGCTCTTCGTGCAGCTTGCTCGCAAAGATGACGGTATTGAGCCGCCCTTCGAGGGTGCGCACGTTGTTGTCGGTATTCCTCACGAGGAAGGAGAGTACGTCGTCGGGGATGACGTACTTCTTTTCGAGTGCTTTGCGCTTTAAAATGGCGATCTTCATTTCGAGATCGGGCGGCTGGATGTCGGCGATGAGCCCCCCTTCAAAGCGCGTCCGAAGGCGCTCTTCGAGCGTCGTCAGCTCCTTTGCGGGGCAGTCGGAAGAAATGACGATCTGCTTGTGCTGCGAGAAGAGTTCGTTGAAGGTGTGGAAGAATGCTTCCTGCACGCCGTGCTTGTTCGCCCAGAATTGGATGTCGTCGATGATGAGCACGTCTACATTGCGGTAGCGGTTGCGAAAGCGCGATTCGCTGTCCCGTCCCGCGCCGCGCTTACTATACATGCTGTCCACATACTCGTTGAGGAACTTCTCGCTCGTCGTGTAGATGACATGGAGGGAGGGCTTCTTTTCGGCGATCTCGTTGGCGATTGCCTGCATGAGGTGGGTCTTCCCGAGCCCCGTGCCGCCGTAGATGTAGAGGGGGTTGAAGTTTTCGCCGGGCGCTTCCGCGACCGACTTTGCCGCCGCATAGACGAACTTGTTGGAAGGCCCCACGACGAAGGAATCGAAGGTGAAGCGCTTATCCAAAGTGACGGTCGTCTCTTCGAGGGCGTCGGGCATCTCGTTGAGGGTGTAAGTCTCGCTCCCGTCAACGACGATGATGAAGTCGGAAAGCCCCGTATCGGACGTGGAGACGGCCTCGCGCAGTTTTTCGGCGTGGCTCGTCGTGATGACGCTCGCCACAAGGTCGGTCTCCGCTTTGAGCACGATCTTGCGGTTGACGATGTCGCGGGGGACGAGCGGCTCGATGAACGCGCTGAAAGAGATGGGCGTAAACAGCTGTTTCGCCCGCTCCTCGATCTGGTTCCACATAACTTCCAATTGGGTGATTTCCGCCATTTTTTCCTCTGAAACGCTTTTCCTTTTTTCGCCGTTTTGTTATAATAGGGATAGAAAAGCCAATCATATCCAATTATAATACAACTTCCGCCGAAAGAAAAGTGTTTTTCAAGAGAAAGTTCCCCGCATGCGCATAAAAAAACTCACCCTCCACAATTTCAGGAACTACGAAGACGAGACGTTCGCCTTTGCGGACGGGCTCAACGTCCTCACGGGCCGCAACGCGCAGGGCAAGACCAACTGCGCCGAAGCGGTCTTTTACCTGTGCACGGGTTCTTCGCTCCGCATCCGCCACGACCGCCAGCTCATCCGCCGCGGGGAGAGCTGCGCTTCCCTCCGCGCCGAGGGGGAGAGCCGCTTCGGCACCCTCTCTTTGGAAGCGGACATCTTCGAAAACAAGCGCGAACTGCGCGTCAACGGCGTCAAGGTCAATAAAAGCGCCGATTTTTTGGGCAACATCAACAGCGTGTTCTTTTCCCCGGGGGAGCTGCGCCTCATCCAGGACGGCCCCGACGAACGCCGCCGCTTTTTAAATCTTTCCATTTCGCAGACTTCCCGTCCGTACGCGCAGGCGCTTCTGCGCTATAATAAAATATTAGACCAGCGCAACAACCTCTTAAAGAACCGCGACGTTTCCCTCGTCCTCGATACCCTCCCCGTATGGGACGAACAGCTTGCCCGCTATGCCGCCGTCATCGTGCGCCACCGCGCGGCGTATTTGAAAGAACTTTCCCCCCTCGCCCAAGAGGCGCATGCATTCCTCACCGAGGGAGCGGAAGAGCTTTCGCTCTCCTTCGACGCGGACTATCCCGAGGGGGAGGAGGCGATCGCGGAAGAGCTCATGAAGGAGCTTTCCGCCGCCAACGAGCGCGATTTAAGGCTGGGCTTTACGACGGTGGGACCGCACCGCGACGACGTCAAGATCGCGATCGGCGGGGCGGACGCCCGCGCCTTTGCCTCGCAGGGGCAGGCGCGCACGGCGGCGCTTTCCTTAAAACTTGCCGAAGTGGAAATTTTCACCCGCCTTGCGGGGGAGCCGCCCGTGCTCGTCCTCGACGACGTGATGAGCGAGCTCGACCTGCCGAGAAGGAAAAAGCTCGTCGCCCGCACCGAAGGGCTGCAATGCATCATCACCTGCACGCACGCCGAGCGCGTTTTATACGGCAAAGAGACCAACAAGATCCGCATCCACGGGGGGAAGATCGTATCATGAGGGCCGACCTTCACCTGCATTCCCTCTGCTCGGACGGCAAATATGCGCCCGCGGAAATTGCCTCAAAGTGCAAAGAGGCGGGGCTTTCCATCTTTTCTCTGACCGACCACGACAGCATGGAAGGGGTCTTTGAGGCAGTGACCGCTGCGAAGGAGCTCGGCATCTGCTGCGTTCCAGGCTGGGAAGTTTCCGCTTATGAAGACGTCAAAGTGCATATCCTCGGCTATGGCTGTGAACGGGGAGAAGTGTATTTCCGCTTTTTAAAAGAGCGGAAAGAAGGTGCCCTCGTCCGCTCGGAGGACATGATCAAAAAGGCGAACGCAGCGCTCGGGCTCAATGTGTCGCTTGAAGGCGCGCTTGCGCTTCGCGCCCGCCCCGATGCGCCCCTTCACACCATGCATGTCGTGCGCGCCTTTGCTCGGGCATTGGGAGCAACGGAAGGGGATGCGTACCGTGAGATGGCGGGAAAGCTCTATTTGGAGCTCTTCGACCGCGGCAAGCCCGCCTATTCCGCGCTCTGCCGCCCTTCGCCCGAAGACGCGATCGAAATTATCCACGCCACGGGCGGCATCGCCATGCTCGCCCATCCCGGCCGCATCCGTTTGGGGGAGCAAGAAAAGCGCGCCCTCCTCGACCGCCTTGTTCGCCTCGGGCTGGACGGGATAGAGTGCGCCTATACGACGCATACTGAGGAGGAGACGCAGGCGTATTCTGCCTATGCCGAGGCGCACGGGCTGATGATAAGCGGCGGGTCGGACTTTCACATGGAGGACGGCGTCCACGCTGTGGGCATGCCCGCCTTCGAGCCCGACGAACGGCTGCTGAAAGCCCTGCGCTCGCGCGGGGTGGGCATTTGAGAGGGCTTCGGAAGTTATCATTCTTGTGTTCGGCGGCTGCGCTCCTTGTTTGGAGCGCTTTTGCTTTTTTTGCCCCGCCCCGTTCCGCGCGGGCGGAAGGGGAGGCGTCTTCTTTTGAGGAAGAAGCGCTGCTCTCCTCCTGTACGACGTATTTCAGCGAGGAGAATTTTGGCCGTGCGCACAACATTCGTCTTGCGGCGGAGCGCATCTCGGGTATCGTGCTTTCCCCCCGCGAACGCTTTTCCTTCAATGCGGCGGTGGGGGAGCGCACCGAAGAAAACGGGTTTGCGGAGGCGCCCGTCATCGAGCGCGGAGAATACGTCTTGGGAACGGGCGGCGGCGTCTGCCAGGTGAGCAGCACCCTCTTTCATGCCGCGCTCGAAGGGGGGCTGCGTATTGTAGAGAGTCATCCCCATTCCCTGCCCGTTTCCTATCTCCCGCCCTCCCTCGATGCGATGGTGAGCAAGTGGAGCGATCTAAAACTCCTGAACGCCCGCTCTTCGCCCGTGAGGATCGAGGCTTCTTGCGGGCAGGGCGCGCTCACCGTGCGCCTCTACGGCGCGCCGGACGGGCTTTTGTACCGCGCGGAGAGCACCGTTCTTGCCTCTTTGCCTCTCCCCGAAGGCGAAGAGGGGAAGGAGGGGTTCGTGAGCGAAAGTTTCCTTTGCGTCTATGGAGAGGGCGGGGAGCTCATCTCCCGCACGCGGGTAAGAAAAGACGTGTATGCGCCCCCAAAGACGGGCGGATGAGTGCGGAGTTTCGCAAAACAGAGCGTAAAAACGCGGAAAAAGTGCGGAAAAATGCATAAAAACAGTTGATTTTTGTGTGGGTTTCGGGTATAATCATCAGGTGACTTCGGGCGTTCCGCTGCCGCGGCCCTTCTATTTCGGGGCAAATACCAAACCGGGAATGAACGTTTCGTGATCGAATGGAGGTTATATCTATGAAAGGTCTCATTGAAGCGATCGAGCGCGAGGGGCTCAAAGAGAACGTGCCCCGGTTCAACGTCGGCGACACCGTCAAGGTGGGCTACCGCATCATCGAGGGCGGCAAGGAAAGGATCCAGAACTTTGAGGGCGTCGTCATCGCCAAGAAGCACGGGGGCATCCGCGAGAGCTTCACGGTGCGCCGTCTTTCCTTCGGCGTCGGTGTGGAGCGCTGCTTCCCCCTGCACTCCCCCAAGGTCGCCTATGTCACCGTTGTCCGTGCGGGCAAGGTGAGAAGGGCAAAGCTTTACTATCTCCGCGGCCGTACCGGCAAGGCAGCCAAGGTCAAGGAAGACATCTGAACAAGCATCGAACGGAAGGCGGCGCCGACGGCGCCGCTGTTTTTTTGAAAAATCTGCGAAAAACCGTTTACAATTCTTTCCTAATCGGTTAGAATAGGAAACGGCAATATTCGCTATCAGTCAAGGAAAGCATTTATGAAGAAGAATTTTTGGAAAAACGCTACCAAGTATTTCCGCGCCTTTCTCATCTTGGCGCTCGCGTTCCTCGCCATCGGGCTGGGGACGCTGGGCAGCGTCATCTCGACGGGCGATTCCTTTGTCCTCACCGCAAAGCAGGAAGGGGATGCCAAGGAACCTAGCATCATGGTTCACGTTATGCTGCCCGAAGGGCTCGATGCATCCATTAACGTCGGTAATGTTTACGTCAAAAAAGTGCTCGTCAATGTGGGTGCGGTATACCTTTCTGCGGGCGAGAGCGTAGAGCTTCGCATTGGCCGCGGCTCCAAGTCCGATTTGATCTACGACCTCACATATCCCATGGCGATCCCCTCCGTATACTCGGCAGCGACCGAAGAGACGGAAGCGGTGGCAAACGTTGCATACAACTGGTTAGTGTTTGATGTGACGGAGATCGCTTCGGATGGTTGGCGTTTGCGTTCGTATCCCTATTATTATTTTGCTGTGCGGGGCGGAAGCGTGTGCATCAACGAGGTGCTCTTTGTCGCGGAAACCAACAGCCTTCCCGAGGAAGAGCGGGAGGATATTTTGCTTGATACCGAACTCGACGATGCCTCCGTCATCCGCCGTGCGGAAGGGGAGAGCAAGGCAGAGGCGCTCGAACGCGCATCCGCCGTTCTCGACAGTCAGCATCTTCCCTCGCTCACGTCTTCTTCCTTCGACAGCTTTTCCGAAGAAGAGGCGTACTCTTTGATGACCATCCGGGAGATGCGTGCGGGCGGCTCCTATGTGACGGGCGATACTTATCTTGCCGATACCGTCTATAACGCGCTGGGAACGGATATCCTCGCCCTCGGCACGCTCATCTTCGGCATGAGCCCCTTCGGCCTCAGGTTTTTCCCCTTCCTTGCCGCCTTCGGCGTGCTCGTTGTGGGGTACCTGTTCGTGCGCGATCTTTCCAAGAGCGAACGCGCGGGCTTCATCTTTGCCGCGCTCTATGCGCTTTCCGCCGCTTTCTTTGCGGCAGGGCATTTGGGGACTCCCCTCATGCTCGGCGTGTTCTTCTTTACGGCATCCGTCTATTTCTGCCACAAGTTCTATGCAAAGGGCATGAAGACTGCCGATCTCAAGGGGGCTTCCCCCGTCATCCTGAGCGCGCTCTTCGGTGCGCTTGCGATCTGCGTCAACGGCGTTTGGACGATCCCCATGCTCGGGGTCGTCGCGCTCTTCGCGGCAGGCATGGTGCGCCAGAAAAAGGCGAAGGAATACTACCTTGCCAAGGCGGAGGAAGCGCCGGAGCCTGTTGAGACCGCGGAAGAGGAAAGCGTCCCCGCGCTTCCTCCCAAACAGCGCGTCGAGGCGGAGTACCGCTTTAAGGATCGCGCGGCGATCGCATCCTTTACGGTCGTCTTCCTCGTCGGCACGCTGCTTCTTTCCCTGCTCGCCGTCATCCCCGCCTACCTTCCCTATGTGCGCGTGTTCGGCGATCCTGCCGCCCCGATGGGCGTGTTCGCCGTCGCATGGAAGCTGTTTGCGGGCGGCTTTGCGGGAGCAAACGCGACTTCTTATGCGCAGAGCTGGGCGCTCCACACCATCTTTGCGGGCACGGGCGAGCTCTACGCCGTGACCGTCGCAGGCGCCTTCACCGCGATCGTTGCGGTCGTTGCATGCATCGTGGCGCTCGTGTGGTTCCTCCTCTCCAAAAAGGAGAGCGGAAAGAACGTTCTTCGCGCGCTCGTCATTGCGGCAGCGGGGCTCGTGCTGTCGCTCGTCTGTTCCTTCTTCGGAGGCGGGGCGTTCGGCTTCTCGCTGGCGGCGCTTGTTTTCCTGTTTGCACTCGGCGGCTTCGCGGGCGATAAGGTCCTTGCCGAAGGCGGCAAAGCGGCAAAAGCCGTGATGTGGGTGCTGCTGGCGCTTCTCATCCTCTCGTTCGTGCTGCTCATCCCGTTCACCTTCTCGGTGCCCCTTCCCGCAGGGCTGCAGACGGCGCTCTTTGCCTGAATGATGCTTTCAAAGAACGGAACGCGCCCGCGTTTCGTTCTTTTTGCACTTTACGCAGTTGCTTTTCCCGAAAGAAAAACCGGTTGCCGGGAAGAGAGGACATCACCCGCAGAGATTCTGCGGAAATACGCAAGAAAAAGGGGGAGCGAAGATGATCTCGCATGTGACTTGTTTTGCGCTGACGGGGCTCGAGGGCGTGCCCGTCACGGTGGAGACGGACGTCAACAAGGGCGTGCCCGCCTTCGAGATGGTGGGGCTTCCCGACGCCGCCGTCAAGGAATCCAAGGAGCGCGTGCGCTCCGCCATCAAAAACAGCGGGTTTTGCTTTCCCGTCGTCAAAGTCACCGTCAATTTTGCTCCCGCTGACCTCAAAAAGGAGGGCGCTTCCTTCGATCTTGCCGTTGCGGTCGGCCTTCTGAAAGCGAGCGAACAGCTCGTGGGGACGGAGCTTGACGGCACGGTGTTTTTGGGCGAACTCTCCCTCGACGGCAGCCTGCGCCCCGTAAGGGGGCTCCTGCCCATCCTCATCTCCGCCAAGGCGCGCGGGTTCACCACCTTCGTCATCCCTGCGGAGAACGCGGGCGAGGCGCGCTTTTTGGACGGCGTTACCGTCTATCCTTTCTCTTCGCTCACGGACGTCGTCAAATTTCTCGTCGGCGCCGAACGTCCCGCTCCCGTCAAGCCCGTAAAATATGTGCCCGGGGGGAGGGGAGAGAGCTCTTCCGATTTAAAATTCGTCAAAGGTCAGCCCATGGCGCGGCGCGCGGTGGAGATCGCCGTCGCGGGCGGGCATAACCTTCTGCTCGTCGGTCCGCCCGGCACGGGCAAGACGATGATCGCCCGCTGTATCCCCACCATCATGCCCGACCTTTCCTTTGACGAAGCGCTCGAGATCACCAAGATCCACTCCGTCGCGGGCATTTTGGGGGAGGAGGGCATCGTCACGGAGCGCCCTTTCCGCACGCCGCACCATACGGCGACGACCGTCTCGATGTGTGGCGGCGGCAACCGCGTGGTGCATCCCGGTGAGATCTCCCTCGCGCACGGCGGCGTGCTCTTTTTGGACGAGCTGCCCGAATACAAGCGCTCGACGCTCGAAGCGCTGCGCCAGCCTCTCGAAGACGGCAAGATCACCATCTCCCGCTCGGGCGGCAGCTGCACCTATCCCGCGCGCTTCATGCTCTGTGCGAGCATGAACCCCTGCCCCTGCGGCAACTACGGGTCGGAAAAGCTCACCTGCACCTGCACGCCCGCGGAGATCAGGAATTACCGCCGCAAGGTCTCGGGCCCGCTCCTCGACCGTATCGATCTGCAGGTGGAGGTGGACGCTATCGCCTACGACGATCTCACGGCAGACGAGGCGCAGGAAAGCTCCGCCTGCGTCCGCGAGCGCGTGAACGGGGCAAGGCGCATCCAGAGCAACCGCTTCGAGGAAAGCGCTCTCCACACCAATGCGGAGATGGGGGAGCGGGAACTGAGGGAATACTGCGCTCTTTCGCCCGAGTGCGACCGCATTCTGCGCGACGCGTTCGAGCGCATGCAGCTCTCGGCGCGGGCAAGGGCGCGCATCATCAAGGTGGCGCGCACCATCGCCGATCTCGACCGGAGCGAGGAGATCATGCCCCGCCATATGTTCGAGGCGGTGTCGTACCGGATATCATTTCGTTGATTTTTAGCAAGCTAAAAATCAACGAGGAGCAGGCTTTGGCATTTAATTCGCTTTATCGCCCGCCCACTGTTTTGTCCTTATTGGATACTAAGCGCCAAGTATGGCGCAAATTGGGGGAGCCAGCGCAGGGAAACCCTGCTCGGCTCAGTGATTTTTAGTTCACACTTTTTTGTGCGAGCACAAAAAAGTCGTGAGGGGCGAGAAAGCGCTTTCTTGGCAAAGCCCCGGTGGGGCTTTGACCGCTTTCGAACTTGGAAATGGCACATGGGGCGTGCCATTTCCTGACCGAGCGCGGTCTCTACCGCGCGAGAGGAAGCACCGAGATTTTAACTTGCTTTTCGCCCGCGCACTGTTTTGTCCTTATTTGACAATAAGTGCCCTGCGGGTATGCATGCCCTGCGGGTACAAATTG
>DXAJ01000021.1 GCA_019117085.1 Candidatus Gallimonas gallistercoris
CGGTCATGAAGAGCGCATAGTCTTCATGCGTGCCTTCGTCGACATAGGCGCGGAATTCGGCGCTGTCAAAGGCTAAGCGCGAATATGCCGTGCGCAGCGTCTGATAGCGCTCGGTATAGAGCGCGCCGTAATCGACATCGCCCTTCCTGACGAGCGCTTTGAGCTCCTTCTTGGTCAGAAGTCCCTGCTCTGCCAGCAGATCGAGGTCGATGAAATAGGGATTACCCGACGAGCAGGAGACGGACTGATAGGGCGAATCGCCGTAGCCCGTCTGCACGAGAGGCAGGATCTGCCAATAGCGGACGCCCGCCTTTTTGAGGCGCTTTGCGAAGCGGTACGCCTCTTTCCCGAGCGAACCGATGCCGTATTTTGCAGGGAGCGAGGAAATGTGAAGGAGCACCCCCGCCGATCTTACGTTATCCATCTTCGCGTTCCTCTTTATCGTAAGGACGAGAGGAGCGCCTCGAGGCGGCGGCATGCCTCCCGTGTGTTCTCTTCCGTGCCGAACGCCGTCAGGCGGAAGTACCCTTCCCCGTTCTTGCCGAAGCCGCTGCCGGGGGTCCCGACAACGTTGGCTTTTTCGAGGAGCAGGTCGAAGAACGTCCAGCTGTCCATGCCGTTCGGGCATTTGAGCCAGATATAGGGCGAGTGCTTGCCGCCCGTATACCAGATGCCGAGGCGATCCATGCAGTCTGCGATGATCTTGGCGTTGTTTCTGTAATAGTCGAGGTTCGCTTTGATCTGCTTCTCCCCTTCTTCGCTGAAAACGGCGGCGGCGCCCATCTGCGTGATATAGGAAACGCCGTTGAATTTGGTGGATTGGCGGCGCGCCCACATCCTGTTGAGGCTGTGACCGCCGCGGGTGAGCGCGCGGGGCACGATGGTATAGCCGCAGCGAACGCCCGTAAATCCTGCCGTCTTACTGTAAGAGCAGATCTCGATCGCACATTCCTTGGCGTCCTCTACCTGATAGATGCTGCGCGCAAGCGTTTCGTCCTGAATGAAATATTCGTATGCCGCATCGTAGAGGATGACGGCGTCATGCCGTTTCGCATAGTCGACCCACGCTTTGAGCTGTTCCTTCGAATAGGCAGCGCCCGTGGGATTGTTGGGCGAACAGAGATAGATAAGGTCGGCATGCACGCTTTCGTCGGGCATGGGCAAAAAGCCGTTCCCCTCGTTCGCGTCCGAATAGACGACTTTTCTTCCCGACATTACATTGGCATCCACATAGGCGGGATAGACGGGGTCGGGGATGAGCGCCACGGTATCATCCGCAAACAGTTCCAAAATGTTGCCGAGATCGGACTTGGCGCCGTCCGAGATGAACACCTCCTCCGTTTCGAGCGAGACGCCCTTCCTTAAATAGCTCCCTTTGATGCTCTCGATGAGAGCGTCGTAGCCGTAGCACGTCTGATCGGGCCCGTAGCCGTGGAAGCTTTCCTTGCGGCTCATGTCGTCGACGGCCTTATGCATCGCCTCGATGACGGCGGGCGCGAGCGGGCGCGTGACGTCGCCGATGCTCAGGCGGATGACGTCCTTATCGGGATGCGCCTTCTTGTATTCCGCCGTCTTTTTTCCGACGGTCGCAAAGAGATAGCTGTCTTTGAGTTCGAAATAATGTTCGTTGACCTTCATTTTTTATGCCTTCCTTTCCATATGCCCGATGGCATGGCGGATAAATTCGCGGAAGAGCGGGTGCGCGTTGTTGGGGCGCGACTTGAATTCGGGGTGGAACTGCACGCCGACGAAGAAATCGTTGTTGTCGATCTCCACCGCCTCGCAGAGCGTCCCGTCAGGCGAAAGCCCGGCAAGCGTCATGCCCGCCTCTTCGAACTGTTTGCGGTAGTCGTTGTTGAATTCAAAGCGGTGGCGGTGGCGTTCGCTGATGGTATCGGTGCCGTAGGCAGCCTTCATCTGCTTGCCGTACACCTTGCAGGGATATGCGCCGAGGCGCATCGTGCCGCCCATCTTGACGCCGTACTGATCGGGCATGAGGTCGATTACGGAGTGCTTGCCCTCGGGATAGAACTCGGAGGAATTTGCGTCCTTGAGCCCCAGCACGTTGCGGGCGAACTCAATGACCGCGACCTGCATCCCGAGGCAGATGCCCAGATACGGGATATTGTGCTCGCGCGCATAGCGGCAGGCGATGATCTTGCCCTCGATGCCGCGCCCGCCGAAGCCGCCGGGAATGAGCACGCCGTCCGCGTCCTTTAAGACTTCGCCGACGTTCTGCTCGGTGAGCGCCTCGGTATCCACCCAGTCGATCTCCACCTTCGCGCCCGTCTCGTACCCGCCGTGCGCGAGCGCTTCGGCGACGGAGAGATAGGCGTCATGCAGCTGCACATATTTGCCGCACAGCGCGATCCTGACCTTTTTTTCGCGGGAATGCACCCTGTCCAGCATCTCCTGCCACTCGGTCATGTCGATCGTGCGGGGGGCGAGGTGCAGGATATCGCACACGATCGTGGAAAGGTTGCTCTTTTCCAGCATCATGGGCGCCTCGTACAGCACGGGGACAGTCAGGTTCTCGATGCAGCACTCCGGGCGCACGTTGCAGAACATGGCGATCTTTTCGCGGATGCTGTCGGGCATGGGCGCGTCCACGCGCGCCACGATAATATCGGGGAAAATGCCCATGCCCTGCAGTTCCTTGACGGAATGCTGGGTGGGCTTACTCTTGAATTCGCACGAACCGGAGATATAGGGTACGAGCGTGACGTGGATGAAGCAACAGTTCTCCCTGCCCACCTCGCGCGCGACCTGACGAATTGCCTCCAAAAAAGGTTGGGACTCGATATCACCCGTCGTGCCGCCGATCTCGGTGATGACGATATCGGCGTTCGTCGACTTTCCGACCTGGTAGATGAAGGACTTGATCTCGTTGGTGATGTGCGGAATGACCTGCACCGTCTGCCCGAGGTACTCGCCGTTGCGCTCCTTGTTGAGGACGTTCCAGTA
>DXAJ01000022.1 GCA_019117085.1 Candidatus Gallimonas gallistercoris
TGCACAAATTGAGTGCGCTGGCGCAGGGAAACCCTGCTTGCGCCATAATGTTGGAAAGCGAGGGTAGCGTTGATTCCCTTGGCGCCTTCCCTATCCATAAGATGTAAATTGAGTGAGCCAGCGCAGGGGAACCCTGCTCGGCTCATTTCATTTTAGAAGCAGGGGAGAGATAACCTTCTTGGCTCCTCCCATGGGGGAGCTGTCGCCGAAGGCGACTGAGGGAGTCGCCTTGATTTTAGTAGGTTCGTTTCCGAAAACGGCAGTTCTCTTTTTCCCGCCAGAACTCCTTTCGTCATGTTGCCGAGGTAAGCCTCGGAGAACGCGCCGCCTCTCTCGCGGATGGGGCTGCAATTGCGCTCCCTCAGCCGCGTTCTGCATACAATGGAAGTATGCAGCAGGTGGTGGCGGAAATATCCCTCGGACGCATCCGGAAGAACGCGCGGCTCCTTGTAAAAAAGGCAAATACGGCGCTTTATGCCGTCGTCAAGGACGACGGTTACGGCCACGGCGCGGAACAAGTCGCCCACGCCCTCGAAGATATCGCCTCGGGCTTTTGCACGGCGATCGTCAAAGAGGGCGCGGCTTTGCGCGTTGCGGGCATCCGTGCGCCTATTTTGGTCTTTGCCCCGCCTCTCGATAAGGAGGACGCCCTGCGCCTTCGGGCATACGACCTCACCGCGACCGTCTCTTCCTCCCGCGCCCTTCTGCTCGCGGCGGAGGCGGGCGTTCCCTTTCATCTTGCCGTCAACACGGGCATGAACCGCTACGGCGTCCCTCCTTCGGATGCGGCGCGCATGGCGCGGCGGGCAAGGTCGCTCGGGGCTTGTCTTACGGGCGTCTATTCCCATCTTTGGGCGCCGCACGAGGAGGATGTGCGGAAAAGCCAGCTCGCCCTCTTTCAACGGGCGGCGGATGAGGTGCGTGTTGTCTTCCCGGATGCCGTGCGCCATCTTGCGGCGACGGGCGGTATTTTGGCGGGAAGGGAGTACTGTTTGGACGCCGTGCGGCCGGGCATCGGGCTCTATGGGTATGCGCCCGCGGGCTTTGAGGGCGCGCTCCCGTTCTCTCCCGCCGCCCGCATCTATGCGCCCGTTTCTCATACTTGTACGCGCGTCGGCGACGGGGCGGGGTACTGCCGCGCGGGAAAGGAGCAGCGCTTTCACACCTTGCGGCTGGGCTACGGCGACGGTTTCTTCCGCACGGGCGGGCTCTTCGGCGAAACGCTCTGCATGGACGCCTGCGTGCGCGGCGGCGGAGCGAGGGTCGGGGCGCAAAAGCTCGTCCTTTACAATGTCACGGAGTATGCCCGCGCTCACGGAACAACGGAATACGAGGCCCTTCTGCGCGTCTTGCAGGGGGCGGAGAAGAGATATGGATGAAAAGAAAACGATAAGAGCGCGCATGAAAGCGGTGCGCGCGGGGCTCCAAAGCCCCGAAAAGGACAAGCTGATCGAAGAGAACGTGCTTTCCGCCTTCGGGGAAGAGGAGAGCTTCTTTGTCTATCTTTCCTTCGGGTCGGAAGTTTCGACAAAGGGGCTGATCCGCGCCCTGCTTGCCCGCGGGAAGAAGGTGTGCGTGCCGCGTATCGAAGGGGGCGTCATGTGCTCCGTGCCGTACCGGGAGCCTTTGGAAGCGGGCGCATACGGCATTTTGCAGCCCCAAGGGGGAGAGGAGACGACCTGCCGCGTCGCGCTCACGCCGCTGCTTGCCGTGGACGGGGAGGGCTATCGCCTCGGTTACGGGGGCGGGTACTACGATAAGTACTTCGCCCTGCATCCCGACGTGCTGCGCGTGGGGCTTGCTTATGCGGGGCAAGCCGTGGAAGGGCTGCCGCGGGAACAAACGGACATGCCTCTTCACGCAGTTGTCACCGAGAAGGGCGTCATGCGCTTTTTGTGAATGCTTGACAGCGCGCGCATTTTTGCGGTATAATAAAGAGGCTACGGCGCACCGCCGCCTGCACGGAGGGATCTATGCTCAACGAAGCACCCAAGAAACCCAAAAAAAAGATAGATTACGCGCATCCGAACGGCTGGCAGCTCTTTTGGCGCATCCAAAGGGAGAGCTGGCGGCGCACGATCACGCCCGCGCTCATGTACTTTTTCATGAGCCTGCTCCTGCTCGCCGCGCAGGCGATCGAGATCGTTTGGCTGCAGATCGTGCTCGGCATCGTCTGCATCGCGGGCGGCATTTTCTTCAACGCCCATCTGCTCTTTCACTTCGGCGCCGCGCACGACGACGTCTTGCGTTCGGGGATCTTATACCGCAAGCGGGAAGAGGAGGGCATCGCTATCTCGCCCGATCATCACGTCGAAAAGGAATACCGCCCGTGGAAGGGGTTTTATATCGGATTTTTGATGGGGCTCCCCGTCATCATTCTCGGCATCCTCTCGGGCGCGCTTGAGGGAACGACGGCGGGCGGCTATCTGGCGGGCGCGTTCGTCATGCTCGCGGGCTGTGCCATCGTGCCCTTCACCTGGCTGAGGAACTACGTTGCTTCCATGAACGGACTTTCCCTTTACTGGACCATCCTCACGATCGTCGTGCCCATCCTTGTGAGCGGCCTGTTTTATATCCTCGGCGCATACAGGAATAGGCGCAAGCTCGCCGAAAAAGAGGCGCGCGAGGCGGCTGTCAAGCGGGCGGCGGAGGAAGCGCGTCAAGCCCGTCTCCATCACGAACAGACGGAGGCGCAGCGCTTAAAGACGCTGCAATCCAAGAAGAAGAAATGAGGATCGTTGCGGGAAAATACCGCGGCCGCGTCTTGCAGGAATTTCGGGGCACGGACATCCGCCCCACTGCCGACCGCGTCAAGGAGTCCGTCTTTCAGATCTTGACGCCCTACTTTCATGGGGCGCGCGTTCTCGATCTCTTTGCGGGGAGCGGGGCGCTCGGCATCGAGAGCCTCTCGCGCGGGGCGGAGGAAGCGGTCTTTAACGACAGTTCCAAGGAAAGCCTCAAAGTCTGCCGCGCCAATTTGCAGAAAGTGGGCGAACGCGCAGCCGTTTACAATCTCGACTATAAGAGCTGTTTGAGGAGCGTTTCGGGCAAGTTCCGCCTCATCTTCTGCGACCCGCCCTACCGCATGGAATGCCTTGCGGAAATTTTGGCGCTCGTGAAAGAGCGCGGGCTTTTGGAAGAGGGAGGGCTCGTCGTCTTCGAAGGGGAGCGCGAGGAGAGCTCTCCCGAGGGCTGGGAAGTTGCCGATGCGCGCCGCTACGGCCGCACGCGGGTGACTTTTTTCCGCCTTGCGCAAGGAGGAGAGCAATGAAAAAATGCGTATTCGCGGGGACGTTCGATCCCTTCACGCTCGGGCATGACGACACCGTGAAAAAGTGCCTTGCCCTCTTTGACGAAGTCACGATCGCCATTGCCGAAAACAAGCGCAAGCACTGCATGTTTTCGCTCGAAGATCGCCTTCAAATGGTGCAAAAGACCTATGAAAACGAGCCGCGCGTCAAAGTGCTCGCATGGGACGGCGTCATCGTCGACCTTCTGAAAAAAGAAAACACCCGCTTCTATGTGCGCGGGCTTCGCAATACGGTGGACTTCGAGTACGAAAACGCCGACTTTTACGCGAGCCGCGACCTCGACAAGGAGATGATCACCCTCTATCTCCCCTGCGAGAAGGAGCACCTCCATATCAGTTCGACCTTAGTCAAAAACTGCATTTCGTTCGGGAAGCCGTTTGAACGTTACGTCCCCGCGGCAGTTTACTCATATATCACACAAAGAGGATAATCTATGTTCACAAGACAGGCTCACATCCCTTCCCCCGAGCAGCTGCGCGACGAGCTGCCGCTGACCAAAGAACTCACCGCCATCAAAAAGGAGCGCGACCGCCTTACGATGGACGTCATCGCAGGGCGCACCGAAAAGCTCCTCCTCATCATCGGGCCCTGCTCCGCGCACGAGAGCGCGCCCGTGCTCGAATATGTGCGCCGCTTGGGCAAGCTCAACGAGCGCGTCAAGGATAAGCTCGTCCTCGTTCCCCGCATCTACACCAACAAGCCGCGCACCAAGGGCGTGGGCTATAAGGGGATGTTCTCCCAGCCCGACCCCGAAAACAAGGAAGACATCGTCCGCGGCATCCGCACCATCCGCGAGCTGCACATCCACGCCATCGAAGAGAGCGGGCTTTCGGCGGCGGACGAAATGCTTTATCCCGAAAACTATCCATTCCTCGAAGATCTTTTAACGTATATCGCCGTGGGGGCGCGTTCGAGCGAAAATCAGATGCACCGCCTTGTTTCGAGCGGCATCGATCTTCCCGTCGGCATCAAGAACCCCATGTGCGGCAGCATCCCCGTCATGCTCAACTCCATCTTCGCGGCGCAGAGCCCGCAGGTCTTCAAGTACGGCAACTATCAGGTGGCGACGGACGGCAACGAGTACGCCCACGCTGTTCTTCGGGGCATGGTCGATTCCTACGGCAACGACATCCCCAACTTCCACTACGAGACGGTGATGCGCGTCTTCGAAGGCTACCGCCGCTCCAACGGCGAACTCAAAAACCCCGCCGTCATCATCGACGCCAACCATTCCAATTCGGGCAAGCAGTTCCGCCAGCAGATCAGGATCTGCGAAGAGGTCATGCAGAACCGCCTCTACGATGCGGACTTCAAGCAGATCGTCAAGGGGTTCATGATCGAAAGCTTCCTCGTCGAGGGCAATCAAAAGCACGATATCGTCTTCGGGCAGTCCATCACCGATCCCTGCCTCGGCTGGGAGGATACCGAACGGCTCATCCTCGACATTGCGGAGAAGGCATGAGCGCGCGGTATAGCTGTCTCGGACCCCAAGGGAGCTATTCCGAGCTCGCTGCCCTGCGCTTTTCGGGGGGAGAGGGGGAGATCGTCCTCTGCCCCGATTTTTACGCCGCCGTCTCTGCCCTTCAAAAGGGGGAGGCGGACTTTGCCGTTCTGCCCATCGAAAATTCCATCCAAGGGGGCGTTTTGAAGAACTTAGACCTTCTCGAACGCCCCGACGCGCCCTTCGCCGTCGAAGAGCTCGTGCTTGCGATCGACCACCGCCTTGCAACGCTGGAAGGCGTTTCCTGCGATGCGATCGAGCGCATCTATTCGCACGAGCAGGCGATCGGCCAGTGCGCGGAGTACCTTCATACGCACTTCCCGAACGCCAAGCTGCTTTACACCCGCTCGACGGCGGAAAGCCTCGAAAAGCTCGACGCGCATTCGGCGGGCATTGTCGGCGCGCATGTGAAAACGCAGGGCGTCGTGCTCTCGAAGGAGAACATTGCCGACGAAAAGCGCAACTTTACGCGCTTTCTGCGCCTCGTGCGGCGGGAGGAAGCACGCCCGAAGCGCAGCGAAAAAGTGTTCTTCTGCGCCACCTGCAAGCACCGCCCGGGCTCTTTGTACGAGCTTTTGGGCGTCTTTGCCCGCTCGGGCATCAACCTCACCCGCATCGAGAGCCGCCCCATTCGCGACGTGTTCGGTGAGTACCGCTTCTTCATCGAGATCGACGGCGACATCGCCCGTAAGGAAGTCGTTTCCGCCCTCCAAGAGGCGGAGGCGTTCTGCCGGCAGTTCCATATCATCGGCGCTTACTAAACAGGAAAAACAAGCAGCGCGAGGGGATAGCAAAACGCAAAGGCGAGCAGCCCGTGCGCACATTTGACAAGGAGAAAGGGCAGCATCTTTACGCCCGTTCCCGCAAGGAAGGAGAGCTGCTGCGCGTTGACGCACAGCCCGCCGAAGCTCACCTCTGCGGCGGCGAGGGCAAGAGAAAGCGGCGTTTTCAGCTTTGCAAGCGCCGAAACGCCCGCGGTCACTTCCAATAGTCCCGAAAGGATGCCCTCTCCGTACCCCGAAAGGGGCGGGAGAAGGGAAAAGAGCATCTCTTTGATGCAGAAAAAGAGCGCGATGAGCGCCCCCACCGAGAGCACCGCCTGCACGGCGGAAAAAAGGAGCGCCGAGAAGGGCTCCCGCGCTTTGGGCAGGGGCGGCGGCGCGGGCTCTGCTTTGTGCCGCGTGAGGCGGGGGAGCAAAAAGCCCATGCTCCACACCGCCAAAAGGTGCGAACCAAAGAGAACGATCCCCGCCGCGGGGGAGGAGAACATCGCTGCCGCCGCGCCGAGGCAGAACGCGGGTCCCGACGTCGAGGCAAGGCAGGCGGTGTAAAAGACGTCGCCCTTTCTGAGGCGGCCTTCCGAAGCGAGCTCCGCGACCGTCCTCGCGCCTGCGGGATAGCCCGAAAGGAGCGAAAGCAGCATGGCGCCCGCTCCCGCGCCAGGGATGCGGAAGAGTTTTTCTGCAAAAGGGGAGAGCCGCTTCGTGACCGCGAAAAAGGCGGGCGAGCGCACCATCAGCGAAAGGACGACAAGCAGGGGCAGCGCCGTCGGCACAATGGCGCTGAGCCATAGCATGAGACCATTGAGAACGCTCTGCCCAAAGCGGGCGGGCGACGAGAGAAAGACCGCCGCAAAGAGAACGAGCAGCAAAAAGGCGGCGGCGGACGTTATTTTTTTCATACGGGGCATACGTTACCCTACGCCCCGAAGGAGGAGATTATGCGCAAAACTTTGGGGCTTGCCCTCGGTTCGGGCGGGGCGCGCGGCATCGCGCACATCGGGTTTTTGCAGGCGCTCGAAGAAGCGGGCATCCGTCCCGACTATGTGACGGGCTGTTCGATGGGCGCCATCGTGGGGGCGTGCTACTGCGCGGGGCTCCCGCTCGAAACGCTGAGGGAAGTCGCGCTCTCTTTGAAGCTTTCCAAGATCGCGACGCTCAACATCAATCCCATCCGCGCCAACGGGCTTCTTCGCTTCAACAAGGCGCGTCAGCTCCTTGAAGAGTACCTTGGCGACATCACCTTTGAAGACCTCAACATCCCTTTTTCGTGCATCGCGGTCGACCTCGCGGCGGGGAAGGTGGTCGAACTCAAAGAGGGCAGCGTTATCGACGCCATCCTCGCTTCGAGCTCCATCCCGGGGGCGTTCACGCCCGCCGTCATCGGCGATAAGACGCTCGTGGACGGCGGCATTTTGGAGCGCGTCCCCACGAAGGAAGTGCGCGAGATGGGCGCCGAAGTCATCGTCGCCGTCGACGTTTTGGGCGATCTCACGGCAAAGAAGGCTTCTCCCAACCTCGTCGATACCCTCCTTCGCTGCATCGACATCATGGATACCCGCCTCACGCAGAGGAAGAAACGCTCGCGCGCCCGCTATATCGACCTGTGGCTGGAGCCCGAGCTCGGTGCGATGGATCAGTACCTCGTCAAAAACCTCGATTTCGCGCTCGACAAGGGCTATGAGCTCGGGGTGAAGTACCGCGACGAGATCAAAGCGCTCGTCGATGGGGAAGCAGAAGGAAAGAGCGACAAGGGCGAAGGCGCCTCGCAGGGGAAGTAAGGCATGACCGATCTTTTCGACTTCAACGACAACGAGGAGAAGGCAAAGCCGCTCGCCGAGCGCATGCGCGCCTCCTCGTTCAAAGATTTTGTGGGGCAGGAAAAGCTCGTTTCGGAAGGATCGCTTCTCCGCCGCGCCATCTCGCTCGACCGCTTGGGCAGCTGTATCTTCTGGGGGCCGCCCGGCTGCGGCAAGACGACGCTTGCCAACGTCATCGCCGCGCAGGCGGACGGGGAGTTCGTGCGCCTCAATGCGGTGACGGCGGGCGTCGCAGACGTGCGCAGCGCCGTCGAGGAAGCGCGGGAAAACCTGCGCCTGCGCGGCCGCCGCACCTATCTCCTCTTAGACGAGTGCCACCGCTTCAACAAGGCGCAGCTCGATTCCCTGCTCCCTTCCGTCGAGCAGGGCATCCTCATCTTCATCGGCTCGACGACGGAAAACCCGTACGCTTCCATGACGCCCGCCATCGTCTCCCGCTGCCGCGTGTTCGAATTTGAACCGCTCAAAGAGAGCGATATTTTAAAGGCGCTTTCTCGGGCGCTCAAAGATAAGCGCAAGGGTCTCGGCAATTATATGGCGGAAGCGGACGAGGACGCGATGGAGCATATCGCAAGGACGGCGGCGGGCGATCTGCGCTTTGCCTACAACGCGTTGGAGCTCGCCGTTCTCACGACGCCGCCGGGGAGCGACGGGCGCATCCGCGTGACCTTGCAAGATGCGGAAAATTCGACGGGCAGGCGCTCGCTCGCCTTCAATGAGGACCAATATTACGATATGCTCTCCGCGTTCTGCAAGTCGCTGCGCGGGAGCGATTCGAACGCCGCGCTCTACTACGCCATGCGGCTCATCGAAGGGGGATGCGACCCCCGCCTCATTTTACGGCGCACCGTCGTGCACGCCGCCGAGGACGTGGGGCTTGCAGACCCGAACGCCCTCACCGTCGCAATGAGCGCACTCACCGCCTTCGAGCACTTAGGCGCGCCCGAGGGATTTTTGCCCCTCTCGGAGGCCGTCATTTACGTTGCGGAAGCGCCCAAGAGCCAGTCGACGAAGGTCGCCATGTTCGCGGCGCAAAAGGACGCGAAAGAGGCGCCTTTGGGGGCAGTTCCGCCCTATTTGCGCGATATTTCCTACGGGGACGACAAGCGCAAGGCGGAGCGGAAGAACTACCTCTACCCGCACGATTTCGGCGGCTGGGTCAGGCAGCAGTACCTTCCCGACGAGCTCAAAGACCGCGTCTATTATACGCCGAGCGAGAACGGATTTGAGCGGGAAATCAAGCGCATCCGCAAAGAAAAGGGCATGGAATAGCGCAAAAACGGGCAAATTTTCACACGGTTGAGCGGCATTTTCACTTTATTTTTGCCCGAATTCACTTTATTTTTCGCCAAAATCAACACATTTTCACAAAAAAGCGGTGCTTTCCGGCACCGCTTTTCGCATAAAAATTATGTAGTTTGCGTCTTTTTTTCGCGTACGCCGAGGATGTGCAGCCCGCGGAATTTCGCCGCAGGGTAGGTGGAGAGCGGGCGGTTGTAGGCGTCGTAGGAGTGCGCCGCCACCAAAATTTCTCCGTCCTTGAAGCCCACGACGACGGGCGTGTGGTACCAGTCTCCCGTCGCTCTTCCGAGCTGCACAAGATCGCCCTTTTCGAGCTCTTCGAGGGGGACTTCCTTCGCGTACGGGCCTTCGCCCTCGTTCGAGACGAGGAAGTTATAGAGGTATTCGACGCCCGTCCAGGAAGGGGTGCGGTCGTTGAGCGAGCGATAGTACCAGCCGTAAGTGGGGGTGAAGTTCATGACGCCCGCGCCCGCGAAGAGCACCTGCGAGGCGTAGTTGGTGCAGTCCCCGCCGAGGCGGGAAAAATCGTAGTAGTCGGGGTTTCTTCCGAACGCCCAGCGGCGCGCGTAGGCGACGGCTTTTTCCCGTGAATATTGCTTTTCGAGAAGTTCCATGCTCCATTGTATGCAAAAAAGGCGCGAAGCGTGCCGTTCTTTTTGCGCGGCGCGCGGCATAAGATGAGGCGTGAGACATTATGTGACGCCGCGGACGAGATGGAGGCGGCGCATTTTCTTTGCGCTCGTCCTGCTCGTGCCGCTCCTTCTCTTTCTCATCCTCTTTTTCAGCGCGGCGGGCGTCATCCGCTCGGTCGCAGAGGCGGCACTCCGCGCCAATGCCGCCTCCGCCATGCACGAGGCGATCGAGGCGACGCTCTCAGGCGTCGGGTATGACGATCTGATCGAAGTGGAGCGAAGCGATACGGGGGAGATCGCGGCAATGACCGCCGACGCGCAGCGCATCAACACCATCGCGCGGGATGCGGCGTACCTTGCGCAGAAGAATTTCGGGGTTCTTGCCGAAGCGGGCGTCAAAGTGCCGCTCGGGGCGTTTTCGGGCATCGAGGCACTCTCGGGCTTCGGCCCGCCCGTCACCTTCAAGCTGCTGCCCGTGGGTGCGGCGCATTGCTCCTTCCGCTCCGCCTTCACCTCGGCGGGCATCAATCAGACGCGCCATGCCGTCTATCTCGATATCGTCCTCGATATCACCGTCGTGCTCCCTGCGGGGACGAGTGAGTTTTCCGAGAGCGCCGAGGTGATGATCATCGAGAGCGTGCTCACGGGGGAAGTGCCCGACTTTATTCTGCATTCCGATCTGTTCGGGTGAAAAGCGGGGCGCGCCGCCTTCGAAACGAAGGCGGCGCGCCCCGTAAAGTGTTACAGCGTGCCGAACGCTTCTTCGATGGCGCGCAAGATAGCGGGTGTGCCGTTTCGGACGGGCGTATGTTCAAGGCGCGCCCGAAGCGCCTTGTCATTCCGAAGCGCAAAGAGCGCCGAAGGGAGGGCGTCGGGGCGGGCGAGCTCGCGTTCGCGCAGGACATGGCAGAGCCCGCGCTCTTCGAAATAGCGCGCGTTTTCGAGCTGGTCGCCGCGGGAGGCGCGCTCGAGCGGCACGAGAAGGGCGGGCTTTTTGAGGGCGAGCGCTTCGAACACCGTGTTGCTGCCCGCCCGCGAGAGGACGAAGTCCGCCGCCGCATAGGCGCTTGCCATATCGGGCTCGTAGGAGCGCGCCGTATATCCGCGGGGCGTGTTTGAAAGAGGACTGCCCTTCCCGTAAAGGTGCAAGATCTGTAATTTATCGAGCAGAGCGGGAAGACATGCTCTCACCGCCTCGTTGAGGGTGCGGCTGCCGCTCCCGCCGCCGAGGACGAGGAGCACGGGCTTCTTTCTTGAAAAGCCGTATTTGGCGCGGGCGCGGCTCGGACTGCCCGCAAACAGCTCTTTCCGCATGGGCGAGCCCACGCATCTGCCGTTTGCAAAGCGGCGGGCGGTCTCTTCGAAGGAGGTGAGGACGAGCTTGCAGCGGCGCGCCATAAGGCGGGTCGCAAGTCCCGCGGAAAGGTCGCTCTCGTGTGTGAGGGCGGGGATGTGCAGGCGTCGGGCGGCGAAAAGATAGGGAAGGCTCGCATATCCCCCCTTGGAAAAGACGAGGTCGGGCTTCAACTCGTTCAAAAGGGCGAGGGCGCGCCGTTCCGACTGCGCCATGCGGAAGGGCAGCGTGAGATTTTTGGGCGTGAGGCTGCGCACAAGTTTGGGGCAGGGGACGCCGTAAAAGTGGTAGCCCGCCTCTTTTGCGAGCCGTTCTTCGATGCCGCCGCTGCTCCCCGCATAGGTAAGGCGGCACTTGCCTTCAAGGTCTTGCATGACGGCGAGGTTGGGCACGGTATGCCCCGCGCTCCCTCCGCCGCAGAAGAGGATGTGTTTCATCCTATCAGTATATGCAGGCGCATGCAAAGCTTGCGCGGGGGCGAGAGAGAAAGGCGGCGCGGCGGAATATTTCCGCCGCGCCGCCTGCGTGTTACGGGGGTATTCTCTTATGCGTCATTCCTCGTTGGCAGCTTTTGCAGGGAGAGGCAGAAGACGCCCTCTTCAAAGTGCAGAAGGGCTTTTTGCCCGCTTTGCACGATGAGGCAGTCGAAAACATCGCGCACGGCGAGCAAAAGCTCTTCTAAAAGGCGGGTTTCGTCCATCGTTTGATTTTTCTCTTGTGTTTGCAGCATACTTTTGTAGTGCTCCTTATTTTTGGTTTGACAAAAGCTGCGCGCATTGCTTTTGTAAGAATAGTATACCGTTCCAACTCCCCTGAATCAACAAAATCAGGGGAGTATGTCCGATAATTTATTGACGAAATACCACTATTTTTGGGGAATTATGTCGAGATTATCGGAGAATCTGAAAGACTTGATGCAGGAGGCGGAGATCAATGCGCCTGCCCTTGCCAAAGCGACGGGTATCGATGCCTCTACGATCCTGACATTGCTGCGCGGAGACGGGCTTCCATACGTCGATACGCTTGTAAAACTTGCCGACCATTTTCACTGTTCGACCGATTATCTGTTGGGATTGACCGATCTGTTGACAGAGGAAACTTATAAGGAAAGACCGCCATTTTCTGAGCGGCTCACCTTTTTGCTGTGCAACTTTAAGACGACGAAATATCGGCTCGAAAAGGAGACGGGGCTTTCGGAAAAGACGGTCAATCGTTGGCATAATGGGAAGACGCAGCCGACCGTGGAAAGTCTCGTGCGGCTCGCGAACTATTTCCATTGTTCCGTTGATTATGTGCTCGGAAGAGTGTGATATTTGAAACGCCGCGGGGCGGACGCGAACAGCGTCCGCCCCGCGGCGTTCTTTTTTCGGCGCGGCGGAATATTTCCGCCGCGCCGCCTGCGTGTTATGGGGCTATTCTCTTATGCGCCATTCCGCGTTGGCAGCTTTTGCAGAGAGAGGCAGAAGACGCCCTCTTCAAAGTGCAGAAGGGCTTTTTGCCCGCTTTGCACGATGAGGCAGTCGAAAACATCGCGCACGGCGAGCAGAAGTTCTTCGAAAAGGCGGGTTTCGTCCATCGTTTGATTTTTCTCTTT
>DXAJ01000023.1 GCA_019117085.1 Candidatus Gallimonas gallistercoris
TCATCGGCGGAGGCGCATTTTTGCTTGCTTCCGTCGTCAATACATTGGGAGCGGACGAGCTCATCGTCTCCGATTCCGATAATCTCGAGGGCTATCTTGCCTATAAGGGGATCCAATGACGGCGCGGCAGAAGCTTTTTCTTTATCGTGTGGCGCAGTATGTGTTGCTTGCGGCAGCGCTCGTACTTACCATACTCCTCATTCTAAAAGGGGATGTCGGAACGGGCAGCAGGGTCCTTGTCTGCGCGCTCGTATGTATTGCGGCGGCAGGATTACAGGCGCATTATCTTATCCACGAGCTCGGACATCTTCTCTTCGGGCTTTTATCGGGCTTTCGTCCCGTCTCCTTTTCCGTTGCGTGCGTGCGCTTTTCGCGGTTCGGGAAGAAAGTCTCGTTCATCCCGAACGCCGCTTATGCGGGCGCCTCGGAAATGTATCCCGTTGGTGAAAAACGTCTCAAAGGGCGGGTCCTTTTCTATACGCTCGGCGGGGCCGCTTTCAACTTTCTTTTTGCCGCAGCGGGCATTCTGTGCTATTTACTGCTTCCCGCGTCGTGGGGGCTTCTCTTCTTGATTTCGCTCGCACCTCTCAATTTATATGAATGCGTGACGGAACTGCTCCCCGTGCAACTCCCCGCAGGGAAGACGGACGGAAAGTTCGCGCTCGATCTTGTAAGAGAGGAAAACGGCGCACGAAACGCATTTGCCGTGTTCCGCGCTCAGAGCCTCCTTGCAAAGGGCTGCTTTTCGGATGTGCCCCGTTCCATCCTTTATGACGTTCCCGTCGTCCGAGAAGACGATCCCGCCTTTTTATCGCTTTTATCGCTCCGCATGATGCGTGCGGCGCTCCTCAATGAACGGGAGGAAGCGCTTTCCTGTGCGGAACGGCTTTCGGGGCTTTTGGAATATCTGCCGCTCAACGATGCGGGAGAGGCAGCTTCGGACTGCGTTTGCGTCTTTTCCTATTTCGGAAAAGAGGGAGAGGCCGCATCTCTCTTGACGACTGCCGAGAATGCGAAAGGGGGCATGGCGGCGCTTCGGAAGGAAGCGCTCTTTGGAAGGGGCAACGATGCGGAAAAAACTCTCGCTGCATGGAAAAGAGCCGCAAAAAAACTCCCGATGCAGGGACAGCGGAAGTGGGAGCATTTCTTGCTTGCGTGGGCGGCCGAGCATGGGACGGGAGAGCAAAATTCTGCCCGCATAAGGACAGAATCATAGGTACGATACCTCGGGTCACGAGATGACAAACGGCGCGGCGCGCTCACAAAGAGGATATGAAGTTGTGATTTGAACTCAATCGGAAAGCCCGAGAAGATAGTCGGCGGAAACGTTAAAATAACGTGCGACCTTTGCGATGTTCGAAGCCGTAGGATCGCTCTTATTGGTTTCCCAATAGCAGACGATGCCGAGGCTTACGCCGAGATCCTTCGCGACCGTAGCCTGCGAGAGACCTCTCTCCTTTCTGAGTTCCATGAGTCTTTCGGAAAAAGCTTTCATGTTTTCATTATAACACGGGACTTAAAAAATTGCAAGGGTTTTTATTAAAATTTCGAGACGTCTTACCACTTTATTTTCAACTATCACACAAAATAGCAAAATCGGAGCATTCATGACCAATATTTTATTTGTCTGTCACGGAAACATCTGTCGCTCGCCCATGGCGGAGAGCGTTTTCACTTTTCTTGTTCGAAAAAAGGGGATGGAACATGAGATTTTCTGCGCTTCCGCCGCGGCGCATACCGACGAGATCGGGAACGCTCCGCACTACGGAACGCGCGAAAAGCTTCGGAAGGAGGGCATCCCGCTCGTGCCGCACCGTGCGCGCCTCATGACAAAAGCGGACGGAGAAGAGTTCGACCTTCTCATCGGCATGGACGAATACAACGTGCGCGACATGAAGCGCATCGTGGGGGAGAAAAACGCGCATAAAGTGCACCTGCTCCTCGAATATGCGGGAAGCGCCCGTCCGATCGCCGACCCGTGGTATACGGGCGATTTCGACGAAACATTCGAAGATGTGATGGAAGGCTGCACGGCACTTTTGGACGCGCTGCAAAACAAGAAAATTTAAACTTTTACGCATAAGGGGCTTCATATGAATATCCAAAATACCAAATTACAACCGCTTGATCTTTCCGCCGTGCGCATCGAGGACGAATATCTTCTCAATGCGCTTGCAAAAGAGTGCGATTATCTCTCTTCGCTGGAAGAAGGCAGATTGCTTGCAGGGTTTTATGAAAATGCGGGCATCAAAACGCCTTTTGTGCGGTACGGCGGTTGGGAGAGCGGACTCATCGGCGGGCATACGCTCGGGCACTATCTCACCGCCATCGCGCAGATGAGCATCCATCCCGCGCTTTCCCAAGAAAAACGAGACTTTTTTCTTGCGCGCGCAAAGCGGATGACGGACGAACTCGCCGACTGCCAAGATGCCGCAAAGAGCGGCTTTTTTTGGGGCGCGCCTCTCATTGCGGGCGGCACGGAAGCACAGTTCGACAATGTGGAGAAGGACAAGCTCAACATCATGACGCAGGCGTGGGTACCGTGGTACACGATGCACAAGATCTTGCAGGGCGTCATCGATATTTTCCGTTTTACGAGCTATGATATGGCTCTGAGCGTTGCAAAGCGGCTCGGCGACTGGGTATATGAGCGCGTGATGAAGTGGGATAAAGCGCTCAACGAGAAGGTGCTCGCCGTCGAATACGGCGGCATGAACGATTGCCTTTACGATCTCTATTCCTTCACGGGCGAGGAAAAATACGCCCTTGCCGCGCATCGATTTGACGAGGAAGTGCTCTTCGACCGCATTTTAAGCGAAGAGAAGGACGTTTTAAAGGGAAAGCACGCCAACACGCAGATCCCCAAAATTTTGGGCGCGCTCAACCGCTATCTGACGCTGCATAAAAAGAAGATCGCAGGGGAAGTCGTCGATGCGAGCCGCTATCTGAATGTTGCCAAAGTCTTCTTCCGCACCGTTCTTGAACGGCACACCTATGTAACGGGCGGCAACTCCGAATGGGAGCACTTCGGACCCGACTATGCCCTCGATGTGCGCCGCACCAACTGCAACTGCGAAACGTGCAACGCCTACAACATGTTAAAGCTGGCGCGCGGGCTCTTTTCGGTGACGGGGAATACCTACTATACCGACTACTACGACAACGCCTTTGTGAACTCCATTTTGCCCTCGCAAAACCCCGAAACGGGCATGACGACCTACTTCCAGCCCATGGCGAGCGGATATTTCAAGGTCTTCTCCCGCCCGTTCGACAAATTTTGGTGCTGCACGGGGAGCGGCATGGAAAACTTTTCCAAGCTCGGAGACAGCATCGCCTACACGGACGGGAGGCGCATCTATCTCGAACAGTATCTCTCCTGCGTCATCCAAGCGGGGAAGACTACGATCAAACTCTCCTGCAACTTCCCGCTTTCGGACGGCGGCACGATCGAAGTGCGCGGCGAAGGGGAGGCGCTCCTTGCGCTTCGTTTCCCCGACTGGGCGGACGGCACGATGGAACTTTCCATAAGCAACAAAAAGCTGCCCTCTCTTGAGATCAACGGGCATATCCTTGTCACGATAAAGGCGGGGGAAACGCTCTCCTTCCGCATCCCGCTGACCGTGACCATGCACGGCCTCCCCGACGGGAAGGATGCCTTTGCCTTCCGTTACGGCGGTGCGGTATTGAGCGCCGACCTCGGCACGGAGGACATGGAGGAGACGGAAACGGGGGTGGACGTCACCATTCCCGCGCGCAAACACCTCGAAAGCGAACGCGTGTATTTCAAGTCCCTCTATCCGCTCTTCGACCGCCCCGCAGACTTTTTACAGCGGGAGGGCGAGAAGTTCGTGCTCCGCGGCGGCGACAGGGAGCTTGTTTACGGTCTTCATTATAAGCGCTACAAAGAACGCTACGGCATCTATTTCCGCTTCCGCGAAGGAGAACGGGAAGCGGAGGGCGAGACGAGAACGCCGCTCGACACCGTGCAGCCCGGCTACGGGCAGTACGAAACGGACGAGCTCCACGCCCTCGACGAGAGGGATACCGTGAGCGTCACTTCGGACGGCACCTGCCGCTATGCGCTCCCGGGGGGATATTTTTCTTACGACTTCCTCGCCGATCCCAAAAAGAAGTGTTCGCTTTCGGTGGAGCTTCGGCAAGAAGACAACGGCAAACCGCTTGCGATCTATGCAGGGGGCGAACTTATCTTCTTAAACGAATATCTGCGCTACACCGAAGGGGAAGAGAGTTACCGCATCGAGGTGGAGCTTCCCCAAAGCGTCCTTGCCCGCGCCCGCAAAAAGAGCGTGAAGGGGAAGGAAGTCACCGTCCTCAACATCCGCTTCGAGGGCACGAAGGATCGGGAAAGCGCCCGCGTTTCGGAATTTATCTATCTCTTTGCCGAATAACATTCCGAGGAGGAGAACGGCATGAAAGCAGGATATAAAGCGGGCATCTTTCTCGCCGTGCTGGCAGCGGCGCTCTATGCCCTGAATGCGCCGCTTTCCAAGCTTTTGCTCGATTTCATGCCCTCTACGCTGATGGCAGGCTTTCTCTATCTCGGCGCAGGGCTCGGGATGGGCGTCATCGCTTTGGGCAGAAAGGTCTTCCGCCGCGCAGCAAAGGAGAGCCGCCTCACGAAAAGGGAGCTTCCCTTTACGCTTGCGATGATCGTGCTCGATATCGCCGCACCCATCTCTTTGATGCTCGGGCTCAAAAGCACGACTGCCGCCAACGCCTCCCTTCTCAACAACTTCGAGATCGTCGCGACCGCCGTCATCGCGCTTGCCGTCTTCAAGGAGAGTATCTCCCCTCGGCTTTGGGCGGGCATCGTGTTCGTCACGCTCTCCTGCACGCTCCTGTCGTTGGAAGACATCGAAGGCCTCCGCTTTTCCTTCGGCTCGCTCTTTATCCTGCTCGCCTGTGTATGCTGGGGATTTGAAAACAACTGCACAAGGAAGATCTCCTCGAAAGACCCAATGGAGATCGTGCTTTTGAAAGGAATCTTTTCGGGGCTCGGCTCGCTCGTCATCGGGCTTATCATCGGCGAGCGCGTCACCGTGCTTTGGAGCGTCTTTGCGGTGCTCGGCGTGGGGCTCGTCGCATATGGACTGAGCATCTTCTTCTATGTGCATGCGCAGCGGCTTTTGGGCGCGGCGCGGACGAGCGCATATTATGCCGTCTCGCCCTTTCTCGGAACGCTTCTTTCGCTTATCATCTTCCGCGAACTCCCGTACTTCACTTATTTTATCGCGCTTACGCTGATGGCGGTCGGCGCCTTCCTGTGCGCGGAAGATAAGCCGCTGTTCCGAAAGAGAGCCGAACGGGCTGCGAACAAAAATACCCCCTTGACAGAAGAGGGGAAATCTGTTATACTACAAAGCGAAGCGGCGGACGGCACCTTTCCGCAATATGAACTGCCGCACAACAAGGAGGAAACCATGAACAACAAGTATGCAGGCACGCAGACCGAGAAAAACCTCGAAGCGGCTTTTGCGGGGGAATCGCAGGCAAGGAACAAGTACACCTACTTTGCATCCGTTGCCAAGAAAGAGGGCTACGAGCAGATCGCGGCGCTCTTTCTGAAGACGGCAGACAATGAAAAGGAGCACGCAAAGCTCTGGTTCAAGGAGCTCAAAGGCATCGGCAATACGCCCGAAAATTTGGCTGCCGCCGCAGCGGGCGAAAACTACGAGTGGACGGATATGTATAAGGAGTTCGCAGAGACCGCCGAAAAGGAAGGCTTCCCCGAACTTGCCGCAAAGTTCCGCCTCGTCGCCGCCATCGAAAAACATCATGAAGAGCGCTATCGCGCACTGCTCAAGAACATCGAGCTTGCGGAAGTGTTTGCAAAGTCCGAAGTCAAAGTTTGGGAATGCCGCAACTGCGGTCATATCGTCGTCGGCACCAAGGCGCCCGAGATCTGCCCGACCTGCGCTCATCCGCAGAGCTTCTTCGAGATCCACGCTGAAAATTATTGATAACACGCAGAAGACCCGCCTGTCTCGGCGGGTCTTTTTGTATGCATTCATCGTTCAAAGGCGGGATAACAGATCGAAATAGCCTTCGAAGGTCTTTTTTGTGCAGTCCGGCTCGTCGATCGTGACGTTGCCCGTTTTCAGCCCGACAAGGGAGAACGCCATGGCGACGCGGTGATCGCCGAAAGTCTTCACCGTTCCTCCGCGGACGGATGCGGGCGCAACGGAAAGCACGCCGTCCCGATAAGAGGCGGGCACGCCGAGCGTATTCAGATTTTCCACGATGGCGTTGACGCGGTCGCACTCCTGCGCGCGGATATGTTCAAGACCCGTCAGGCGGGAGGGGGTGCGAGCAAAGGGAGCGAGCGCCGCCACCGTGAGCGCCTGGTCGGAAAAATCCTGCAAGTTCTCTTCAAACCCGTCGAAGCCGCGAACTTCGGAGCCGTCCGCAAGGAGCCCGCGCTCCGTCTCGCAAAACACAACGCCGCGCCGTTCCAAAAGGCGCAAAAAGGCGGCATCGCCCTGCAAACTGTCCTTTTTCACCCCGCGCACGAGGACGCGCACGGAAAAGAGGAGAGAAAGGGCATAGAGATAGCACGCCCCCGAAAGATCGGGCTCGACCGCGTATCGGACGGGCGAAGCTTTGAGCGCAGAAACGGTGATGCGGTCGCCTTCCCGCTCGCAAGCAGCGCCAAAGGAGCGGAGCATTGCTTCCGTCATCTTCAAATAGCTGCTCTGCGTGCGTCCGCCCGTGAGCGAAAGGATGAAGGGGCGGGGATGGATGGTCGCGGCGATGAGGAGCCCGCTTGCAAACTGCGTGCTCTTATCGGTATCGATGACCGCCTCATCGGAAGAAATGCCTTCGGAAACAAGGCGGAAGGGGAAGTGCCCGCGCTCTTCGGCGTATTCGATCGTAACGCCGAGGCGTTCGAGTTCAAAGAGGACATCCATCGGGCGGCGCTTCATCTGATCGGAGCTTTCAAAGCGATAGTCTCCCCCCGCAAAGGCGAGGACGACGGGCAAAAAGCGCGCCGCCGTGCCTGCGCTCATCACGTTGAGGGAGGCGTTCTTTTCGGGAAACTGCCCGCCGCATCCTTTGACCGTCACGCCGTCCTCTTCCCACCGCACCTGAATGCCGAGCGTTTGAAGGCAGGAAAGCAGGGCGCGCGTATCTTCCGAAAAGGCACCGCACGCCAAATGCACGCCGCTTTTAGAAAGCGCGGCAAGCAGCAGCGCGCGGTTGAGGATGCTCTTCGAAGCGGGCACATCCGCCTCCACGTCGTGCGGGTCAAATCTTTTTAAAAGCAAAGGTCCCATGAGCCGAGTATAGCACATTCCGAGGCAAAACGTCAAGGGAAGCCCTTCGGAAAAGTTGTTTTTCCCCGTAATTTGTGGTATAATTGTTGAAATGGAGCCCATTGCATACAAGATAAGGCGCAGCCGCCGCAAGACGATGTCTCTCAATATCGAGCGGGACGGCAGCGTGCTTGTGCGGGCGCCCCTCGGAACGCAGGAGAGGACGGTCGAAGAATTCGTTTCCCGCCACAGAGATTGGCTGCAAAAGAAACTTTTGGAGTTTCGCCCCGCCGTTCTCGATCTTTCGGACGGCGCGGAGCTCATCCTCTTCGGCGCGCCGTACACGATCGGAACGGGCAGAACGCGGATCGCGGATGATACCGTCTTCCTCCCCGAGGAAGGGCGAAAAGAGGCGCTTATTCGCCTTTTGAAGCGTTTTACGGGGGAAGTGATGGAGATATACACATCGCAGCTTGCAAGGCGGCTTGACTTTTGCGTGCAGGGGGTGAGCGTCAACTCGGCGCGGGGAAGATGGGGCTCGTGCAGCAAAGAAGGGGTCATCCACTACTCCTTCCGCATCGCCTTCTTGCCGACGGCGCTCGTCGAATACATCGCGGTGCACGAACTCTGTCACACCGTTTGTTTCGACAACAGCCCCGCTTTTTGGGCGCAGGTGGGAAGCTGCCTTCCCGATTGGAAGGAGCGAAGAAGCGCGCTCAAAGCAAAGAGCTCCGTGATGAATTTGCTTTGAAGAGAGAACAACAATGAAGATCGTCATATACGGACTTGGCATCATCGGGGCGTCGCTTGCGGCGGCGCTCAAAGACGCGGGGCATGTTGTGCTCGGCAAAAACCGCAGCCGCGGACCGATAGAATACGCCCTCGAACATGAAATGATCGAAGGGGAAGCAACTTCCTATGAGGGAGCGGACGCCGTCTTTGTGGCGCTTCCGCCCGACGCCACGATGAAAGAGCTCGACGAAGGAGACTTCCCCGAAGGCTGCATCGTGTGCGATATCTGCGGCGTCAAGGAAGCGGTGGAACAAGCCGTCTACTCCAGACCGCGGAAGTACCGCTATGTCGGCACGCACCCCATGGCGGGCAAAGAGACGAGCGGCATTTTATCTGCCTCGCGCGATCTTTATAAGGGAAAGAACCTCGTCATCACGCGGGCGGCGGGAACGGATGAAAGTGCGCTCGAAAGGGTAAGAGCGCTCGGGCGGGATGCAGGCTTTTCGCGCATCGTCGAATGCTCGGCAAGAGAGCACGACGAAAAGATCGCGCTCACCTCGCAGCTTGCGCACATCGTTTCCAACGCCTACGGCAAGAGCCCGCTCGCGCTCGACGTCAAAGGCTTCACGGGCGGCAGCTTTCAGGATATGACGCGCGTGGGCGGCGTGGACGAAACGCTGTGGACCGACCTGTATTTTTACGACAGGGAGCCCCTTTTCAACGAACTTTCTTCCCTCATTGCAAGGCTCGAAGAGTACCGCGACGCGCTTTCTTCGAACGATAAGGAGAAGATGCGCGCGCTCCTCAAAGAAGGGCGGCTCGCACACGACAAGTTTTTCAGCGAAAAATGAAAAATTTGTTACAATCCTATTTACAAACGCACAAAAATCCTTTATAATGGTGAGGATCGGATCATAGTGGAGCACTGTAAGATCGAGATCAAAACGCATACCAAGGGAACGCTTTCGCTCTTTCACGCGAAGGGGGCGCTCGAACGGATCAACGAGGGCGTCATCGTCCGTTATCCCCATGAAGGGGAAGAGGTCGTCCTTTCGCTGCTCGAAGAAACGCTCACGATGGAGCGTCACAGCCTTTCTCTTCGGTTCGAAAGGGGAAAAACAAGCTTTGCGCGCCTGAAAGCAGGCGGGCATGAAGGAAGCCTTCCGCTGAAAACCAAGTTTTATTCCCTGATGCGCAATGAAGACGGTATCAGTGCAGCTTTGAAGTATGAGCTGGGCAAACCTGCTCAAAAATTTACTTTAAGCATCCGCGTAAGTCCGGGTTCGGAGGAAAGATGAAAATACGATATTTGGGACACTCCTGCTTTTTGCTGACCGAGAGCACGGGAACGCGCATCCTGACCGATCCTTACGGGGATGTCGGGTTCAAGATGCCGCGCGTCGAGGCAGACGTCGTCAGCGTGAGCCACGGCCACTACGACCACAACAACGTCAAAGCCGTAGGCGGGAACCCCGTCGTATTGGACAAAGAGGGCCAATACGAAGTCGGCGGCGTGGAGATCATCGCCGTCAAAAGCTATCACGATAACGCAAACGGCGAAGAGCGCGGCGAGAACCTCATTTTCAAGTTCCGCCTCGACGGCATCGAAGTGTGCCACCTGGGCGATCTGGGGGAGGAATGCTCTTCTTCGCTCATCGAAATGCTTTTGCCTGTGCACGTCCTTTTGATCCCCGTCGGCGGGAAATATACCATCGACTCGGAACAGGCGAAGGAATATGTCGACCGCATCATGCCGTCCATCGTCATTCCCATGCACTATAAATCCAAGGGGCTTTCTTTGGATATCGATAAACCCGACGCCTTCCTTTCGGAATTTGAAGAGGAAGACGTAGAGGAGACCGGCGCGAGCGAGATCGAGCTCACGCGGGACGACATCGATGAGGAAACGACCAAGATCATTTTGATGGAGCGCGCAAAGAATGCAGGAAAAGACGCTTGAAGAGGAGTATTCTGACTACCTCTCGTCCCTTCCCTTGCAAACGCTGCGCACGCTGGGGCGCAGGCTCGGCATCTCGGCAGAGAGCCGAAAATCAAAACCCGGCTGCATCCAAGCCCTCATCGATCTTTTAACGGGGAAGGCGCTCCCCGTTCCCGTTTCGGGAAAGGGCGCCCCCGTAAAACACAATTATCTCGATCCGTCTATTCTCCGCCATTTGGAAGACCTTCGTCTTGAGCGGAACAAACGAAACACGACTCCCCCCAACACATTTACGGTCTGCGCGCCCGATCCCCCCAAAAATCTCTATGAAGAGCCCGTTTATACGGGTATTTTAGAGATCATGTCGGGCGGATACGGCTTTTTGCGCGCAAAGAATTGCCAGCCCTCTGCAAACGGAGCGGGCGACGTCTTCATCGCGGCGCCACTCATCCATTCCTTAAAGCTTCGGGAAGGGGATCGGGTCGCATGCACGGCAAAGCCCTCCTTAAAAAACGAATCCGCGGCTTTTCAGGAGCTTTTGAGCGTCAACGGCATCCCGTTCGGGGAATGCGAACCCCGTCCGCAGTTTGAAACTCTCACTGCCTGTTATCCCGAAAAACGGATCCCGCTCTCCGAAAAGAAGGGCGAATTTTCTTTGCGCGTCATCGATCTGTTCACGCCCATCGGGAAAGGTCAGCGCGCACTCGTCATCGCGCCCCCCAAGGCGGGCAAGACGACGCTCTTGAAAGAGATCGCCGTCTCGTGCGCCCGTATGCGGCCCGATGTGCATCTCATCGTGCTCCTCATCGACGAACGGCCCGAGGAAGTGACGGAATTCAAACGCTGCGTTTCCGATGCGGAAGTCATCTATTCCACCTTCGACGAAGACGCCGTGCATCATACGCGCGCGGCAAGGCTCACCATCGAACACGCCAAGCGCTATGCCGAACACGGGCGGGATGTCGTCGTTTTGCTCGACTCGCTCACCCGCCTCACCCGCGCCTACAATCAGGTGACGGAAAGTTCGGGGAAAACGCTCACGGGCGGGCTGGACGCCGCGGCGTTTGCAGAACCCAAACGCTTTTTCGGAGCGGCTCGCAACACGGCGGAAGCGGGCAGCATCACCATCATTGCAAGCGTGCTCGTCGAAACGGGAAGCCGTATGGACGACGTCATTTACGAAGAATTCAAAGGAACGGGAAACTGCGACATCGTGCTTTCGCGCGAACTTTCCGAGCGCCGCATCTTTCCTGCCATCGATCTCAACCGATCGGGGACTAGAAAAGAGGAGCTGCTGCTCCCGCGCGAAGAGTTGGAAGCCACGCGGCTTCTCCGCGAAAAACACTTCACAGACAATCAGACTCAACTCTTCGATCTCATGAAAAAAACAAAAGACAACGCGGAATTTGCGGAAAAATGTAAGACCGCGCTGCCTTATGCCAAATGGACAAAGGAGACAAAATGATCATCGGTATCGATCTGGGCGGGATGTCCGCCAAAGGCGCCGTCTTAAAGGACGGCGAACTGCTCGGCAAAACGCGCGTCAAGACGTCGGCGGACCGTTCCGCCGAAGAAACGGCATTCGAACTTTCCCGTCTCGCGATGGAAGTCGCGGAACATGCGGGCATCGGCTTCGACAAAGTACAGGCGATCGGCATCGGCTCGCCGGGCGTTATCGACAGTAAGACGGGCACCGTCGTCAATTGGACCAACTTCAATTGGAAAGACGTTCCTCTTGCAAAGTATATCCGTGAACGCACGGGCAAGCAGGTCTTCGTCACCAACGACGCCAACGCGGCGGCACTCGGCGAAGCGAAGTACGGCGCAGGCAAGAATTATTCCGACAGCGTGCTCATCACGATCGGCACGGGCGTCGGCGGCGGGATCATCCTCGGCGGCAAGCTGTTCGAAGGGTTCCGCAGCGCAGGCGCGGAGATCGGCCATATGGTCATCCGCCAGAACGGCAAGCTCTGTTCCTGCGGCAGACGCGGCTGCTACGAAGTTTACGCCTCTGCCCGCGCCCTCATCGAGATCACCCGCGAAAATATGCAAGCCGAGCTTACGAGCAAGATGTGGGAATTTGCAAAGACGCTCGACGACGTAGACGGCAGGACGGCGTTCGACGCGCTCCGTGCGGGCGATGAAACGGCGGAAAAGGTCATCCGCGAATTCGTTGCCAACCTCGGCGAAGGTATTTTGAACCTTTCCGCCATCCTGCGCCCGCAGGCGTTCATCTTGGGCGGCGGCATTTCGGCGGAGAAGGAGACGCTCTTAAAGCCCCTTCGCGATTATGTCTATCCCCGTCTGTATGTTTCGGAAAACTACGCGCCGCTCGACATCCGCTGCGCGGAACTCGGAAACGATGCGGGACTTTACGGCGCCGCGCAATACGCCTACGACTGCCTCTGATATGAAGAAAAAATTTGCCGCGGCGAGCTTGCTCGCCGCGACCGTTCTGTTTGGAACTTTTTGCCTGAGCGCGTGCGCAAACAGGGGCAGCTGGCAGGGCTTTCAGAAGAGATACTTCTTCCACACGACCGCAGATCTTCGGCTGTTTTCGGGCGCCGAAGGTCTTCCTTCCAAAGAGGAGGCAGTGCGCGCCGCAGAGGAAGCCGAAGCGCTCTTAAAAGACCTGGAACAAAGCCTTTCCGTGACGGAAGAAGGCTCCTGCGTTTATGCCTTCAACGAAGCGGAAGCGGGGGAGACGGTGGAACTCGACCGCGCCGCTTACGAAGTATTCTCCCTTGCGCAGCAGCTCTATGAAGAGACGGGCGGCTGTTACGATCCTTCCGTCTATCACAGCGTGGAGGCGTACGGCTTCTATGATTTTCAGGCGGGCGGTCCCGCACCCGAAACGCTGCCGACGCAGGCGCAGCTTTCCGCCTTCTTGCAGCTTTCCGATTATTTCTCCCTGATCGCGCTTTGGGAGGAGGACGGAAGATATTTTGCGAAGAAGCCCGAAGGGGCGGCTGTCGAAGCAGAGGGCGTCAAATACACCCTCAAAGTGGACTTCGGCGGCATCGCCAAAGGATACGCCTGCGACCGCGTGAAGGAGCTTACGGGGGCGTTTGAGTACGGTTATTTCAGTTTCAGCGGCAGCAGCATGGCGGTCGGGAAATACAAAGAGGACCGCGCCTATTACGAACTCTCCGTGGCGGCTCCCCGCGAAAGGGGCAGCTATCTCACGGCAAACGTGCAGGATACCTGCCTTTCGACGAGCGCCGATAACGGGCTCCACTATGAGATCGACGGCACGCGGTACAGCCAGATCATCGACCCCGAGACGATGATGCCCGTCAACGTGGAAGACGGCAAAAACGTTGCGGGCATCGTGACGGCGACCGTGCTCGGAGAGAGCGCCGCCCGCTGCGACGCCTTGACGACTTCCCTCATGGCGATGGGCGAGGAGCGCGCCAAAGAATTTGTGAAGACCATCGACGAGACCGTTTGGTTCGTCGTTCTCGACGGGGAAACACTGACCGTCTATACCAACGCGCCCGAGGGAAGTTTTACGCTTGCCGCAGGGTACGGAGAGGCGGTCTCCATTTAAGGCAGATCAGAGGATAACATGAGCAGGGAGAAGCTGCAGCAAACAAAACGCGCCGCATGGTTCAAGGGGTGGGATATCCTCATCTACGCCCTCATCCTGCTGCTCCTTTTTGCGCTCTTTTTGTTCTTTGTCATATTTCCCGAGCGGGAACGGCTTACGAGCGTCGAGATCTTTGTAAAGAACGAGCGCGTCTTTTTCTGCAAATTTGAAGAGGGGAGTTATTCGATCGAAGACACATCCCGCGTCCGCGTGGAAGAGAGCGGCGATCTCCTTCTCGTGACCGTCACGACAGAGGAGGGATTCAACATCATCGAGATCGACACAAAAGCGCGGCGGGCGGAAATGACGGATGCGGACTGTTCGTGGAGCCGCGACTGCGTCCACATGCCCGCGATCGAAAACACGGCGTCCGCGCCCGTCTCCTGCATCCCGCACGGCGTCGTCGTGATGCCCGTGGGCGGAGATCGGGAGCCCGACGGAACATTACAATAGGAAAGATACAAAAGGGCGCCGCCGCGGAAAAAATCCGCGGCGGCGCCTCGTTGTGCCATTTTATTCGCCCTTGTAGTTGAATACGATCTCTGCATTGAGCAGTTCGTCGTTCCAACTACCGATCTCGATCTGTTCCCACTCCGCCTCACTGCCCGTATAGTAGACGGTCGTAAGACTGCTGCAATCCATGAATGCATAGTCATCAATTGCCGTGACAGAGTCGGGGATGACGATACTTGTAAGGCTGTAGCAATTTTCAAATGCCTGCTTTGCAATGTATGTAACGCCTTGTGGAATTTCGATATTCGTCAATTTGATGCAGCCTGCGAACGCCGCAGCCCCAATATGAGTGACACCTTCGGGAATATCGATTTGCATCAATCCGGCACACTCACCAAATGCAGCCATACCGATGGATGTGACGCTGTCAGGGAGAGTAATGCTCTCCAAAGCAGTACAAGCTTCAAACGCCATGCCGCTAATTTTTGTGAGAGACGGGGGCAATACGACTTCCTTTAAGGAAAAACAAGCCCCGAAAGCGCCGCCGAAAGCTTTGACGCTGTCCGGAAGAACGACTCTTTGAACGTGAGATCGGGAAGAATAAGCGTTTTCCAAATCATAAAAATCCAAAAAAGCCATCCCTGCAATTCCATATGTTCCCGCTTTTACGGTATAATCGGTCGGCAGAGTTTCATTGGTGGCAAGCAGCCAGTCGTTAATATACAGTGCGCCGTCTTCCCAGTTGTCGGGATCCTGATAAAAGGCGCTATTTACAAAGGGGGAGGGAGTAATTTCCGAAGGAGATAGTTTGATGATCATTAGATCGGGATTATGCGGTAAGTGCAGATCTGTCAGAGCTCTAAAATTCGGGGCATACTCACAAAAAATCAGATCAACGCTGTCCGGAAAATATAAACTTGTGACAGATTCGCTAAGAGCATCCAATCGCACTACACATACGGGAAGCCCGTTGTATTCCGCGGGGATGACGATGTCGGTATCCGTGCAGGTCCCCATACCTATAAGCCCATAGCACGGGGTATAGTAATAACCCAAAATCTCTTTCATGCTCTCGGCATCGTCTTCTGTGACAAGAAAAAACTCCAGGCCTTCGGAAGGTTCGGGGGCGGGTTCGGGCGTTTCTTCTCCGCCGGGATCTTGTTCGTCGCCGCCCGGCTGATCGCCGCCGGGTTGTTCGGTACCGCCCGGCTGATCGCCGCCGGGTTGTTCGGTACCGCCCGGTTGATCGCCGCCGGGGGTGACGACGCCCGAGTTGCCCATATCGTCCGTCGGCGCGCAGGCAGCAACGCCGAAGACGCAGGAAAGTGCCATTACAAAGCATAACAGCATGGTCAATAATTTCTTCATAGGGTACCTCCCAAATGTATTTTTGAGGGCAGAAAAAGGCGTGCCGCCTTTCGGAGACACGCCCTGCATGGTATCTCCGATTTGTTGGGTACAAAATTCCGCTATATCGGGAAATAGAGATACGAAATGCCGAATAGCATATTCGCAAGGAAATTGCAAGTACCGTGTGGCGTTTGCGGGGAAATATTGCAGAAAACTGCTTTATAAAAAAGAAGATCCACCGGCAATGCCGATGGACCATCTTGTTTTGTGTTTCAAGCGTCGAAGCGAGGTTTGATGACCTTCTTGGGGCAAGCTTCTACGCAGGTCATGCAGCCCGTGCACTTCGCATAATCGATGACGGGCAAGTTGTCCTTCATCGTGATGGCGGAAGAAGGGCATTTTTTGGCGCACAGCCCGCAGCCGATACAGCCCGCGTCGCACGCCGCCATGACTTCCTTGCCCCTACAATGGGAGGAGCACGCCACATAGACGGGGGCAGAGGCGGGGATGCGGCCGATGACGTGCTTGGGGCAGGTCAGAATGCACGCGCCGCAGCCGAGGCACTTGTCCGCATCGATCTTAGCAACGCCGTCTTCGACATGAACGCCGCTCTCCGTGCACACCGCCGTGCAGTCTCCGCAGCCGAGGCAGCCTTCCTTGCACAGCTTATCGCCACCGAAAAGGGCGGCTGTCTCCGCGCAGGTCGAAGCGCCGACGGGGCGGAAGGTGCGGACGGCGGAAGTGCCCGCGCAATGCACGACGGCAACGGTGCGCTCCTCCGCTTTGAGCTCAATGCCGAGGAGCTTGGCGATCTCCGCCTTTCCTTCGGGGGAAGTCACATGGCAGGCAGAAAGATCCCCCTCGCCCGAGGCGAGCTTCTGCGCAAACCCGCTGCAACCCGAACAGCCGCAGCCGCCGCAGTTGGCGCCCGCAAGATTTTCCAAAATTTTCGTCACTTTCTCGTCCGTATCCACGCGGAACACCTTGCCGACGAGCAAAATGAGGAGCACGATGACGACGGCGATAACGGCGATGATGAGCGCCACCCAGCCGACCATTTTCCAGGTCTCGGCATCGACGATGCCGAGCGTTACAAGTAAATTTTGCATATCCTTTTCCTCACGCAATATAGCTGAACACGGTGAACGCCATGCAGATGAAGCTTGCCGTCACCATCGAGATGGGGAAGCCCGAAAGCGCCTTGCCCACGCGGTAGCGGTTGAGCTTTTCGCGAAGCCCGCTCATGATGAGCATGACGAGCGTAAAGCCGATGCCCGCAAGAAAGGCATAGAGGACCGCCCAGCCGAGGTTCATCGCGGCTTCTCCCATGACCGAGCTCATATCGCCGATGACCATCTCCGTGACGCCCAGAACGGCGCAGTTGGTCGTGATGAGGGGGAGATAAATGCCCATCGCGTTATACAGCGAAGGGGAGAGCTTTTTGATGATCATTTCGAGCATCTGCACGAGCGAGGCGATGACGAAGATAAAGACGATGATCTCGAGGAACGCGATGCCCAGCGGCACCATGAGGTATTCGTAGAGAGCGTAGGTGACGAGCGTCGCGAGCGCCATGACGATGGAGACGGCAACGCCCATGCCGAGGGCGGAGCTCGTCTTTTTGGAAACGCCGAGGAAGGGGCAGATGCCGAGCGTCTGCGACGTGATGAAGTTATCGGTCAAAACTGCCGAAAGGACGATGGCGATCAAAGTTCCCATATGTTATGCCTCCTTTGCGGCGGTGCCGCGGCGCGCCTCAAATGCGCGTCTTGCCTCTTCCGCCTGCCGTTTGCTCCGTGCATTCCCCGTCACGCTGTCCATCACCTTGGTGAAAAGGGCGATGGAAAGCCCGAAGATGATGAAGGAGCCCGCAGGCTGCGCAAAGAGAGCGATGCTGAAATCCCAGAGCTTTGCCCCGAAGAGGGAGCCCGAGCCCAAGACCTCGCACACGATGCCCATGCAGGTGAGCGCTAAGGTAAACCCGATGCCGTTTGCAAGGCCGTCCATGGCGGCTTCGGGCACGGTGTGTTTGTTAGCAAACGCCTCCGCGCGCCCCAAAATGATGCAGTTGACGACGATAAGCGCCAAGAACCCGCCGAGCGCGCTGTAAATATCGGGCAGGAACTTTTCGAGCACCATGCGAAGGAGGGTGACGAGCGTTGCGATGAGCACGATATAGCAGGGGATGCGCACCTCGTTGGGGATGACTTTTCTCATCGCCGAGATGAGCACGTTGCTGAGTGTCAGAATGACGATGATGCAAAGACCCATCGACATTGCGGACATGGCAGAAGAGATGAGTCCGAGCGTCGGGCAGGTGCCGAGCACGAGCACAAAGGTGGGGTTGGAAAAGATAACGCCGTCTAAAAAGATCTTTTTATACTTATTCATGTTCCGCCTCCCCGCTCTCTTCGAGCGCATTGCCGACATAGTCGAGCGCGCCGTTCACGGCATTTCGGATGGCAGTCGAAGAGTAGCTCGCACCGCTCGAAACCATCCCGTCGGGATAATTCTCGCCCGTGAAATTTTCCGAGAACCCGTTCAAGAAATCCTGCGTGATCTTGCCGATGTACGATTGCCCCTCGTTGGAGGAAATGGAGACGGCGCCCACGCCCGAAACGGCATTTTCCTGCGTCTCGATGACCACCCAACAGGTCACGGTGCCGTTCTGATAGCCGTCGAGCCCTTTGACCTGGATGAGCCAGTCGCCCATATGATTATCGCTCGTGACGGTGCGGGCTGCAAGGATGACGGCGCGGCCGACCTCTTCGCCGTTCCCCAAAGCCTCCGCCCCGGGCGCAAGCTCCGTCGTCACGCTTTCGCCGTCATAGAGTTCGGAGAGCGCGCGGTTGAGCCGTTCGTCATCCGACACATAAAAGAGCGCATTGCAGATGGTGAGGAAGACGGAGCATAAAAGAACGATGGACAACAGCACGACGATGCACTTGAACGCAGTGCTCTGGAAGAAGGACTTCGCGCTCATTTGACCGCCTCCTTTGCCTTCTTCTCCCGCTTATAGCCGAAGGGCTTGCGCACGATGTAGGTATCGATGAGGGGAGTTACAAGGTTCATCAGAAGGATGGTGAAGGACATGATCTCGATGTGGGTAAAGTGCCTCAAAATCGCGGTGAGAAGCGCCAGCGCCACATAATAGACGAGCTGCCCGTATGTTCCCTTGGGGGAAGTGA
>DXAJ01000024.1 GCA_019117085.1 Candidatus Gallimonas gallistercoris
GAGCCGCACGCCCTGAAAGTAGCGTGTATCCTCCACCGTGATGGACGGGAAGGGCAGCACGCTGTCCGTCGGGACGAGGTATTCTGCGACGTTTTCTGGCGTGAGGTCTTTTAGATGCACCGCCGTTTCCAGCGAAAAGGGACCGCTTCTCTCGCGCAGGAGCCCGCTCATGTACGCCCCCGTGCCGAGCTTTTGCGCAATGTCGCGGGCGAGCGCGCGGATGTAAGTGCCGCCGCCGCAGGTGATGCGGAAGGAAAATTCGTCCGCCCCCGTCTGCTCCAAAAGTTCGATGCCCTCGATGCGCACGCGCTTGGGAGAAAGGGTCACCTCTTTCCCCGCCCGCGCGAGCTCGTAGCTGCGTTTTCCGCCCACGCTCTTGGCGCTGAACACGGGCGGCAGCTGATCGATCTCCCCCACGAAGCAAGAAAGCACGCTTTCGATCTCCGCCGCCGAAGGGACCCTTCCCGCAGGCCGCACGGCGCCTTCGCCGTCCAGCGTATCCGTCGTCACGCCGAAGCGGAAGTGCGCGAGATAGATCTTCGTCTTATCGAGGAAAAAATCAAACAGCCGCGCCGCATTGCCGACGCCGACGGGCAGCACGCCCGAAGCGAGCGGGTCTAAGGTGCCCATATGCCCCGAAGGGGTGTGCGTGAGCTTTTTTACGCGCGAAACGGCGAAGGTCGAGGTATCCCCCGCCTCTTTGTAGATATTCAGAAAGCCCGTCATGCGTCCCCCATGTGGCTGTAAACGGCATAGCGGAGGCGGTCGACGACTTCTTCGAGATCGCCGAACACCATGCAGCCCGAAGCGAGGATATGCCCGCCGCCGCCGAAGAGGGCAGCGACTTCGTTGACGTTGACCTTGCCCTTGGAGCGGAAGGAAGCCTTATACTGCCCCTTCTTGACTTCCATCAGGCAGATGCTCACCTCGACGGGGTCGACGGTGAGGGCGTAATCGACGATGCCCTCGGTATCCGACTGCGAGAGCCCGCCCGCATTCAGCGCTTCCAGCGAGACGACGGCGACGGCGAGCTTGTCATCGAGAAGATAGCGCAGGCGGGAAAGAACGCCGAGATAGAGCTCGGAGCGCGCCTTGCTCTGGCGGCGGAAGAGCTCGTTGGTGATGCGATCGACCTTCGCCCCGCCGTCTGCGGCTTGGGCAGCCGCGCGGAAGGTGTCGCCGTTGACGTCCGAATGCGAAAAACTGCCCGAGTCCGTGATGATGCCCGTCATGAGAGCGGAGGAGATGACTTCGTCTTTCGGCACGCCGAGTTCTTCGATGAGCTCGGCAATATTCTCGCAGTTGCTCGAACGGCAGCGCACGAAATTATATTTACAGTAGCGCGTGTTGGAGATGTGATGATCGATATTCACCGTCACCTTGCCCTTGCCCGCGCCCTTCAAAAACAGCTTGCAAAGTTCGCCGAGGCGGCGTTCGTCGCTCGAATCGACGCAGATATACCCCTCCGCATCCAGCGTGGGGCGCGTTAAAAACTTCTCCGCGCCTGCAAGAAAGCGGAATTTTTGCGGGAGCTCCCCCTCGTTCACGAGCTGATTGGGGATATTAAGCAGATCGAGCGCGCGCGAAAGGGCGATGCCCGAACCCACGGCGTCGCCGTCGGGGCGCATATGCGTGAAGATGACCGCGCTCTTCAAGGAGCGAAGAACGGCTGCGATCTCGGAGATGGGATTCATGAGGCCTCCTGAAAAAGCGCCGAGGGGACGCCGAAAGCGCGCCCCCTCGGACCGAGAAGTTGTTATTTTTCGTTGAGTTCGTCCAAAAGCTTATCCATGCGGGCGCCGTACGCCATGCTGTCGTCTTCGATGATGGTCAGCTCGGGCACGGTGCGCATGCGCATGACGCGCGCAAGCTCATGGCGCAGAAATCCTGCGTTCTCGCGGAGGATATAAAACGCCTGCTTCTTGTCCTCCTCGTTCTTTGCGAGCACGCTCACATAAATTTTCGCCGTTTTGAGGTCGGGCGCGACGTCCGCCTCCGTCACCGAGATGAGCCCGCGGAGCTCGGGTTCCTTATCTTTGAGAGGGCCCTGAATGAGCGCGGAAAGCTCCTTCTGCATCTCGCTGTTCACCCTCTGAGAACGCTGTCCTTTCATACCGGCTTGATCTCCTCGATGAGATAGCATTCGATGAAGTCGCCCACGCGGATCTCGTTGAAGCCTTCGATCGCGCAGCCGCACTCGAAGCCGCCCGAAACTTCCTTGGCGTCGTCCTTGAAGCGTTTGAGCTGCTTGACGTTGCCTTCGACGATCATCACGTTGTCGCGGTAGATGCGCAGCTTCCCGCCGCGGACGAGCTTGCCTTCGGTGACGAAGCAGCCAGCGACCGTGCCGACGCCCGTGATGTTGAAGGTCTGTTTGACTTCCGCCTTGCCCATGTAAATTTCCTGATACTTGGGCGAGAGCATGCCCTTGAGCGCCGCTTCCATGTCGTCGAGGAGCTCGTAGATGATGCGGTACATCCTTACATCCACCTTGCTGTGCTCGGCGAGCTGTTTTGCCTTGGTATCGGGGCGGACGTTGAAGCCGATGATAACGGCGTTCGCAGAGGAGGCGAGCATGACGTCGCTCTCCGTGATGGCGCCCGCGGCGGCGTGAATGACGCGCACGCGCACTTCCTCGTTCTCGAGCTTTTCGAGCGCGCCCTTGACGGCTTCGACCGAGCCCTGCACGTCGGCTTTGACGATGAGCTTGAGCTCCTTCATCTTGCCTTCGGCGACCTGGGCAAAGACGTCGTCGAGCGTCACCTTCTGCGTCTCCTTGATCATGGATTCGCGCTGCTTGTTCTTGCGCTCTTCCTGCACCTGCTTCATGAGCGCCTGGTCGACGGCGAAGATGGTGTCGCCCGCGTTGGGGACGTCTTCGAGGCCGAGGACGGAGACGGCGGTCGAAGGACCTGCCTCTTTGACCGTCCTGCCCTTGTCGTCGATCATGGCGCGGACGCGGCCCATCGTGGTGCCCGAAATGAGGTTATCGCCCGTGTGCAGCGTACCGTTCTGCACGAGCACGCTCGCCATGGGACCCTTGCCCTTATCGAGCTTGGCTTCGATGATGACGCCCTTGGCGTTGCGGTCGGGATCGGCGGTGAGTTCCTGCATCTCGGCGACCAGCCAAATGTTTTCGAGGAGGTCGTCGATGCCTGCGCCCGTCTTGGCGGAGACGGGCACGACGATGACGTCGCCGCCCCACTCCTCGGGCACGAGATCGTATTTCATGAGCCCCTGCTTGACCTTATCGGGGTCTGCCTGGGACTTATCCATCTTGTTCATGGCGACGATGATGGGCACATCGGCGGCCTTTGCATGGTCGATGGCTTCCACCGTCTGCGGCATGATGCCGTCGTCCGCCGCAACGACCAAAACGACGATGTCGGTGACGGACGCGCCGCGCGCACGCATGGCGGTGAACGCCGCGTGGCCGGGGGTATCGATGAAGGTGACCTTCTTGCCCTCGCCGAAGGAGACGGTGTACGCGCCGATGCTCTGCGTGATGCCGCCCGCCTCGCCTTCCGTGACGTTGGTCTTGCGGATGGCGTCAAGGAGAGAGGTCTTGCCGTGGTCGACGTGCCCCATGACGGTGACGACGGGCGCGCGCGGCACGCTCTTTTCCGCGTCGTTCGCGCTGTCGTACTGTTCGAGGAGGGCGTCTTCCGCCGTCTTCGGGGGCTTGTATTCGAGGTCGATACCGAGCTCTAAGGCGATATACGCCGCGTTGTCGTAATCGACGGACTCGTTGACCGTCTTCATCACGCCCTCGCGGAAGAGGCGCTTGGTGATCTCCACGGCGGAGATGCCCAGCTTTTCGGAGAGCGTCTTGATGGGGATCTCGCGCGTCGTCACGACGGCGTGATCGATCTTGACGGTGCTCGCCTCGCGCTTTGCGCCCTTCTTGTTGAAGCGCGCCTTGCGGTAGCCGCTCTTATCCTCGTCGAAATCGCCCACGTCCATGCCCTGCTGGCGTTGGAGCGCCCGCTTGTTGACGGGATGCTTTTCGACGTACGTCTTTTCAAATTTCTTAGGGGAAGAGAACTCCCTTCTCGGCGCCGCGGGCTGCGGCGCGGGCGCGACGGGGCGCGGGATGCGGGGAGCGCCCGTCATCGGACGGGGACCTCTTGCGGGGCCGTTCTGCCCCGCCGGGCGCATGTTCTGCCCCTGCGGGCGCGCAAAACCGCCCTGTCCCTGCGGACGAGCGTTCTGCCCCGTCGGGCGCATATTCTGCCCCTGCGGACGGTCGGGGCGGTAGGTAGGACGCCCCTGTCCCTGCCCCTGCGCCGGGCGATCGCCGCGCGGCGACGGCTGCGGGCGAGGACGTTCGGGCTCTTGGGGGCGTGCGGGCCGCTGTTCTTCACGCGCTCTCTCACGTTCCTCGGGTGCGGACACGGCCTCAACGGGCTGAGGCGCGGGCGCGGCTTCGGCGGGCTGAGGCGCGGCTTGGGCGGCCTCAACGGGCGCGGGCGCGGGCTCGTTCTTTTGCTCCCGCTCCGCCTCCGCTTCGGCGGCGCGCGCTTCTTCTTCCCTGCGTGCCTCCTCTTCCCTGCGGCGGTCGATGACGGCCTCCCACTCGCTGAGCTTTTTCGAGACTTCGCCGAGCTTTCTCTCGCTGCCCGCGACTGCCTTCAAAAGCGCGCGGATCTCGTTGTCCCCCAGAAGGGAGCTCAATTTTTCGATATTCTCGTATGCCATGGATCCTCCATACCCTCTTGCGGAACGCTCCGCCTGACTTAAACTTTCTTCGTTTTGCCCCCGAAGGGGGATTTATTGCGGCGCTTCGGGACTTTCCCGCAAAATAGCGTCCGCCAAAGCCCTGTCGCGGACGGCGGCGAGCTTGCAGCCCTCCTTGCCCGTCATCGCGCCCAGCTCCTCCGCCCACACAAGGGGGCAGGAGAAGCGCTCTTTGAGCTTTTGTATCTCTTTTTTGGAATTTTCGGATGCGGTCACGTCCGCGACGAGAAGGAACACCTTCCTCGAAGCCGCCGTGCCGTTGATGCCGAGCGTTAGTTTCCCCGCGCGCCTTGCAAAGCCCAGATAGCTTGCGATCTTACTGCGCACGGCTGAACTCCTCCTCGATGCCCGCATACACCGCCTCGGGCACCTCGCACGAGAACGTCTTGTGCAGCAGTTTCTGCTTTTTGAGGCGGGCGATGCACGCCGCGTTGTTGCAGATATATGCCCCGCGCCCCGGGAGCTTGCCCGAAAGATCGAGCCTTATTTCCCCCGCCGCGCTGCGCACGATGCGCAGCATCTCCTTCTTGGGCTTTTCCTCGCGGCAGGCGATGCAGGTGCGCATGGGGATCTTCTTTTGCGCGGGCATTTATTCCTCCGTCCCCTCTGCGGGAGCTTCGGCAGCCTCTTCCGCAGGAACGGCGGGCTCTTCGGCTTCGGCGGCAGTTTCGAGCGCCGCGGAGAGCGCTTCCTGCGCTTCCTTCGCCTGCTGCTCCATCTTGGCGGCGACAGACTCGCTCTTGACGTCGATCTTCCAGCCCGTGAGGCGCGCGGCGAGGCGGGCGTTCTGCCCGTCGCGGCCGATGGCGAGGGAGAGCTTATCGTCGGGCACGACGGCGATCGCCGACTTTTCGCCCGTCTGCGTCACCGAAACGACGGTCGCGGGAGAGAGCGCCTTGGCGATGAATTCGAGGGGATTTTCGCTCCAAAGGATGATATCCACCTTCTCGCCGCCCAGCTCCTGCACGACGGCGTTGACGCGCGCGCCCTTGTTGCCGACGCACGCGCCGACTGCGTCCACGCGCGCATCTTCGGAAGCGATCGCCATCTTCGTCCTGTGGCCCGCCTCGCGGGAGATGGACTTGATGACCACCGTGCCCTGTTTTATTTCGGGCACTTCCTCTTCGAAGAGGCGCTTGACGAGCCCGGGCGCCGTGCGCGAAACGAGCACCTGCGCATTCCTGCCGCCGCTGCGCACGCGCTTGACGAACACCTTGATGCGGTCGCCCGCTTCGTATCTCTCGCCGGGGACTTGATCCTGCGGGAGCATGAGCCCCTCGATCTGCCCCTTGCCGAGCTCGACGTAGACGTTCTTCATGTCGATCTTGCGGACGAGCCCGCTCATGAGTTCGCCCTCTTTATCGGAAAATTCGCTGAGCGTGTTGTCGCGCTCCGTCTCGTGGATCTTCTGCAAAATGACCTGCTTCGCGGTCTGCGCGGCGATGCGCGTGAAATCTTTGGGGACGAACTCCTCGGAAAGGACGTCGCCTACCTTGGCAGACTTTTTGATCTTGAGCGCCTCTTCGAGGGTGATCTCCCCTTCCTGCGCCTCTTCGCTGTCGACGACGACGTGCGTCAGAAAGAACCGCAGCGTCCCCTTTTCCTCGTCCGCGCGCACTTCGACATTGCCCGTTTCTCCCTCGAACTGCTTCTTATAGGCAGAGGCGAGCGCCGCAGAGAGCGCATCGAGGAACACCTGTTCGCTGATGCCCTTTTCCCGTTCCAGATCGGCAAGCGCCGCAAAGAAATCTTTATTGATCATAATTTACTCCTTCCGAAATGATCGTCCTTCGGTATTTTTCCGTGATTCAGACTTCGATATAGAGGCAGACTTTGGCGGCCTTTTCCCGTTCGAAGGTGCGCTCGCCCTTGTCCGTTAAAATGGTGAAGGTCTTTTCGTCGAAGGAAAGAAGCTCCCCTTCGTATTCCTTCTTCCCATCGACGGGCGCGTAGAGGCGCACTTCCACTTTCTCGTGCAGCCGCCGCGCAAAGTCGCGGTCGGTCTTGATGGGCCTGTCGAGCCCCAAAGAAGAGCAGGTGAGCGTGTACGCCGCCCCGAACGTGGGGTCGATGTCGTCAAGGAGCGCGTCCGCCACACGGTGGAAGCGTTCGCACATGTCCATGTCCACGCCGCCCTCCGCGTCGATCCAGAGGGTGAGCGAACGCTCGCGCATGTTCCACGCCCCGTCCACGAGCTCCACGCCCGCCTCTTCGGCGGCGGGGGCAAGCGCTTCCAGGACTTCGGCAATGGGTTTGACCTTCATTTCCGCCTCCCTTATAAGGGGCAGCCGCTTCGCGGTCCGTATGCCCCATATAACAAATTTGAGAGCGGTCGCCCGCTCTCAATCTCTGTTTCATCGATCAAGTACCCCGATTATAGCATGCTTTTTACGAAATTGCAAGCGTTTTTTGCAAACTTGCGCATTTTCCTTGCCACGTCGAACGGGAAACAGTGCCGCTCGCGCCCCTTATTTGGGGATGCCGCCGAGTTTGACGAGCTCCAAAAAAATCTTGGCGGTGACGAAGGCGTCGTCAAACGCCCTGTGATGGCGGAAGGTGAAACCGAAATGATCGGCGACGGTGTTGAGCTTATAGTTACTCAATCGCAGGAGCTGCTGGGAAAGGGCGACGGTATCGAACGTCTTCGCGTCGAAAAGATACCCCTCCTGCTCGCCGTAATAGCGGATGAACTTGTAGTCGAACTGCACGTTGTGCCCGACGAGCGCGCAGCCTTCCGTGAACTTATAAAAGTCCGCCATGACCGTCTCCACGGGGGGCGCGCCCACGAGCATCTCGTCCTCGATGCCCGTGATGCCGACGATTTCTTCGGTGAGTTTGACGGGGCAGGCGACGAAGGAGGAGAACTTTTCCGCGATCTTTCCCCCTTCGATCTTGACGGCGCCCACTTCGATGATGCGGTCCATCGGTCCTGCGACGGGGTTGTTGTTGAGGCCCGTCGTTTCAAGGTCGAAGACGACGTATCTCCCCTGTTCGAACCCTGCGGGGAGGCGCGTCTCGCCGAAGAGCATCCCCTGCACGAGGTCTTCGCAGGGCTCGGGGAAGACGGCGGTATAGCGGGGCGGGGCGGGACGGGAGGGCCGCGCTTCGAACATATAGTCCTTGGGCGGCGTACCGTAGTCCACCGCCTTGGGGCGGAAGGAGAGCGAGCCGTTGAAAAGCTCCATATCCCCCGTGAAGCACACGGAGTCGCCCGCTTTCAAAGCGCGCACCTTTTCGAGCGTCGCCTTGCGCGTGAAATAGGAAAGTCGCAGCTGCCCGCTGCCGTCCGAGACGCTGAAAGAAAAGAAGGGCTTTTCCTTCTTCGTCATGCGCTCTTCGAGGAAGGAGATCGTGCCGCAGACGGTGACGCACGTCTGCCCCGCCGCAAGGTCGGCGATATAGACGGCGAGTTTGGGGGAAGCGCCGTAGATGGGCGCGTAATTTTCGATGCGGAAGACGCGGGGCGCGATGATGACCTCGGGCGGAGGCAGCGGCTCCTCGGGGGGCGCTTCCATCGTCTTTTGCACGGAACGGCAGTCGCCCGTCCACGCCCCGGGGAAGGTGCGGCAGAGGTCTGCGGCAACGCCGTCGAGGACGTTCCCCCGCACGAACTGCGTGCGTTCGGATTCGGCAACGCCGATCACGAACCGCCCGCCCGCGCCGTCGAGCTCCACTTTGATGTCCTCGGGCGAGACGAACGCCGCCGCCGCGGGGAACTTGTTTTTCAAAACTTCCGCGATGCGCGCCCGCACGCCCTCTTCGCTCGGCACCGACTTGACGACGCGCACGTCCGCCATACACCCCTCGGGCACGAACTCGTACGTCACGGCGCGCGCCGAGACGACGTCTTCCTCGTGATAGGTCTCGTCGGTGACAAGATGAAAGACCGCCGTATTCCCATCGACGACGATCTTTTTCAGCACAGCGCGGGAGAGCGCGGGGATCTCGCGGATGCGCTCCAAATATTCACGGCTCTTCATGCCATCACCTCAACAGCTCTTCGAGGCGGGCAAAGAACGCCTGCTCCGCCTCGCGTGCGGGAACGCGCACGTTCTCTTTGCCCTTTTCGAAGATGACGCAGTACTCCTGCCCGCCCGCGATCCCCAGATCGCACTCCTTCGCCTCGCCGGGGCCGTTGACGACGCACCCCATGACGGCGACTTTACACTTTTTCCTGACGTTGTGCACGCGTTCGGAAACTTTATCGGCAAGCGCCATGCAGTCGTAGCGGCAGCGGCCGCAGGTGGGGCAGGAGACGACTTCGACAAACTCTTGTTCCAGTCCGCAGGCGCGCAAAATATCGTGCCCCGCATACACTTCGCGCACGGGGTCGGCGGTGAGCGACACGCGGATGGTATCGCCGATGCCGCGAAGGAGGAGCGCGCCGATGCCGCAGCTGCTCTTGATGAGCCCCGCCCGCTCGGTGCCCGCCTCCGTCACGCCGACGTGGAGGGGATAGTCCGTCCTTTTAGCAAGCAGTTCATACGCTTCCACGGTGAGGGGCACGTCGGACGCCTTGACGGAGATGACGATGTCCTCAACGCCGTGCTTTTCCAAAATATCCACGTTATAAAGCGCGCTTTCGACGAGAGCGCGGGCGCTCCTTGCGTACTCTTTCAAAAAGTGCGGTTCGATGCTGCCCGTGTTCGCCCCCACGCGCACGGGGATATGATGCGTCTTCACGCAGTCCGCGACGAGGGCGATCTCCTTCTCCCCGCCGATGTTGCCCGGGTTGATGCGCAGCTTGTCCGCGCCCCCCTCCACCGCCATCACGGCAAGGCGGGGGGAAAAGTGGATGTCGGCGACGATCGGCACACGGACGCGCGCCTTGACGAGGGGCAGCGCTCTTGCGTCCTCCTCGTCGGAAACGGCGACGCGCACGATGTCGCACCCCGCCTCTTGAAGGCGCAGGATCTGGGCGACGCACGCTTCCACGCAGCCCGTCTTTTCGGTGGTCATGCTCTGGACGGAAACGGGCGCGCCGCCCCCGACTGCGACCCCGCCCACCATCACGCGTTTGGTCGGCATATCAGTTCTTTTCGGCGCGCCTTTCGCCCTTCTGCTCCTCTTCCGCCTTGTATTCCATCATCTGCTGCAATTCGCGCATGAAGGAGGAGATGTCCTTGAAGGAGCGGTAGACGGAGGCATAGCGCACATAGGCGACTTCGTCGAGCTCTTTCAACCCTTCCATCACCATCTCGCCGATCTGCTTGGACGAAACTTCCTGCGCCATGGAATTATAGAGCTTCTTCGTGATGTCGTCGGCGAGGGCGTCGATCTTTTCGATGGGCACGGGGCGCTTTTCGCACGCCTTGATGATGCCGCGCTTTATTTTGCTCACGTCGAACGCCTGGCGGGTGCCGTCGTTCTTGACGACGAGGATGGGCTGGACTTCGATCGTCTCGTACGTCGTGAAGCGCCTGCCGCAGCCCATGCACTCGCGGCGGCGGCGGATGGTGCGGTCGTCGTCCGCCGAGCGGGAATCGATGACCTTGCTCTCCGTGCAGTTGCAGTATAAACAGCGCATTCTTTCCTCCGTTCCCCCTTATTTTGGGTACTGACTCTCTCGGGGGTACCATATATCCAAACGACATTATAACACGCTTTGTCCGTTTTGTAAAGGGTTTCAAAGAAAACGCCGCGCGCTTTTCGCCCGAAGCCGCCCGCAAAAAAGGAGCAGACCTTGACAGAGGCGCAAAAAAGTGCTACCATTTAGATATGAACAAGTTTGACAATGAAAACGACAGGGAGCGCTTCTCCCGCACGCGCGCGCTCTTCGGGGAGGAGGCGATGCAAAAGCTCGCTTCTGCCCGCGTGGCGGTGTTCGGGCTGGGCGGCGTGGGCGGCCACTGTGCCGAGGCACTGGCGCGTTCGGGCGTCGGCGCGCTCGACCTCATCGATGGGGACGCCGTTGCCCTCTCCAACTGCAACCGCCAAGTGTTTGCGACGGACAAAACGGTCGGCATGCGCAAAGCGGAGGCGGCGAAGGAGCGCATCGCCCTCCTCTCCCCCCGCTGCCGCGTGACGGCGCACGATATGTTTTTCCTGCCCGAGAATGCAGGAGACCTCGACTTTTCCGCCTTCGACTATGTGGTGGACGCCATCGACACGGTGAGCGGCAAAATAGCCATTTTGGAGCGCGCCCGCCTTGCGGGCGTTCCCGCCGTCAGCGCGATGGGCGCGGGCAACAAGCTCGACCCCACCCGCTTCGAAGTCGCGCCGATCGAAGAAACTTCCGTCTGCCCGCTCGCCCGCGTCATGCGTAGGGAGCTCAAAAAACGGGGCATTTCGGGCGTCAAGGCGGTGTATTCCAAAGAGGAGCCCCGCCTCCCCCGCTTTGACAGACTGCAAGACGGCGCGCCCGCCGCCATCCCCGAAGAGGGCGCGGACGGAAACCCCGCGGGCAAAACGGCGAACCACAAACCCGTCCCGGGGAGCGTCGCGTTCGTCCCTTCGGTGATGGGGCTCATCCTGGCGGGCGAGGTCGTCAAAGACCTCACGGGCATCCGCTGAGCCCCGCCCCGCAGCACTTGCCGCCCGCGGCGCCTCTTTCCGGGAGGCACCGCGGGCGGCGTTTTTTCAAATGCGGCACGCGATCGGGCGCATTTTTCAGCAAGGGCTTGACAATGCGCTCCCGCTCTGTTATACTGTCATAAAAATATATGACAGCGCGGGAGGCATCTATGACATCTCTGCTTGCGGCGCAGGTGGTGGCGCGCCGCGTCTTTTCCACCCTCTATATCTATCTCGACATCGCCTTTCTCGTCGTCCTGTGCGCCCTGCTCTTTGTGAAAAAGCGGCATCTGACCCTCTTCTTCGGGCTTGCGGGCGGCGTGCTCTACATGCTCGTCGATTACGGCATCTTCCATCTTCTGACGGGCTCCCGCCACATCGAAGGGGGCGATCTTTTTTGGGTGCTCCTCTGGATGAGCATGAGCTACGGCATCACCAACTTCGTGCTGCTCTGGGTGTGGATGGGCAAGGACCGCCGCGCCGTCGAATGGACGCTCCTCATCTTTATCTGGTGGATCGCCGCGCCCATGCTTGCCTCCGCCTTCGGGCAGGACTTCCCCACCGTCGCCATCTGGCGGGAGACGGAGGGCTATCACGGCTACATGGCGCTCGTGCTGCTTGCAGGGTATCTTTTCGGCATCCTCTATAACCTGCGGCAGAAAGAGCGCGGGAAGCGGCTGCCCCTTCTGCGGCTGTTTGCGATCGGCGTTGCCGTGCAGCTCGCATGGGAGCTCGCGCTTCTCATCGGCGGCATCCGCAGCGACGGTTTTTCGTGGGAGCAGAAACTCAATACCCTCGTCGTCAACTCCCTGCTCGAGACCAACCTCGGCGCGGTGCCCATCTTCTGCATCTACGCCCTCGTCACGGCGCGCTTTTTAGAGAGCGGCGCCCGCCGCCCCGCAGCCGCCTTTTCGGAGCGGGTGAAAGAGATCAACCTGCGATCCTTCCGCGGGATGCCCCTCGACGAGCCCGCCCCCGTACAAAGCCCTGTCTGTGTAAAGGAGGAGGCCGAACGAAGAGAGACGGGAGGGCTGTAAGGCATTGGTATGCGGGCATGACAACCCTTCCGTCAGGCTCGTTCCTCGCCTGACACGTCTCGGCGGCGCAAGGGAAACGCCGCCTCGGTCACGGTTTTTGCCCGCAATGGCAAAAACCTCAGTTCGCCGCGCACGCACGCCACACCGTGGCGATGCGTATCATGCGCGGCTCACCCCCTTGCACAGGGGAGGCAAAGAAATGCCCCCCCCACCCCACCCCACCGCCCCGCGCCGCGAACGCCCTTCCATAAGGGAGGCGAAAGGCAAACATAAGAGATTTTTATTGCAGCGGGGCAAAAAAGCGCTCCGCCGCCCCCATGATATTTGACAATAAAATGCGGCGCGTGTTATAATTCCAAAGAGAGGTAACAACATGAACCGCATCGTCATCCCCGAAACTTACCGTCCCGCGCTGGGCGGCTACGATCTGCAATGCGCCATCGGCTATATCAAACACGGCTTCCAGGCAGAACTCGAGCGCTCTCTGCGCTTGAAGCGCGTCTCCGCGCCCCTCTTCGTCTCCGCCGACTCCGGCCTCAACGACGATCTGAGCGGCACCGAACGCCCCGTCGCCTTCGACATCCCCGCCATCGGCAAGGAGGGGCAGATCGTGCACTCCCTCGCCAAATGGAAGCGGCTGGCGCTCAAAAAGTACGGCTTTCAGATGCACGAAGGGCTGTATGCCGACATGAACGCCGTCCGCCGCGACGAGGCGCTCGACAATCTCCACTCCGTCTACGTCGACCAGTGGGATTGGGAGAAGATCATCTCCCGCGAGGACCGCTGCACCGACTTTTTGTATGCGACGGTGCGCGCCATCGTGAACGCCGTGTGCAACGTGAGCGA
>DXAJ01000025.1 GCA_019117085.1 Candidatus Gallimonas gallistercoris
GTAACGAGCGCATATTTTTGTTTTTTCATGATATTCAGCCCTCGGCGGCTTTCCCTTCTTCGGCTTCGCGGAAGATCTTCAAAACGTCCGAAGCGACGTCTTCCGCCGTGCGGGCGTCCGTATCGACGATATAGTCCGCGACGTGCTCATAGACGGGCGTGCGCCATGCCATCAGCTCGCCGAGCTTTTCCGCCGTCTTGCCCGTATCCTTTAAAAGCGGCCTCGTCTCGTCCGCGCGGACGCGCGCGAGCAGCGTTTCGAAGCTCGCCCGAAGGAAGAAAATTTTGCCGTTCCTTTTGAGCATTTCATTGTTTTCGGGCTTTAAGACAAGCCCGCCGCCCGTCGAGATGACGAGCCCGTCCTGCCCCGAAAGCTCTTTGACGACCTTCGTTTCAAGCTCGCGGAAATGCGCTTCGCCGTAATATTCGAAGAGGTCCGAAATGCGCCCGTAGCGGTCGGTGATCACGATATCGGTATCGATCCAGCGCCGCCCCGTCAGCTCCGCGATGCGGATGCCGACCGTCGATTTGCCCACTCCCATCATGCCGCAAAGTACGATATTCATAACCAAAAACTCTCCAATGCAAGATAATAGCTGTTCTTCCCGAAGCCGAGGATCTCCCCCTTGCACACTTCGGTGAGGACGGACTTGTGCCGAAACTCCTCGCGTGCGTGCACGTTGGACATATGCACCTCGACGACGGGGACTTCGACCCCCGCGATGGCGTCGCGGATGGCGTAGGAATAGTGCGTGAACGCGCCCGCATTCAAAACGATGCCGTCATACACGCCCTCCGCCTGCCCGATCTTCGTGCAGAGCTCCCCTTCTATGTCACTCTGAAAGAAGTCCGCCTCATGCCCGTGCGCCTTCACGAAGTCCGCAAGGCCCTTGTTGATGCTTTCCAGCGTATCCGCGCCGTACACGCCCTTTTCGCGCATGCCCGTGCGCCCGAGATTGACGCCGTTCAAAACCAAAAACTTCATATCCTTTCTCCTTCTCTCCGCTGTCCGATGCGCCCTTATCGACACTCCTGCGACGCCCGCGCGGCCCGTTCAGTCTGCCTGTGCTTTTAAGTATTCCTCATAGAGGCGCTTGGCCTCCTCAGCCTTCGGCTCCCGCCCCACATAGATGCAGTCGCCGTAATACGCCTGATAGAAGAGCATGGGGCCGCCCTCCACCGTCTTTTTGCCAAAGGTGCGCGCGATGCGCAAAAATTCCGACTCCTTGGGCACATAGATGAGATCGACCGCCGTATCGCACAGGGATAGGAGCTCCTCGCCCACGGGTTTCTCGCCCGCCTTGGTGCGCACGGAGGGCGTCATGCCCACCGTCTTGTGCATGCCGATGCCCGTGCAGTTGAAGATGACGTCGTACCGCCGCGCCTCCACCTCGGAAAGGGGGGTAAAGCAGCCGAACTCCTCCGCAACTGCGTGAAGGCGCTTTTCGTCGCGCTCGTAGGCAAAGACGTTCGCGCCCGCTTCCGCAAGCTTTTTGATGCAGCTCCTGCCCGCGCCGCCCGCGCCGAGGACGAGCACGTCCTTCCCCCGCACTTGAACGCCCGCGTTTTCGAGCATCAATAAAAACCCCATGCCGTCGGTGTTGTAGCCCGTACGGCTCTTCGACAGCACGACGTTGACCGCGCCGAACGTCTTGGCGTCCCCTTTGAGCTCCTTCAAATAGGGCATGATGTCCGTCTTGAAGGGGATGGTGACGTTGAAGGCGTCGTACGCTTCAAACAGCCCTTCGGCGCGTTCCCCAAAGTTTTCGGGCGGGATGCTCACCGCCTCGTAGGAACACTCCTCGCCCAGCGCGTGCAGCAAAAAGGTGTGCATCGCGGGGCTTTGCGACTCAGAAACATCCTTGCCGATGACAGCTAACTTTAACATAATTTTGCCTGTATCTCCTCTGCCTCGCGCGCGTATTCCGCAAAGGGAAGCGCGATGAGGCGGTATGTTCCGCGGCGGACGGGCGCGGTGACGACCACGGCGTCCTTTGCCGTATTTTTCTTATCGAGAAGGGCGAGCGGCGTCCACTCCTTCGCGGGCGGCAGCGCGGGGATGCTGCCCAGCACCTCTTTGCAAAGGGAGATGAGCTCAAAAAGATACCCTTCGTCGCAATTTTCATGGCGCCGCGCGATCTCCGCTTCGAAGATGGTGCCGAGCAGCACGCATTCTCCGTGCGACCACGTTTTGAGCGCCAATTCGAGCGCGTGCGCCGTCGTATGCCCGAGGTTGAGGGATTTACGGAGCCCGCTCTCTTTGGCGTCCTCGGCGACGACAGACGCCTTAAACGCGATGTTGTCCGCGATGAGGCCGACGGGCACACAGAGCGCAGCCAGCTCTCTGCGCCGCAAGAGCAGCTTTTCAAAGAGTTCTTCGGAAAGCGCGCCGTGCTTTACCATCTCCCCGATGCCGCAGCGCACTTCGCGCGGGGGGAGGGTCGAAAGGAAGCAGGGGTCTGCGAACACCGCCTTGGGCTGGTTGAACGCCCCCACGAGGTTCTTGATGCCCAAAAAGTCGATGGCGGTCTTTCCGCCCACCGAGGAGTCGACCTGCGCCAAAAGGGTGGTGGGCACCTGGAAGCAGGCGATGCCGCGCATATAGAGCGCCGCCGCAAGCCCGCCGACGTCGCCCACGACGCCGCCGCCGATCATGATAAGGCAGCCCGTGCGGTGCAGCTGCGCCTTTGCCATCGCTTGTAAAAGGGCGAAAAGCGTCTCTTCCGTCTTGTGTTCCTCGCCCGCGGGCATCGTGAACATAGGCACATCGCCCAATACTTCGCGGATGCGCGCCCCCCACAGCCGCGAAACGTTGCCGTCGGTGAAGACGAAGCGTTCGGAATAGCCTTCGAGCGCGCGGGGGAGCTCCCTTTCGAACGCGCCCTCGCCGCAGTAAATGGTGCTTACAGAGGGCTGCGCCTCTTCACATAAGACGATCGTCCTCATTTCATCTCCTCGTAGCGGCGTTTGATCTCCTGCATGTTGCTGCCGCCCAGCTGTTCCAGAACGACGGAACAAAGTTCGAAGGCGAGCGCGCTTTCAAGGACGACGCCGCATGCCGTGAGGGCGCACACGTCGCTGCGCTCGGTGGAAGCGCGGGCGGCGACGTTGCCGTCCGTATCCACCGTTTGAAGCCCCTTCATGAGGGTGGGGATGGGCTTCATCGCGACGCGGAGGACGAGCTCTTCGCCGTTGGACATGCCGCCCTCGATGCCCCCCGCGCGGTTGGTCTTGCGGAAATAGCCGCGCCCTTCCTCAAAGAAAACCTCATCGTGCGCAAGGCTCCCGGGGAGCGACGCGAGCGCAAACCCTTCGCCCACTTCGACGCCCTTGACCGCCTGCACGCCCATGAGCGCGGCAGTCAAACGGGCGTCCAGCTTTTCGCGGTAGGTCATGCAGCTGCCGAAGCCGCGTTTGAGGCCCTGCACGCGCAGTTCCACCGTGCCTCCGAGGGTATCGCCCTCCGCCTTGGCGCGGTCGATGAGCGCTGCCGCCTCCCGCTCCTTCTCCGCGTCCATCATGCCGAGGACGGGAGACTTGTTTTGCAGCGCTTCGAAGGGGTATTCCCGCCCGTCCGCAACGCTCCCCAACGAGCGCACATAGTGACGAAGGCGGATGCCGAGCGCCTCCAAAAGCTGCACGCACACCGCGCCCGCCGCCACGCGGGCGGCAGTCTCGCGGGCGGAGGCGCGCTCCAACACGTTGCGCGCGTCGTCCGTTGCGAACTTGATCATGCCCGTAAGATCTGCATGCCCCGGGCGCACGCGCGTTACACGCCGCGCCGAAACGTCGCACCCCTCGGGCGCCATATACGGCTTCCAATTTTCAAAGTCGCGGTTGAAGACGGCGAGCGTCAACGGGCTCCCCAGCGTGATGCAGTTTCTTACGCCCGTCATGATCTCGGCGTGGTCTTTTTCGATCTTCTGCCTGCCGCCCCTGCCGTAGCCGCCCTGGCGGAGCGCAAGCGCCCCGTCGATGCGCGAAAGGTCGAGGGTAAGCCCCGCGGGCACCCCCTCTAAAATGGCAAAGAGCCCTTTGCCGTGTGATTCTCCCGATGTCGTCAAACGCATAAAAACCTCTATGTTTGGTAACTGAGACGATATTCTCCGCCCTTGACGGAGAGGACGATATCGCCCAGCTCGTCCGTTCTGAATACTTCCGCCCCGGCGGCCTCGGCGCGGGAAATTGCTTCGGGCGCGGGATGGCCGTAGTTGTTTCCCTTCCCGCAAGAGACGACCGCCTTCTCGGGCGAGAGCAGCGCGAGCCATTCCGCGGTGTTCGAAGACGCCGACCCGTGATGGGAAAGTTTCAAAATATCCGTCTCTTCGAGGCGCACGCGGTGACCGCCGCTGTCGAAAAGCCCTTCCATGAGCGCGTTCTCCTTTACGAGACGGCGCTCCACGGCGGCGGAGATATCCCCCGCCAGCAGGACGCCCACGCCCTCGAAGCGGAGATAGAGGACGGAAGAAGCTTCATTCCCCTCCTCTTCGTCCGACCTGCGCGGCGAAACGCAGGCAAGATAAGCGCCCGAACCGTCGGCAACGACGTCGTAGCGCGTCATGGTATCCGTCTTCGCGCCGCTCTTTTCCACGGCTTTAAGGAGCGCCGCATATTCGGGCGTCTCCTCCCCGTAGGCGGGGAGATAAACGGTATCCGCGCCGAACGCTTCTATGAGCGCTTCGAAGCCGCCGTAATGGTCGGCGTCGGCATGGGTCAATATCATTGTGAGCTTTTTCGGCGCGAGCGCTTTTAAATAGCGCACCGTGTGGTTGCGGTTTGTAAAACTGCCGTCGCCCGCGTCGATGACGACGGCCTCCCCCGAAGGGAATTCGACGATGGTGCAGTCCCCCTGCCCGACGTCCAGAAAGTGGACGCGGAGTTCCCCTTCCTCCCGCGCCGCCAACTTGTAGGCGGGCAGAAGGGAGGAAAGCGGCACAAACATGTGCACGAGCGCGACGACCGCGACAAGGAGCAGGGCGCAGAGGGCGGGCAGCGCCCGTTTGAGCTTTTTCAGCCGCTCTTCTTTTCGGACGGCTTTTTCGCGTTCTTCCCCTTCGAGAAGCTTTGTATCGCGCCCTTGATCTCCTCCATGCATCGTTTGGCCTCCTCATAGCCGAGGGTATACATCTCCTCCATCGCCGTCTCCGAAATGTCGGTGGAGCGGAACGCCCCGAGGGGCGGACGCAGCATATAGTCGGCGTTTTGGTAACCCCGTTCGCGCTGATCCTTCGTATACCGAACGGGCTGGATGTGCGTGAGTGCGGCGCCCAAAAGGCGGGTAAAGCGCCCCTTCTCCTCTTCGGGCTTGGAAAAAGCGCCCAAATCGATGCCGATGACAAATTCCGCGCCGAGCGCGCGGCACACGTCGGCGGGGATGGCGTTCGTGAAGGCGCCGTCGTAAAGTTCGCGCCCGTCTATTTCCACCCCCTTGAAGAGGGGCGGGATGGCGGAAGACGCCGTGACGGCGCGGGCGAGCTTCCCTTTTCTTAGGACGACAAGGCGGTTGTCCTTCCCGTCCGTCGCACAGGCGGCAAAGGGAATGCGGAGCGTCGTAAAGTCGCCTTCGAGATAGTTTTCAAGGAAACGTTCGGCAAAGGAAAGGTCGGCAAAGGGGCGCAGGTTTTTGGAAAATTCCCTGCGGTTGACCGCTTCCACGATGCGGCGCATGTCTTCCGAAGAATAGCCCTTTGCAAGCAGCGCCCCGACGACCGCGCCGATGGACGTGCCCGCAACAAAGGAAAAGGTGATGCCCGCCTCTTCGAAGGCTTTCAATGCCCCGAGGTGCGCCATGCCCTTCGCGCCGCCGCTGCCGAGGGCGATCCCCAAGCGCGCGGGCTGCTTTTTTCGAAGGAACCGTTGTTTGAGACGCTGAAAGATGCCCATAAAACTCCCTCTTAGGCGCATTTTGCCCGTACTTGCCCCCGATTTTATCTCCATTTTACTGCATTTTCGGCAAAATGTAAACTGCTTTGAGGAAATTTCCCCCGCATTCGCCTGCAAATCGAGGCAGCGGCGGTTGACGGAGCGGGGAATTCGGGCTATAATATCATGGAAAACATTATTTCGGGAGCTTACTATGACCCATTCCGCATCCGCACAAACGAGAAAGCGCGTTCTGATCGTTTCCTTCACCGTCTGCGCGCTCATCCTCATCGGCGGCATCGCCTTCACCGTCTGCATGTATTTGGACGGCGGCTTTGCACGGGGCGAACTTGTGCGCCGCCTGTGGTACGCCGTGCTCTGCATCGCCATGATCGCCGCCATTTTTTTGGTAGAGCTTTTGTTCCGCATCCGCTTCCCGCTCGCCCTCGAAGTCTCCCTCATGGCGTTTGCCGTCGCCGCGCTGTGCGGCGGAAACTTATACGGGCTTTACGGCTATGTCCCCTTCTGGGATAAGCTGCTGCACACACTGAGCGGCCCGCTCTTTTCCATCGTGGGGCTCTCGTTCGCAACGCTGCTTTTAAAAGACATGCCCGAAGGCGTTGGGAAGGCGGTCGCCGTCGCCCTGTTCGCCTTCCTCTTTTCGCTCGCCGTGGGCTATCTTTGGGAGGTCTTCGAATACTCCGTCGACAGCCTGATGCCGGGCGGCTACAACAACCAGCGCTGGCAGAACGGCGTCGTGGGGCAGCTCGAAAACGGGAATTGGGAGGTGACCGAACCGCGCGGAAGCGGTCTTATCGACACGATGAGCGATCTCATCTGCAACTTTGTAGGCACCCTCTGTTTCCTCGTGCCCGTCCTCGTCCTCTTTGTCAAGAAGCCTTCGCGCGCCGAGCTGTTCGCCCTCGAACGCCGCCAAAAACGCACGAAAAAAGCCCGCCCCTCACCCGAGGAACGGGAATAAACGCCAAAACTTTTGCGGCGCAGCCTCTCACCCGAGGAGCTGCGCCAATTTTTTTGCGACGCCGTCCTCCTCGTTGCTGCCGATGACCGCCGTCGCCCGCTCTTTTAAGGAAGGCACGGCGTTTGCAACGGCATAGCACTCGTCAGCAGCTTCAAAGAGGGGGATGTCGTTTTCCGCATCGCCGAAGACGACGAGCTTTTGCGCGCCCAGCCGCGCTTTGAGCGCCAGGGCGGCGGAAGCCTTGCTCACGCCTTTTTTGACGATTTCCAGCCACTGCGCTTTGAGGTAGATGTCGGGCGCGAAGAAGCAGCGGTAACGGGCGCGGAGCGCCTCGTAAACGGGCAGAAGGCGCTGCTTTTCCCCGAGGCAGGCGAAGTAGAAGACGTCGCCGTCCAAAATGCCGTCGGCGGAGAAAAGTTCGCGGGCGCGTTCGCTCCCCGCCGCGCTTCCCGTGCGCGTGCCGATGAACGCCCGCTGCGCCGCCCCGCTGCGCTCCCAAAGATAAGAAAAGCGGTTCTTGCCCGCAAGGAAGGAGTAAGTGACGGGGAACAGCCCGTTCGCAAGAAACGCCGCCAAAATTTCCTTCTTTTCCGCCTCGGAAAAGCGGGAAACAGCGAGCGGCTTTTTCTGCACGGGATCGGAGACGACGGCGCCGTTGTGCAGGATGACGGGATCGGAAAACCCGATGCCGCGCGTGACAGCGGAAGATGTTTCCAGCGAGCGCGCCGTGGCATAAGAGATGTGCGCGCCTTCTTCAAGGAGCGCGTTGAGTGTCTCTCTCGTCCGCTCGCTCACCGTCTGCGCGGGCGTCAAGAGCGTGCCGTCGAGATCGGCAAGATAGAGGGTGAGCATAACGGGGCTCCTTGATGTTTTTGAGGGGGGGTAACTTCGGAAAGCAGTCGCCCGCAAGACAAGGAGAGCGCGGCTTTGCCGACAGGAGTTCACAGGGCTCCCGCAAAAATCGTGCAGCGAGTTTTGTGGGAAGAGGAGGAGCAGGCGTTGAAAGCGCGGCGTTTGCCGTAAGGCGAACGCCCGCAAAATTCGCCTTGCTCCGACGAGTAAATGACTGAGGCAAAACGCAAGCTCGACACGGTATTGCGGGATGAATGCTTTCGCGCTTGTTATATCGAAATAGTCAACCCGTCGTAGGCGGCGGTAACATTCAGCTCCCCTTCCGCGCGGCGGAGCTTTTCTTCCGTCGGTTCGCTGTTGTGCGAAAAGTGGGTGATGACCGCCTTCGTGTGCCCGTCGACAAGCCCCATTTCCCGCAGCCGCCGCAAGAGTTCGGCGTTCTCTCTGACACCCATGTGTCGCGCGGAGTGTGGCGCATCGTCATAGAGGAAGGTGCAGTCGAGCGTCACAAGATCGCAGGGAGCGCCGTCCAAACCCTGCAAATAGGCATAGCTCTCCTCGGGCAGCGGACCCGTATCGGTGAGGTGCAGGATGCGCTTGCCCTTCCCCTCGAGAAAAAAGACGAAGGGCTCCGAAGAGGAATGCATCGCCTTTAAGGGGTGCGCCGTCCAGTCGCCGAAGGAGACGGGCGAAAACGCTTTCAGGCAGGTGAAGGAGAAGGTGTTTTCCACTTCGGGGCGCATCTCGCGGCGGACGCTCTCGTAAAACACGTTGAGAACGTCCGCATTACCCAAAATGTGCAGGGCGGGTGAAGTCATGTTTTTGGCGTATTTATAGCCGCGCAGCACAAAGTCGTGCGCGTAAAAATGGTCGCAGTGGGAGTGCGTGATAAGAAGATAGCGGACGGCGGAGAGATCGACGCCCGCCCCCAGCCCGTGATAGAAGGCGTCGGGCGGGAAATCGATGCTAAGTTCGCCGTCCATAAGGACCTGCGCGCGCGAGCGCACCGCCTTGCCGCCGCGCAGCCGGACGGAGCGGCAGAAGTTACAATTGCAAAAGAGCGCGGGGATGCCCTCCGCCGCGCCCGTCCCGAGAAATTGGATGTTCATCGTTTTTATGAAAATTTAGCTGTCGTTTGAAAAATTTATGACTCCTTCCGCCCCTGCGGGGCACCTCCCCATTGAGGGCTCCCGCAAAAATCGCGCAGCGAGTTTTGTGGGAAGAGGAGGAGCAGGCGTTGAAAGCGTGGCGTTTGCCGTAAGGCGGACGCCCGCGAAATTCGCCTTGCTCCGACGAGCGACAACGTATTGCGAAGAAAATCTTCCTTGCGCCTGTTTTAACATTCAAAAATAATCGTTACGGGTCCGTCGTTGTGCTGGGATATCTGCATATCCGCGCCGAAGACGCCCGTTTGGACGGGAACGCCCAGAGAACGGAGATAAGAGACGGCGTGCTCATACAAAGCGTCGGCGCGTTCGGGGCGCTCCGCCTCGGAAAAAGAGGGGCGGTTGCCCTTTTTGGAGTCGCCGTAGAGGGTGAACTGCGAAACGAGCAGCACCTCTCCCTTGACGTCGCGGACGGATAAGTTCATCTTGCCCGCCTCGTCTTCGAAGACGCGGAGAAGAGCAACTTTTTCCATCGCCTTTTCCGCCTGTTTTTCGTTATCGCCCGCTTTCACCCCGAGATAGACGACGAGCCCGCGCCCGATCTCGGACACGAGCTCACCGCTCACACACAGGGCCGCAGAGGCGACGCGCTGTGCCACAAATTTCATCCTTAGACTCTGCCCATGTACTCGCCCGTGCGGGTGTCGATGCGGATGGTGTCGCCCTCGTTGACGAACATGGGGACCTGGAAGGTCGCGCCCGTTTCGACTTTGGCTGCCTTGGTGACGTTGGTCGCCGTGTTGCCGCGCACACCGGGCTCTGCCTCGATGACTTTGAGTTCGACGAAGTTTTCGGGCTCGACGGAGAATGCGCTGCCGTAGAGGAACTTGACGGTGACGGTGTCGTTCTCGCGGATGTAGCGGAGCGCGTCCTCGACCTGGGAGAAGTTGAGAGGGGTCATGTTGAACTCATCGTCCATGAAGTAGTAGAACTCGCCGTCCGTGTAGGAATAGGTCATCTTCTTGGTCTCGACCTGCGCCGTCTCGAGCTTTGCGGTGGGGTTGAAGGTCTCGTCGGAGAGCACCTGCCCCGTCACCACGTTTTTGAGCGTGCAGCGGACGAACGCCGCGCCATTACCGGGCTTGACGTGCTGGAATTCCGTCACGGTGTAAACGCCGCTCTTGTATTCGAAGGTAACGCCCTTTCTGATGTCGCCTGCCATGATCTGTGCCATAATTCGTTCTCCTTGTTTTATCTAAAATTTATGCTCTTACAGAATGAGGAGATCTCTCTCCGTCTTGCCCATGAAGGAATGCACCCTGCCCTCTTTGAGGCACACCGTATCTTCGATGCGGATGCCGAACGCGCCCGCTTCGTAGATGCCGGGCTCGTCCGAAAACACCATGCCGTCCGAAAGCACCTCTTCGCTTGAAGGGGAGAGGCGGGGAAATTCGTGGATGAGGAGCCCCACGCCGTGCCCCAAAGAATGGGTGAAGAGTTTGTCGAGCCCCGCTTGCCGCAGCGAGCCACGGGCGATCTCGTCCGCCTCTTTGCCCGTCATGCCCGAAGTGAGCTTCTCTTTGACGAGCTCGTGCGCTTTCAGCACTTCCGCGTAGGCGCGTTTGAAGTCTTCGTGCTTTTTATCGTCGCCGAAGAGGAAGGTGCGCGTGATATCCGAACAGTACCCTTCCACCTTGCAGCCGAAGTCGATGAGGATAGGGTCGCCGAACTTTAATTTCGTCTCCCCCGTCTCGTGATGGGGCACGCTCGCACCCGCCCCGAAGGCGCAGATGGTCTCGAACGAAGTGCCGCTCGCGCCGAATTTTCTCATGTTGTATTCAAGCAGCGCCGCGACTTCCGATTCCGTCATGCCCTCTTTGATCTCGGGCAGCGTCGCAAGGAAGCCGTCCTCTGCGATCGTGCACGCCCTTTGGATGAGGGAGAGCTCTTGTTCCGTCTTGAAGAGCATCGCGTCCTTCAAGGCGGGCATGCAGTCCACAAGGGCAAAGCCCTTCTTTCTCAGCTCTTCCGCACGCGCAAGGTCGGTATAAGGATAGGGAACGCCGAGCGTCTTGTAGGCGCTCAGAAGCCCCATCGCTTCTTTATAGGAGCCCTCGACGACCTCGATGCAGCTTGTTTTCAATGCCTTTTCCGCCGCCTCGAAGTAGCGGAGATCGGCAACGTAGCGGCAGTGCTCCCCGTCGAGGATGATAAAGCCGTCCGTCGAATAAAATCCCGTGAGGTATCTGCGCAGGAAATCTGCCTCGACAAAGAGCGCGTCCGCGCCCGATGCCGCAAAAATACGCCTGAGTTTTTCTTCCAACATAGCTTTATTATAACAAAGCGGTGAGGCAAAGTCAATGCTTTTTGAGATTTTCTTGCCCCTTCCGCCGCGATTTGCGCTCAAAACGCGCCCGAATTGCGCCCCTGCCGCAGACAAAACGCCCGCTTTCGAAGCGCCGAAAAGCCGTTCCCCGCCCAAAAGTCAGTTCCCCGCCGCGGCGAGATAGACGCGCTTCATCTCGGCGGCGTCCTCCGCCTGCGTGCCGTCCGACTCGCTGACGATATACGGCTCGAGCTTGAGATCGCAAAGGACGCGGGCAAGCGGCTCGAATTCGGGGCCGTACACCTTATCTTCGAAGGTAAGGTGCTTGATCTCCCCCTTCGCTCCGTACATGATCTTGGAAAAGTGCACATGGAAGTGCTTCATGCGCTCATAGCCCAGAACGTCCAGAAAGCCTTCGAGGAGACGGCGGTAGTCCTCTGCCGTCTTTAAGCTCCCCTGCGTGCGGGCGTTGACGTGCCCGAAGTCGATGCAGGGCGTGAAGACGGGGTCGATAGCCGAAAACGCCGCGATCTCCTCGGGCGTGCCGATCTGCGCGAGCTTGCCCATCGTCTCGGGGCAGAACATCATGTCCTGCATCCCGTTGAGGTAGATGTAGTCGCGCAGTACTTTCAGCCTGTCGACGCAGCGCATGACGGCGACGGAGCGCTCGTCTTTCCCTTGCGCCGCGGGGTGGAAGACGACGCGCTTTCCCCCCATCAGCCGCAGCATTTTTGCGCTGTCGAGGACGTAGCCGAAGGACTTTTGCGCCATCTCGTCGTCGGGGTTCGCAAAATTGATGAAGTAGGGCGCATGGACGGAGAGCTCGACGCCCTCCTTTTGAAAGGCGCTGCCGATGGAGCGCGCCTTCTCCGCGCCCATGCGCACGCCGCGGCCGAAGGAATATTCGAAGCAGTCGAGACCGCGCTCTCTGCAGTAGCGCGCCGCCTCTTCGGTGTGCTCGTAGCCTTCCTCATAAAAGCTTTCGGAATTGCCGCTCGGGCCGAATTTGATCATATCATTTCTCCTCTTTTGCGCCGACGAGTCCGAGCGCCGCCGTGCGGTCGGCTTCGAGCTGCTTTTCAAGCGCCTCTTTGCTTTGGAATTTTCGGACGGGGCGCAGCAATTTGACGGGGAAGAGCGTCACTTCTTCGCCGTAGAGGTCGCCTTGAAAACCCACAAGGTGCGCTTCCGTCTTGCGCGCTTCCACCCCGAAGGTGGGGCAGGGCCCGAAATTGACGATGGCGGGGTATTCCGCCCCGTTTTTTAGCCGCGCCCGCGCCGCATACACGCCCTCTTTCAAGGGGAATTTGCCCGAAGGAAGGCGGAGATTGGCGGTCGGAAAGCCGTAAGTGCGCCCCACCGCCCTGCCGTGTTCCGCTACCCCCCGCACGAAAAAGGGGGTGCATAAAAGCGCGTTGACCTTCTCGATCTCCCCCGCGGAAAGGAGCTGTTTGATGCGCGTCACCGCGATCTTCTCCCCGCCGAAGGCGGCAAGGGGCAGCACGGTGACGGGGCAGGGCGCTCTTTCTTTCAAGAGCGCGGGCGTGCCCGAAGCGTCCTTCCCGAAGCGGAAGTCCTCGCCGCAGAACACCGCCTTTGCGGGGATGCGGGCAAAGAGATCGCTTAAAAATTCTTCGGCGGGCGTCTCGCGGAATGCCCCGTCGAGGATATGCTCGTCGGCAAAGGCAAAGCCGAGGGCGCGGAAAATATCTTCCCGCTCGGGAAGGGGAAAAAGTTCGCCCCCATTGCCGCCCGAAAGCGCCGTGAGCCCCACGGGAAGAGCGGTCTTCTTCGCGGCGGAAAGCAGGCTCCCGTGGCCTCGATGGAAGCCGTCGAACCCGCCCAAAAGCAAGGCGCAGGGCCTCCCTTTCGCCCCTTCGTCAAAGTATTTCAGCATAATTTCTTTTCGGGACGGAGCTCCCCGCCCTCCACGCGGCCGAGCCCGTAAAAGCCCTCCGCCGAGTAAATTTTATACAGCCCGTCCTCGTGCGCGCAGGGGAGCCGCACGCCCTGAAAGTAGCGTGTATCCTCCACCGTGAGGGACGGGAAGGGCAGCACGCTGTCCGTCGGGATAAGGTGCTCTTCGACATTTTCGGGCGTGAGATCTTTGAGATGCACCGCCGTTTCCAGCGAAAAGGGGCCGCTTCTCTCGCGCAGGAGCCCGCTCATGTACGCCCCCGTG
>DXAJ01000026.1 GCA_019117085.1 Candidatus Gallimonas gallistercoris
GGCCGTTCGGTCATCGTCGTCGGCCCCGAACTCAAGATCTATCAGTGCGGTATTCCCAAGGAGATGGCGATCGAGCTCTTCAAGCCCTTCGTCATGAAGCGGCTCGTCGAGACCAACAAGTGCCACAACATCAAGAGCGCCAAGCGCACCGTCGAAAAGGCGAAGGATTTCGTGTGGGACGTCCTCGAAGAAGTAATCAAGGATCACCCCGTGCTCCTGAACCGTGCACCCACGCTGCACCGTCTCTCCATCCAGGCATTCGAGCCCGTGCTCATCGAAGGCCGCGCCATCAAAATTTCGCCCATCGTCTGCGGCCCCTTCAATGCCGACTTCGACGGCGACCAGATGTCAGTGCACCTTCCCCTCAGCATCGAGGCGCAGACGGAAGCAAGATTCTTGATGCTCTCCGCCAATAACATTCTGAAACTTGCAGACGGCAAGTCGGTCATGAGTCCCACGCAGGACATGATCATCGGCGCGTACTATCTCACCATCCTCAGAAGAGAGGAGGGCAAGAAGTACGACTCGCAGGGCCGTCCCGACGAGAACGGCGAAGTGTACGAACCGCCCGTGTTCGCCTCCTTCGACGAGGCGCTCATGAGCTATCAGCTCAAAGATACCCACTGCCAGGACGAAATTTACGTCCGCCGCACGGTGGAGCTGCCCGCAGGCAAGTTCGACGACCTCGAACTTCCCTATGAGCGCACCTTCTCCCGCGAGGAGAACGTACCCAACAACGGCATCCGCGGTCATGTGTTCGTGCGCCGCAGGGCAAACGGCGCCCTCACCGTGACGGGCGTCATCAAGACGACGGTCGGCCGCATCATCTACAACGACGGCATGCCGCAGGACCTCAACTTTGTCAAGCGCGAAAAGCCCGAAGATTATTTGAAGCTCGAGCTTTCCACCGAATTCATCGGCGGGGCGCGCGCCATCGGCAAGAAGCATTTGAGCAAGATCGTCGAGGCGTGCTTCAAGACGGGCTATGCGCCCAAGGCTTCCGCCGTGCTCGACGCCATCAAGGAACGCTGCTACAAGTATTCCACCTACGCGGCGCTCACGACGTCCGTCTTCGATATGAAGATCCCGGGCGAAAAGAACGCCATCGTCGAAGCGGCGGAAGAGCAGGTCGCCAAGATCTCCAAAAAGTACGCCCGCGGTCTTTTGAAGGAAGACGAGCGCTATCATGCCGTCATCGCCGTGTGGGACGACGCGACGGATAAGGTCGCAGCTCTCCTCAAAGAGCAGGGCAACCGCGATAAGTTCAATCCCATCTGGATGATGGCAGATTCGGGCGCCAGAGGCTACATCGACCAGATCAAGCAGCTTTCGGGCATGCGCGGACTCATGGTCAACCCGCAGGGTAAAAAGATCGAAGTCCCCGTCAAGTCGTGCTTCCGTAACGGCCTTTCCGTTCTCGAATACTTCATCTCCTCGCACGGCGGCCGCAAGGGCCTTGCCGATACCGCGTTGAAGACGGCAGACTCGGGTTATCTTACCCGCCGTCTCGTCGACGTCTCGCAGGACGTCATCGTGCGCGAAGAGGACTGCTCGGCGGGCAGAAAGCCGCGCGGCACCATTGTCAGCGCCATTGTCGGCCCCAACGGCGAGCTCATCGAATCGCTCGAAGACCGTCTGACGGGCAGGTTCGCGGCGGAAGACCTCATCGACGACGCAACGGGCGAAGTCATCGTCCCCTGCAACGAGATGATCACCGAGGAGAAGGCGAAGAAGCTTGCCTCGATGGAAAAATACAAGAACGGCGTCAACATCCGCTCCATCTTCAACTGCAACACGCGTTTCGGCGTCTGCGCCAAGTGCTACGGCAAGAACATGGCGACGACGCTGCCCATCAAGGTGGGCGAAGCGGTCGGCGTCATCGCGGCGCAGTCCATCGGTGAGCCCGGTACCCAGCTGACGATGCGTACCTTCCATACGGGCGGTATCGCGGCGACGGGCGACATCACGCAGGGTCTTCCCCGTGTCGAATAGCTCTTCGAAGCGCGCAAACCCAAGGGCGTTGCCACCATCTGCGAATTCCGCGGCATCGTCTCGGTGGATAATTCCGATAACCTCAACCACATCTTCATCCGCGAGGAGGGTACCGACGTCCAGCTCAAGGAGTATGTGCTTCCCTTCAACGCAGAACTCTTGGTGAAGACGGGCGACATCGTCAATCCCGGCGATATGCTCAACGCAGGTTCTGTCAACCCGCAGGACATCATCCGCGTCAAGGGCGTCAAGGGCGTGCAGGACTACATCCTCGAACAGGTCCAGTCCGTCTACCGCTCGCAGGGCGTCGATATCAACGATAAGCACGTCGAGATCATCGTTCGCCAGATGCTTCGCAAGGTCCGCATCGAGAATGCGGGCACGACGGAGATGCTTCCCGGTCAGCTCGTCGATATGTTCACCTTCGAAGAGCAGAACGAGAAGACGATCATGGCGGGCGGCGTTCCCGCAACGGCAAAGAGGGTGCTCCTCGGCATCACCAAGGCGGCGCTCGCGACCGATTCCTTCCTCTCCGCCGCTTCCTTCCAGGAGACGTCGAGAGTGCTGACGGAAGCCGCCATCTGCACCAAGCGCGACCCGCTCATCGGCCTCAAAGAGAACGTCATCATCGGCAAGCTCATCCCCGCAGGCACGGGCATGAAGGACTACAAGAACGCCTCCGTGCAGCTTACGGGTCGCTACAACGATCTCATGACGGACGAAGCTCCCGCCGACGAAGCGGAAGCAAGATAACAAACGCATACGTTTCAAAACGGATCGCTTTTCATGCGGTCCGTTTTTTTTGTGCGATGCGCCCGCGGCGGCGCTCCCGCTCTGCGCTGCCGCGGGCGCACCCCAAAGGGGAGGAACGCGGGAAGAGGGGCGGCGCATAGGATGGGGTGACTGCCCGATCTTCGGGCGGCGGAGGCCTCACCAATGCAATTCTTTTTTTCGCTGCACCCCGTCATGCAAGCGTTTCTCGCGTCGCTTCTGATGTTCCTCTTCACGTCCTTGGGCGCCGTTGCCGTCTTCGGCTCCAAGAAGATGCCCTCTTCCCTTCTCACGCTCCTTACGGGCGGGGCGGCGGGGATCATGGTCGCCGCGAGCTTCTTTTCCCTCCTTCTGCCCGCGCTCGAATATGAGAGCGCGCTCCCTTCTTATGTGACGGTGACGCTCGGTTTTGCGCTCGGCGGGGCGTTCATCCTGCTCTCTGACCGTATCCTCACCCGCACGCGCGGGCGGTACTTTTCGGCGGGGGAAAGGGGGGAGGTG
>DXAJ01000027.1 GCA_019117085.1 Candidatus Gallimonas gallistercoris
CCCTTCCCCAAACTCCATATTACGAGGAAGACAAGGTGACGCTCGGCTATGTCTTATACGAATTCCCCGAGGGATTCGAAACGGAAGGCGTCAAACTGTATATCCCTCCGAACTCCGCCTACTTCGGGTGAGGTTCGCGGCGCGCCAAACGCCAACCTTTCGCACCTTTCGGGGCGCGGCGTTTATGATAGTACCCTCCAAACAGACAGAATTTACCCCGCAGTGACGAGGCTGCGGGGTTTTTGCCGTTTGAATAAAAAATGAGCGCACAGGGCGCTCAGCATTTTGGTGGAGATAACGAGACTCGAACTCGTGACCTATACGTTGCGAACGTATCGCGCTACCAACTGTGCTATATCCCCATGCAATTTGCCGCCTTGCGGCGGATAACGAGATTCCACCGACACCCCTGAAGGGGTCCCCTACTTCGGCTTCGCTCGTGCGATGCCAAAGGCATCGGGCGGTGGAGCTTCGGGCTTCGCCCTCGCACGCCCCCGCAACCTATACGTTGCGAACGTATCGCGCTACCAACTGTGCTATATCCCCGAAGTTGTAAAAGACGGCTCTTCGCGCCGCCCGAGCCCATGCCGAGCAGCGGCACTCGCCCGAAAACAACTTGATGATACCACATTCCACGCAGAAAAGCAAGCGTTTTTCGGAGATACAAAAAAATTCTCCCGCAACGACTGCGGCATTTTTAACTTTGTTGCCAATTTATGTTACAATTTCGGATGAGACTATAATAAAGGCGCGGCGGCACAAAGCGCGCCGAAGGAGGCAGACATGGCGATCACGCACCATATGCAGGCGGCCGTGTTCGACCTCGACGGCACGCTGCTCGATTCGCTCGGCGTGTGGGACGACGCCGACCGCGACTTCCTCTCCCGCCGCGGCATCCCGCTCACGCCCGACTATACGGAAGCCGTCAAGCTTATGCACCTCGAAGAGGCCGCCCGCTACACAAAAGCGCGCTATGCCCTTTCGGAACGCCCCGAAGAGATCATGGACGAATGGCTCTCCTTCATCCGCGCGGCGTATGCCGAAATGCCCTTGAAGCCCTATGCAAAGGCGTATCTTCTCTCCCTGCACGAGCGGGGCGTCAAACTCGCCATCGCGACCTCTTCGGACGAAAAACTGTTTGCCCCCGCCCTTGCGCACAACAGCATAGAAGCGCTGTTTTCCGCCGCCGTCATGGTGCGCGAAGTGGAGCGCGGCAAGCAGTTCCCCGACGTATACCTCGAGGCCGCCCGCCGCCTCGGCGTTCCGCCCGAAAATTGCGCCGTCTTCGAAGACATCCTCCCCGCCGTGAAGGCGGCAAGATCGGGCGGATTTTTCACTGCCGCCGTCTTTGACGAGGGCTCGCGCGGCGACGAGGAGGCGCTCCGTCAAACGGCAAATATTTACCTCAACTCCTTTCAGGAACTTCTCCCCTCCCCCATCCTCTTCTGAATTTATGGCAAAAGAAAAAACCGAAAAGACAAAACAGCGCGGCAAGCGCAAAAACAGGTGGCGGAGAGCAAGGCACCGCGTTATAAAATCGCTCGTCTACCTTCTTTCTCCCCTCTGCAAGCTGTGGTACGGCGCCAAAGTGGAGCGCATGAAGCGCCCCGGGAAGCGGCCCTATCTGCTTTTGAGCAACCACCAGACCGCCTTCGACCAATTCTTCGTGGGCATGGTCTACTTGGGCCCCGTCTACTATGTGGCGAGCGAAGACCTCTTCTCCAACGGCTTTGTCTCGCGCATGCTCGAATGGGCGGTGCGTCCCATCCCCATCCGCAAGCAGACGACGGACGTGCGCGCCGTGATGACGTGCCTGAAAGTCGCCAAAGAGGGCGGCACGATCGCCATCTCGCCCGAAGGTAACCGCACTTACAGCGGCAGGACGGAGCACATCAACCCCGCGATCGGCGGGCTCGTCAAGCTCCTACGGCTGCCCGTCGCCTTCATCCGCATCGAAGGCGGCTACGGCGTGCAGCCCCGCTGGGCGGACAATGTGCGGAAGGGCAAAATGCGCGTGTATGTTTCGCGCGTCATGGAGCCCGAAGAATACCGCGCCCTTCCCGAAGAGGAGATCGCAGCGATCGTTCAAAAGGAACTCTATGTCGACGACCTTGCGATCAAGGGCGATTTCAAAAGCAAGAAGAGCGCCGAATACATGGACCGCGCCTTTTACGTCTGCCCCGACTGCGGGCTTTCGACCTTCCACGCGGAGGGCGAACGCATCACCTGCCGAAAATGCAAAAAGACGTGGCGCTATCTGCCCGACCGCACCTTCGATCGAGGTCCCTTCCGCGATCCGCTCGAATGGTATGACTATCAGGCAAATCATGTGAACTCCCTCGACCTTCTCCAACGAGAGGACGAGCTACTCTATGAGGAACACGCCTCGATGAAGGAAGTCATCCTCTACAAAAATAAGCTCCCCATTGCGGAGGATGCAACGTTGCGCCTCTTCGGCGGGCGGCTGGAAGTTTGTTTCGGGGAGGAAAAGCGCGTCTTTTCTTTCCGCGAGACAAGCGCCTTCACCGTGCTCGGGCGCAACAAGCTCAACGTGTACTTTGAGGGCAGGGTCTTTCAATTCAAGGGGGACAAGCACTTCAACGCCGTCAAATATGTGCAGCTCTTTTACCGCTTCCAAAACCTTCTGAAAGGAGACGAACATGGAAAATTTCTGGGACTTTAGTGTTTGGGGATCCTTCAACGTCATCGCCATCCTGCTCATCAGCCTCCTGGTGGCGAACGCGCTCAAACGGCTCATCAAGCCCTTGGGCAACTCCCTCATCCCCACCTCGGTGCTGGGCGGCATCATGCTGCTCATCATCTCCTCCATTTACACGGGCGTGACGAAGGAATACCTCTTCGATACACAGTTCTTCGGCGGCAACGGCGCGGCGTTTTTGGAGATCCTCACCTATCACACGCTGGCGCTCGGCTTCATCGCCTCAACGCTCAAAACGACCAAAGGCAAGATGAACAAACAGCGCGGCGTGGAGATCTTCAACACGGGCGTGACGACGGTGGCGACCTACCTTTTGCAGGGCATCTTCGGGCTTGCCATCACCATTCTTGCCGCATTCGTCATCCCCGAATTCTTCAAGGCGGCGGGCATCCTGCTGCCCTTCGGCTACGGGCAGGGTTCGGGGCAGGCCATGAACTACGGCAACATCTACGAGACGCAGTACGGCTTTGAGGGCGGCAAGAGCTTCGGCCTCTCGGTGGCGGCGCTCGGGTTTTTGAGCGCGGCGATCGGCGGCGTCATCCACCTCAACATCATAAGGAAGAAGGGCAGGATGCGCCGCGTGGGCGACGAGAAGGACTTCATCCCGAGCTCCGAAGTGCACAACGAGGGCGATATCCCCATGAACCAGGGCATCGACAAGATCACCATCCAGATCGCGCTCATCGCCCTTGCCTATGTTTTAAGCTATCTTCTCATGTACGGTCTGGGGCTGCTTCTGCCCACGATGAAGGCGACCGTCTACGGCTTCAACTTCTTCCTCGGCGTGCTCGCCGCCGTCATCGTCAAAGCGGTCGTGAACTTCTTCCACAAGAAGAACATCATCAAGAAGCAATACACGAACAACTTCCTTTTAACGCGCATCAGCAACTTCTTCTTCGACATCATGATCGTCGCGGGCATCGCCGCCATCAAGCTGGATACCCTCGCGCAGTATTGGCACATCCTGCTCATCCTCGGCGTCGTGGGGCTTATCATCACCTATTTTTACAACATCTGGGTGGCGCGCAAGCTCTTCCCCCGCTATTCCGAAGAGCAGTTCCTCGTCATGTACGGCATGCTGACGGGCACGGCGTCGACGGGCGTCATCCTCTTGCGCGAGCTCGACCCCGACCTTGCGACCCCCGCGGCAGAAAACCTCGTCTATCAGAACTTCCCCGCCATGGTGTTCGGCTTCCCTATGATGCTTTTGGCGACCTTCGCGCCCGAAAACCCCGAATGGACGCTGCTCATCATCACGGGCTTCTTTATCGTGATGAACATCATCCTCTTCCGAAATCAAATTTTCAGACGGAAAAAGAAGGATGCTCCCCCCGCCCCGCCCGCAGAATAAACGGCAAAAAATATGCCCCGCGCTTTCAAGCGCGGGGCTGTTGTTTTTCAAAAAGTCAATTGAGGGCACGCGTCACCGAGCAGGCAATGACGCCGGGGCCGACGTGGCAGGCGATGCTCAACGAGAGCGGATCGCAGAAGCTCACGGGGATGTTGGGGAAGACGGCGGCAAGCTCCGCTTCGAACGCTCTGATCTCCTCCTCCCGCGCGGTGTGCGCGAGGCAGATACGCATCTGCCCTGCCGCCGCAAAGTCTGCAAAACGGGTCGCAAGATCGCTCTTCAAAGCGTCCGTCATGGCCTGCTTGGCTTGCTTTAAGGTCTGCACCTTCTTGAAAGCGTCGAGCTTGCCGCCCTGGATCTGCAAAACGGGCTTGACGCGCAGGATGGTGCCGATGAGCGCTGCCGCAGGGGTGAGCCTTCCGCCCTTTTTGAGATACTTTAACGTATCGAGCGTGAGATAGATGCTGCTGTCCGCGGCGGAGGCTTCGAGCTTTCTTGCGATCTCCTTGGCGCTCATGCCGCGTTCCGCGAGCGAGAGAGCGTCGAAGACGCTGTGCTTCAAGGAGATGGAGATGCGGCGGTTGT
>DXAJ01000028.1 GCA_019117085.1 Candidatus Gallimonas gallistercoris
CTTTCGCGTCGTATTGACGTCCTTGTGCCCAAGCACATCCGCCACAATATAGATATCGCCCGTTTCCCGATAAAGGCTCGTACCATACGTCGAACGAAGCTTATGCGGCGTGATTTTTTTGAGAGGGGAGACGATCTTCGCATACTTTTTGACCAAATTCTCGACCGCTCTCACAGTAATGCGGCGATACTGCATGGAAAGAAAGAGCGCATGCTCTTCGGCGGGAACGCGAGGATCTTCTTCCTTTTGTGCAAGATACGCAGCGAGCGCATCCCCGACTTCCTCTGAAAAATAAAGGACAGCCTGATTCCCGCCCTTGCGAGTAATTAAAAAAGAATTTGTCGAAAAATCAATACTCTCGTTGTTAAGACCGACTAACTCGGAAATACGGATCCCCGTGCCTAAGAATAATGTGAGGATCGCCGTATCGCGGATCTTCGTCTTGGAATGATAGCCTTCGGCATGCGCCGAAAGCCCGCTGCCTTCCTCGGCGACATCGAGAAGAGAACTCACCTCGTCTTGTTCGAGGCGGATGATCTCTTTCTCATGAAGCTTAGGCGTAGGGACCTTGGCAGTATTGTTGACCTCGATAAGCCCCTTATTAAAAAAGTACTTGAAGAGGGAACGGACTGCTGAGAGCTTGCGCGCTTTGGCGCGCTCATCACACGAGAGGCGCCTGCCGCGGAAGGTATAATTGGAAAGATAGCTCAAATAGATCTCGATATCGGTATCCGTCACGCGTTCGAGGTCTTCTAAGGTGAGATCGGTGACCTGCTTCCCGCGGATACGCTTTTTGACGAGAAAGTCAAAGAAGATGCGAAGATCGTAACAGTAGTTGAGGCGCGTCAATACGCTCGTCCGCATTTCCACGCCGCGCAGAAAATCTTCGCAAAAGAGAGGGAGCTCGCGCAGGAGCTCCTCGATGCGATCTAAATTTTTTAGGTTGCGTTCCTGATAGTAATCATCTTGCTTCATACCACCATTATATCACGCCGTTTAAGAAAGGTCAATCGACAAATAAAAATTTTACGCAGAGTTAGGGAAAAATCAAACTTTCCCGTCGAAAATACACGAGGGGAGACAGACATAACTATTCGCAAAATGCCGATTTTAAGAATAGTTTGGCAAAAAAAGGCAAAAATACTTCCGAAATTAGACCAAAGATCAAAACGGACAACATACTTAATGCCTAAGCCTAGGCCGAAAAATGAACAAACCGAAATACGGCGCGCAGCCGTCATTCACAAACGGCGGCGCCATCATTAACATAGCGGAACTCAAAAATACGCATCGGAACGCTGCACGAGAATATAGAGCGCAATTATCACGTCACGGGCTCGTAAGAAAATCTGATTTCCCTAACGAATAGGCGAAGAACAGCATAAAACAAGGATACTATGTCAGGCATAGTATCCTTGTTTTTAGATTCTCGTTAGAATGCCATACTCGCCTCGCTTGACAAGCAGGCCATCTTCATATTTCGTTCCGCTCAGATGTTCTAAAAACTCTCCTCGAAATTTGATCCTAAATTGACTTGTGCCGCGGTTGACATAGATATAAGCACTTCCCGCGTCCGATCTTCTTTCGTACAGAAGAAACGTCCTTGTTGCATAGACCTCACGATAGATCCCGTCGCGGAATATGTCGATGAGTTCATGCCTCACCTTTCCCAACTGTTCGTAAAAACTTTTCAGCTTGCGATCGCCGTTTTCCCAATCAAAGCATCCACGGCAGAACGGATCGCAGTAACCTTCCATTCCGATCTCATCGCCGTAGTAAATACACGGGACGCCGGGAAGCGTAAATTGAACGACCGCGCCCATTTTAAGAAGTTCCTTTGCAGCTTCTTTCTCGCTGTCGCTCAGATGCGTGACGGCCATTTCTTCCTTGCTCTGGCAGCTCTTTCCGCCCAAGACGGTGAGGATACGAGCTGTATCGTGCGTTCCAAGGTGGTTCATCAGGCTGTCAAGAGTCGCTTTGGGATAATGATCGATGAGCATGGCGATCACTTCGCGCAGTCTGTTCGTATTTCCCGAAAGCAGGAAATTGATGATAGCATCCTTCAGCGGATAATTCATCACGCTGTCAAGTTCCTCGCCTTGGAAATACTCGCGGCGTTCTCCGTAGGCGATCTTGTTGGAAGCGTCTTCCCATACCTCGCCGATGATCACGGCATCGGGATCCTGATCCTTTGCCGCTTTCCTCAGCATTTTTAGAAAGAATCCCGGAAGTTCATCGGCAACGTCGAGGCGATATCCCCCGATCCCGTGTTTGAGCCAGCTTTTGATGACGCCGTTTTCGGAAAACATAAAGTTCTGATAGCTTTCCGAACTCTCCTTGATGGCAGGAAGCGTCTCGATCCCCCACCAACTGTCATAACGATCGCGCGAACCGTGGAAGGTATACCAATCATAATAGGGCGATTGCGTCGATTGATACGCGCCTAGACTCGGATAATTGGAATAACGGTTAAAATAGCGGCTGTCGTCGCCCGTATGATTGAAAACGCCGTCCAAAATAACGCGCATCCCCTGCTTTTCGGTATCCCGAATGAGAGCATCGAAGTTTTCTTTGCTCCCTAAGTTGGGGTCGATCTCCATATAATCTCCGGTATCGTACCGATGATTGGAGTAAGACTCAAAAATCGGGTTAAAATAGATGACGGTCACGCCAAGTGACTTCAAATAAGGAAGTTTTTCGCATACGCCCTTCAAATTCCCGCCAAAGAAATCGTTGTTGAGCACCTTTCCTTCGCCGTTCGGACGAAAATACGGCTGCTCGCCCCACTTGCGCAAGATGCCGTGCTTCAAAGGCTCCTCCCCCGCCCGATAAAAACGATCGGGAAAGATCTGATACATCACGCCGCCTTTGAACCACTCGGGCGTCTTGTATTTTTCGTCGTGAACGGTCAACTGCCAATTGACGGGGTTGCAGTTAAACATCGTGCTCTTATGAAACGCACCGCATCCCAAAAAATGTCCGCCGACCGCGAAATAATAGAAAAATAAGCCTGTCTCGTGAAATTTCAGTGAGATAGTCCACCCGAAATCCGTTCGGGTCATCTGGTAATATTGATAGTTTTTCTCGTCTCTCCGTAAAACAAGATTACATACCTCAGCGGAGAAATAATCTTCTCCGCCGGGGTATCTTTCTTTGTAGACGTTTAATGTTACGACTTTTTTTCTTGGGATCGCGCCGACGATGCTCTTACATGCCCGATCCAACGGGTTATAATATAGATCCATATCCTGTTCTCTGTTCCGTTTCGAAGCTGCCGTATCACGCGGCATGCAATCGCATCATTTTTCGATCGGCTTCAAATTCCAAATATTCCTTGCGTACTCACGAACGCTGCGATCTGCGGAGAAATAGCCCGCCGCAGCAATATTGTTGAGAGACTTCTTGTTCCAGCTCATCGGGTCTTTGCGATAGAGCTCGGACATCGCATTCTGCGTTTGAAGATAAGATTCAAAATCTGCAAGGCACATGTAAGGATCCGCAACGGGAGAACGATGCAGAAGGTAGTTCGCGATCTCAGAGAAAGACGTCCCGTTGAACCCGACGATGAGAGATTCGACCACTTTGCGCATGTTATAGTTCTGGTTGTAGTATGCGCTCGAGGAATATCCCTTGTTCCAAACTTCCTGCACTTCGTCCGCATTGAGTCCAAAGATAAAGATGTTGTCGTCGCCGACGCGCTCACGCATCTCCACATTGGCGCCGTCGAGCGTTCCGATCGTCAACGCACCGTTGATCATGAACTTCATGTTCCCCGTGCCGCTCGCCTCTTTGCCCGCAAGAGAGATCTGTTCGGAGATCTCGGAGGCAGGCATGAGCGTTTCGGACATGGTCACGTTATAGTTTTCAAGGAAGACGACGTTGAGTTTTTCTCTGATCTTGGGCTGCTTTCTGATCTCTTCCGCAAGGAAGCAGATGAGCTTGATGGTCTCTTTTGCCATATCGTAGCCCGCTGCCGCCTTTGCCGCGAAGATATACGTCTTAGGGACGAGATCGAGTTCCGGATTTTCCCTGAGGGCGTTGTAATCGGAAATGATGTGCAGCACATTGAGGAGCTGGCGCTTGTACTCATGCAGACGCTTTGCCTGAACGTCGAAGAGCGTTTCAGGGTCGATGTCGATGCCCTGCACTTTCTTGACGCGCTCCGCTAGCTGCTGCTTCTTGATGCGCTTGATCTCCCCGAGGCGTTTCAGAACGCTCTCATCCTTTTCGAACTTCTTGAATTCAGCAAGCTTTTCCGCATTTTTCGCATACCCTTCGCCGATCGTGTCGTTGAGCAGCGCACAAAGCTCGGGATTTGCCTGGTTGAGCCAACGGCGGTGTGCGATGCCGTTCGTCACGTTCTTGAACTTCTCGGGCGTATAGTCGTAGAAATCGCGGAAGATGCTCTCCTTGATGATATCGCTGTGCAGTTCGGAGACGCCGTTGACGCAGTGCGTCCCCATGACGCAGAGATTCGCCATGCGCACCGTGTTGTGCGAAAGCACGGACATCCTGGAGATCTTATCCCAATCTCCCGGGTACTTCTGCCAAAGGTCTTCGCAGAAGCGGCGGTTGATCTCCTTTAAGATGTTGTAAATGCGAGGGAGCCTCCGCGCGATGAGGTCTTCGGGCCACGTTTCGAGCGCTTCGACAAGGACGGTGTGGTTGGTATAAGCGCACGTTGCCGTCGTGATGTTCCATGCCGTCGTCCATTCGAAGAAATTTTCGTCGACAAGGACGCGCATGAGCTCGGGAATGGCAAGCGCGGGATGGGTATCGTTGATGTGGATCGCCGCCATATGAGGCAGAAGCGCCAAAGAGCCGTATCTGCGTTTATGGTCGGCAATGATGCACTGGATGGACGCGGAAACGAGGAAATACTGCTGTTTTAAGCGCAACGTCTTTCCCTCATAGTGATTGTCGGAAGGATAGAGCACCTTGGAAATGAGCTCCGCCTCGTTGTCCTCGCGCATGACTTCATCGTAATTGCCCTGCGAAAAGAGCTTCATGTTGAAGTCCTGCTTCGCACGGGAACGCCACAGGCGAAGCACGCTCACCGCCTTGGAATCGGCGCCCGATACCATCATGTCGTAAGCGATCGCTTCGACTTCCTTGGCATTGCGGTAGATGGTCTCCATGCCGTGGTCCGTCCAGCGCTCTTCGATCTCACCGTCGAATTTGACGATAAACTGCTTGTCGCTGCGCTGGGTGAGCCAGCATTCGCCGCCGGGGAGCCACACATCGGGAAGCTCGATCTGCCAGCCGTCCACGATCTTCTGCTTGAAGAGACCGTACTGATAGAGGATGGAAAAACCCATGGCGGGATAGTTCTGCGTCGCAAGTCCGTCTAAAAAACAGGCGGCGAGGCGGCCGAGTCCCCCATTCCCGAGCCCTGCATCGGGCTCTTCTTCATAGAGATCCTCCAACGAGAGCTTATACTGCTCTTTGAGTGCCCCTTCGACGGCATCGCGGATGCCGAGATTGTAGACGCTGTTCTTGAGGGAGCGGCCCATCAGAAACTCCATGCAAAGATAATAGACCCGCTTTGCGCGCGCCGCCTTCATCTTGAGATGGAACTGCTGGCGCTTTTCGAGCATGATGTCCCTCACGCTCATAACGACTGCCTTGTAGACCTGCTCCCGCGTTGCCTCGGCGGCGCTCACGCCGAAATACCGCGTGAGCTTGCCGCCGATCAACTGCTGTGCTTCCTGTTGCGTTAAATTACCCATTGTGCCTAAATGTTATCTCCAAAAATTTGATCGAACGATCAGTGCATCAACATTCCGAGGTAAAGCCCCTCATAGTACTTTGCAGACTTCGCCCAGGTAAAGTCCGTCGTCATCGCCTTGTGCATCAGATGCTTCCACTCATCCTTGTTGTGGTAGACGCCGATCGCTTCGTTGATGACATAGAGCATATCGTATGCGTTGTAGTCGCGGAAGGTAAATCCGTTTCCGCCCGCGCCGTAAGGCGAGATGCTGTCGCGCAGGCCGCCCGTCTCGCGGACGATGGCGACGGTGCCGTAGCGGGATGCGATCATCTGGGAAAGACCGCAGGGCTCGCTCTTCGATGGCATCAGGAAGATATCCGCGCCCGAGTAGATCTTCCTCGAAAGATCGGAGTTGAAGGAGATGATGGACACCACCTTGCCCTGATACCTTCTCGCAAGATCGGAGAAATAATTTTCGTACATGGAATCGCCCGTGCCGAGCAGGACGAACTGGATGTCCTGACGGAGCGCCTGTTCGATGACTTCCTTGACAAGATCAAGGCCCTTATGCGAGACAAGACGTGTGATCATCGCAATGATGGGCGTTTCGGGCTTGACGGGAAGATTGAGCATGCGCTGCAGCTCTTCCTTACATACTGCCTTGCCCGCCGTATCCTCCGCGTTGTAATTGGCAAACAGCGCGCGGTCGGTCTCGGGATTGTAGTAGTCGGGATCGATGCCGTTGAGGATGCCGCAGAGTTTGAATTCGTTGCGGCGGACGATGGGATCGAGACCGTGCGAATAGTAAGGATCTTTGATCTCGCCCGCATACGTGGGGCTGACCGTCGTGAACTGCTCGCAGCACTCGATCGCACCCTTCATCAGATTGATGCAGCGGTCGTACTCCACAAGATACTGATAGCGGTAAGAAATGCCGAACAGATCTTCGAGGATGTCGAGCGAATATTGGCCCTGATACTCGATGTTGTGGATGGTGAACACCGCACGGATGAACTGGTACTCGGGGCGGAAGCAGTAGATGGTTTTGAGATAGATCGCCGCAAGCGCCGCCTGCCAATCGTGGCAGTGCAGGATATCGGGATAGAAGTTGAGGAAGGAAAGGATCTCCATGACGCTGCGGCAGAAGAAAGCGAAACGTTCGCCGTCGTCGTAATAGCCGTAGCAGCCCGGACGCTTGAAGTAATACTCGTTATCCACGAAGTAGAACGTCACGTTGTCCTTGACATATTCGAAGATACCGCAGTATTGGTTTCTCCAAGAGAGCGGCACAAAGATATTGCCGATGAAACGGAAATCTTTGCGGTACTCCTTCTTGATATCCTGATAGAGCGGGATGATGACGCGGACATCGTACCTGTCTTCCTTGGCAAGCGCCTTCGAGAGGGAGCCGATGACTTCTGCAAGACCGCCCGTTGCAATGAAGGGAGCCGCCTCGGAGGCAACGAAGAGGATCTTCTTTTTCTCTTCGACCTTGATCTCGAGAGCGGGCTCTTCTTGATGGGCTTCCGCTTCGGGAGCGACGACCTCGATGGGAGCCGCAGGAGCTTCCTCTTTTGCCTCGGGTGCGGGAACTTCGGGCGCTTCGGGCGCCGCAGCGACCTCTTCGAGCACCTTCTCTTCTTTCACGAGTTCTTCTGCGGGCGCCTTCTTTTCGGGCTTTGCCGCAGGTTTTTTGTTCTTAGTTGCAGTGGATGCGCTTTTCGTATTAGCCATAGTTCAACTGATCCCCCTTTGTCTTATTTTGTGTCATGCGGCATTCAGATCATTCTGCCCTTGGATACAAAGTAAGGAAGTTCTTCGCATCCGGAGAGATGACGCCTGTCGCGGATGACGACGTTCTTGTCCGTGATCACGCAGTCAAGCTGCACCGCAGATTCGATGACGGTATCCTGCATGATGATGGAATTTTTGACGACGCTCCCCTTCCCGACTTTGACGCCGCGGAACAGGATGCTGTTTTCCACCGTTCCTTCGATCGTGCAGCCGTCGGAGATGAGCGAATCTTTGACCACGGCGCCGTCGATATACTTGGAAGGCGCAGAGTCGCGCACCTTCGTATAGATGTCGCGGTTTGCGAACAGCTCGCTGCGCACGTCCTTATTGAGAAGTTCCATGCTGTGACGGAAGTAATTCTGGAGCGAATCGATGCCCGCATAGTAGCCGTCGAACTTGTAACCGTAGATACGGAGCGTATCCGTGCTCTTGGCGAGGATGTCCTTCCCGAAGCTGGTGAGGCCGCGCGTAACGGCATTCCCGATCAGATCGATGAGGAACTCGCGGTTGAGCACCATCACGTTGACATACATGTTCGCCTTGCCGTTGAGCTTGGGGCTGATCTGGACGCCCCGGATGCGGCCAGTCTCGTCGGGGTCGAGCGTGATGTAATAAGAGCTTTCGATGTCGTCCGTTTCGGTATAGACCATCGTGATGTCCGCCTGGTTGGCAACGTGGCTGCGCACGATATCGGCGATATCGAAGCGGGCGACGCCGTCGCAGTCGGAGATGACGACATAGTCCTCTTTGCGGTGGTTCAAAAATCCCGTGATGCCTTTGAGCGCTTCGAGGCGCGAAGTATAAGGCGCGTCCGTCTCGTCGGAATAAGGAGGAAGCAGGATGATGCCGCCGTCCTTTCTTGCAAGATCCCAGTCTTTACCGCTGCCGAGATGATCGATGAGCGACTGATAGTTGTTTTTCGTGACGATGCCCACCGTCGTGATGCCCGAATTGACCATATTGGACAATGCGAAGTCAATGAGGCGGTATCTTCCGCCGAACGGGATGGAAGCCATCGTTCTGTGGCGGGAGAGCTCGGGGATGTTCTCGTCATGCACATTGGAGAAAATTACTCCTACCGTCGAATAAGCCATTCTATTTATTCCCCCTTATAATCCTGATCCAAAATTTTGCCGCCTTCGACCTTGGCATCCTTGCCGATGGTGATCTGCCTGCCGAGCACGGCGATGCCCTTGCCTGCGTCCTGAGGATCGCCGACCACGGCGCCCTCTTCGACGGTCACGTTCTCGTCGATGATGGAATAGAGCACTTTGGCGCCCTTCTTGATGACGGTGCCCGCCATAATGACGCTGTCTCTGACTTCCGCCCCCTCTTCGACGACGACGTTGCTTGCGAGCACGGAATGCTCCACGACGCCTTCGATCTCGCAGCCGAGCGCGATCATGGAGTTGCCGACCTGCGCCTTGTCGCCGATGTATTCGGGAGGTGCGAGCGGGTTACGCGAATGGATCTTCCAATCGGGATCGGCGACGTCGAAGACGGGCTCTTCACCAAGAAGTTCCATGTTCGCTTCCCACAGCGAGGAAATGGTGCCGACATCCTTCCAATACCCTTCGAAGCGATATGAGAACATCTTCTCGCCCGCATTGAGCATGGCGGGGAGCACGTCTTTGCCGAAGTCCTTGCTCGAATCGGGGTTCTGTTCGTCCGCTTCGAGATAGTCAAACAGCTTCTGCGCCGTGAAGATGTAGATACCCATGGAGGCAAGATTGCTCTTGGGCTGCTTGGGTTTTTCTTCGAACTGATAGATGGAGCCGTCGGGATTGGTGTTGAGGATACCGAAGCGGGAAGCTTCCTTCAAGGGAACTTCGATCGCCGCGATCGTGCAGTCCGCCCCCGTCTCGATATGCGCTTTGAGCATCTTGGCGTAGTCCATCTTATAGATGTGGTCGCCCGAGAGGATGAGCACATAGTCGGGGTTATACTTCTTCATGAAGTGCATGTTCTGATAGATGGCGTTTGCGGTGCCTTCATACCAGGACGACTTGACCTTCGCCTGATAGGGCGAGAGGATGTGCACGCCGCCGTATGCGCGGTCGAGGTCCCACGGCTGGCCGTTGCCGATATACTCGTTGAGCTCGAGCGGTTCATACTGCGTGAGCACGCCCACCGTATCGATGCCCGAATTGATGCAGTTACTCAGCGGGAAGTCGATGATGCGGTACTTCGCGCCGAAGGCGACTGCGGGTTTTGCAATCTTGTTCGTGAGCGCGTACAGTCTGCTTCCCTGACCGCCTGCGAGCAACATTGCGACACATTCTTTCTTTCTTTGCATATGTCTTATGCCCCCTTTAGATTTCTTATTTCTGATCCGGCTTTTTCGCCGTTCTCACCGTTGCCTTCTTTGCGGGGACCGCCTTGGGCGCTTCCGCAACCTTTTCCGCCGCCTTCTTGGAAGGAGCGGCCTTTGCCTCGGCCTTCTTTGCGGGCGCCTTTACGGAAGCCGTGGCGGGCTTTTTCTTGGGCGCTGCCGCAGGAAGCTTTTCTGCCTTCGGAGGATCGGGCTCCTTGACGAAGTAAAGGCAGGTCAGCTTCGGCACGTCGATGACGACGGAGTACATCTTCCCGTGGCTGGGTTTCTTTGCCGCCGTGAAGACGCTCTTTTTGAGTTTGCCGTCGCCGCCGTATTTCTTATCGTCGCTGTTGAAGATGATGCGGTATTTGCCGCGTTGGTTGACGCCCATCCAGTAACCGAGGTTGTCCGCGCCCGAGAAGCTGATGAGCGCGATGATCTCGTTGTCCTTCTTGTCCCTGCGGATGAAGGAGACGATATTCTTATCGGCGTCGTTGGCGGCGAGCCATTCGAAGCCATCCCACGAATCTTCTACCTCGAAGAAGGCTGGCGTCGAAGCATAGAACTCGTTGAGCGCCTTGACATACTCCTGCAGCTTCCTGTGCATCTCGTACTCGTCGGCGAGGAAGAAATCGAGCTGCTTATGGTAGTCCCACTCGTTGAACTGTCCGAACTCATAGCCCATGAAGCCGAGCTTCTTGCCGGGATGCGCCATCATGTAGCCGAGGAAGGAGCGTACGCCTGCGAACTTCTCTTCGTAAGTGCCTGGCATCTTATTGATGAGCGAGCACTTGCCGTATACCACTTCGTCATGCGAGATGGGGAGCACATAGTTCTCGGAGAAGGCGTACATCATCGAGAAGGTGAGCTTGTTGTGGTTGTTCATGCGGAAGAAGGGATTGAGGCTGATATACGAGAGCATATCGTTCATCCAACCCATGTTCCACTTGTAGTTGAACCCGAGACCGCCCACGGAACCGGGCTTCGTGACGAGCCCCCACGCGGTCGATTCTTCCGCGATCATGAGCGCATGCGGATAGCGCAGGAACACCGCCTCGTTGAGCTTGCGCAAGAATGCGATCGCTTCGAGGTTTTTGTTCTCGCCGTAGATGTTGGGGACCCATTCCCCTTCCCGCTTGTCGTAATCGAGATAGAGCATGGACGCTACGGCATCCACGCGCAGACCGTCGCAGTGGAATTTATCGAACAGGAAGCAGGCGGAAGAGATGAGGAAGGAAAGCACTTCGTTCCTGCCGTAGTCAAAGCGGCGGGTGCCCCAGCTCTTGTGTTCCATCCTGTCCCACTGGCTGCTCTCGTAAAGAGGCTGTCCGTCAAATTCATAGAGACCTTGCGCATCCTTGGGGAAGTGCGCGGGCACCCAGTCGAGGATGACGCCGATCCCCGCATTGTGGAATGCATCGACGAGCGCCATGAAATCTTTGGGCGTACCGAGGCGGGAAGTCACGGCAAAGTAGCCCGTCACCTGGTACCACCACGAACCGTCGAAGGGAAATTCCGTCACGGGCATGAATTCGACGTGCGTATAGCCCATCTCCTTGACATAGGGAACAAGTTCCCGCGCAAGGTCGAGATAGGAATAATAATTTCCGTCGTCGTGTTTTTTCCACGAGAGCAGATTGACCTCGTAGATGTTCATCGGCGAGGAGTAGACATTCTTTTTGTAGAGCGCATCGAGATAAGCGCCGTCCTTCCATTCGTACCCCTCGAGGTCGTAGAGCTTGGACGCATTCGCAGGCGGAGTTTCGGTGTGGAAGCCGACGGGATCGGCCTTCATGAGCTGCCTGCCGTCCGCCGCCGTAACGCAGTATTTATAGACGTCGTACTGTTTGAGACCGGGGATGAACAGTTCGAACGTCTCCCCGTCCACCATGCGCTGCATGACGTTGGCTTCGGTATTCCAGCCGTTGAAGTCACCGACGACGGAAACGCTCTTGGCGTGCGGAGCCCAGACGCGGAACATATACCCTTCCTCGCCGTTCTCCGTCTGCTTGTGGGCGCCGAAGATCTCGTAAATACGGTCGTTCTTGCCGTGGTGATAGAGATAGAGCGGGAAATCCGTCTCTTTGCTCACATCGAATTGCTTGCTCATTTGTTGCTCTTTGCTCATGAGACCCCCTTCTTCGCATTTCTGCAAAGGTACTGTATCTTGTGGTGCGATCGCCGCACCGCACAATGATATTATACTATATCCCGCTCCGAATTTCAATACCCAATTTGCAATTATTCCGCTTAATTTTAGGAAATTTTTGCGCTTCGTCTTATTTTCTGAAAGTTTTTTGGCACACTTTTCCATTTTACGCGCGAAAAAGCGCGGAACGGGTGCAGCAGGCCTTCCTCCCTCTTCGCAAAAATACATCCCGGGAGACATTCTTCCGGGATGTATGCTGCATTTTTGGGTGTTACTTGACTTCGCTGTACTTGTCCTCTTTGTTCCAGGAATAAAGTTCGCGGAGTTCTTCGCCCACCTTTTCAAGCTCGTGCGCCGCTTCGCGCTCGCGGCATGCGTTGAAGTGTGCGCGGCCGCCGCTCTTGTTCTCGGAGATCCACTTAGAAGCGAACGTACCGTCCTGGATCTCGGTGAGCACCTTCTTCATCTCCTTCTTGGTCTCGTCGGTGATGAGGCGCTTTCCCGTCTCATAGTCGCCGAACTCTGCCGTATCGGAAATGGAGTAGCGCATCTTCTTGAAGCCGCCGCTGTAAATGAGGTCGACGATGAGCTTCATCTCGTGGATGCACTCGAAGTATGCGTTTCTGGGATCGTAGCCCGCCTCGACAAGCGTTTCGAAACCCGCCTTCATGAGCGCGGTGACGCCGCCGCAGAGCACTGCCTGCTCGCCGAAGAGGTCGGTCTCCGTCTCGCACTTGAAGGTCGTCTCGAGGACGCCCGCGCGCGCGCCGCCGATACCGAGCGCATAGGCAAGGGCGATGTCCATCGTATCGCCCGAGGGATCCTGATAGACGGCAACAAGGTCGGGCACGCCGTGACCTTCGACATATTCGCTGCGCACCGTGTGACCGGGGCCCTTGGGCGCGATCATGAACACGTTGACGTTTGCGGGAGGAACGATCTGCTTGAAGTGGATATTAAAGCCGTGCGCGAACGCAAGGTACTTGCCCTCGGAAAGGTTGGGAGCGACGCTCTCGCGATAGATATCTGCCATGCGCTCGTCGGGCGTGAGCATCATGATGATGTCCGCACGCTTTGCGGCTTCCGCAACGGGATAGACTTCAAAGCCCGCCTCGATCGCCTTGGGGTAGCTCTTGCCGCCCTCTCTCAGGCCGATGATGACGTGCACGCCGCTGTCTTTCAGATTGAGCGCGTGTGCATGACCCTGGCTGCCGTAGCCGATGATGGCGACGGTCTTGCCGCTGAGTCTTTGAAGATCGCAGTCTGCTTCGTGGAAGATCCTGGGCGTCTCCGTCTCGGGATCATATATCTTGTGTGCCATAATTTACCTCCGAAACTTGCTTTTTCTGTATATTATACGCTCCCCGCCCCGTTTCGTCAAGCGAACGGCGAATAATTTACGCCTTTTTGTTGCATTTTTTGCGCAGGTGCATTATAATGGACAACGAAAAAAAGACCGGACAGGAAGCAACATGAACGAACAGACCTTTTTGGAACTCACCGTACTTTCGGGGATCCTGCAAGATCCCGTTGTCGCCGCTTTCCGCGCCTACCGCAACGGCGACCTTTCCGCCCGCGCAGGCTTCCTGCACGAACTCTTCGAACGGGGTGCGGAGAACAATTTTTCGGAGTACGTCAAGGAACTCGTCGTCCACGACGAAAACGCGTTCTCGCGCGCCTGTGCAGCGGGAGGGAACATCTCTCCTTACTTAAAGCGCGCCTATATCTGCGACCTCGCGGAGATCGGCCGCGCGCTCGAATTTTCCTCACCCGACTTCAACATGGGAAAGCCCTCCGCGCCGCTCGTGAATTGGGATGAAAAGGCAGCCAACCTTCTCTATTCTTTCTATCAGAGTTCGGGTTACGGCAAATTCATCTCTTCGGCGGAATTCTGCTGGACAACAGAAGACGAGCTCATCCCCGTGCGCTCCCCTTCCGCCCTCTCGCTCGGCGACCTCAAAGGGTATGAACACGAAAAAGCGCAGGTATATGATAACCTGGAAAACTTTGTGCGCGGACTGCCCTATTCCGACATGCTCCTTTACGGCGACAGAGGTACGGGCAAGTCCTCCACCGTCCATGCGATGGTGAAAAATTTCTTCCCGCAGAAGCTCCGCCTCGTGGAGATCGCAAAAGAAAACGTCGGGCATCTGCCCAAACTCAAATCTTATCTTTCTTCCATCCCGCTCCGCTTTCTCGTCTTCATCGACGACTTCTCTTTGAGCGAGCACGACGACCGCATCTCCTCGCTCAAAACTGCTTTACAGGGGAGCGCCGAAGGACATGCCGACAACGTGATGATCGTAGCGACCAGCAACCGCCGCCACATCGTCGAAGAGAGCGTTTCCGCCCGCGAGAACAGCATGCACCGCGAAGAGAACGAGCAGGAGCTTCTGTCTCTTTCCGACCGCTTCGGCATCACGGTGCTCTTCTCGGCGACCAACAAAGAGACCTATCTCAAGATCGTGCGCGCGCTCGCCTCGGAGGACGGCGTACTGCTCTCGGGCGATGCGCTCGACGCCGTCGCCGAACGCTGGGCGCTCGTCCGCGGCGGACGCTCTCCCCGCAGGGCAAGACAGCTCGTCGATTATCTCATTGCAAGACAGAAGAAAGAAAAACCCATCGAAATATAAAATACCGCCCTCCCGCCAACTCACCGGGAGGGCGTTTTTTGAAGCATTTCCCGCACGATCGCATCGAGATCCCCCGCTCCCAACACGAGGATGAGATCGCGGGGTTTTATCCTCTCCGCAAGCACGCGCCAAAGCCGTTCGGGCGACTGCACATAAGAGGCCTCGGGAAGGCGGGCCGTGAGCATGACCGCGCTGCCCGAAAAGAGAAACTTCTCCCGCGCCGCATAGGTGCGGTAAACGACAAGACTTTCCGCCGCCTTCAGCGCCGCGACGAAATCTTCCATGAGATCGCGCGTCCGCGTATAGGTGTGCGGCTGAAAGACGACCTGCACCGTCCCTTCCGCGACCGCCTGCGCCGTCTGAATGGTCGCCGCGATCTCCCGCGGATGATGGGCATAGTCCGAAATGACGGGAACGCCGTGAAAGAAGCCGATGCGTTCAAAGCGGCGCTTTACCCCGCGGAAGGAGGAGAGACCGTCGGCGATCTCCTGCGGCGCAAGCCCCAAAAGGCGGGCGGCGGCAAAGGCGGCGAGCGCATTATAGATATGCACTTTGCCCGCGACAGCGAGCTGCACGCGGACGAGCGGAACGCCCTTTTCCGTCACCGTGAAGGAATAGCGCTCCCCGCTGCTTTTGAGTGCGGAAGCGCGGATCTCGCCCGAACACAGCCCGAACGAGAGTGCGTGAGGCAGGCTGCGCGCCCGTACATCGTCGGCATTGACGATGACGCGATCCGCCCGCTCCGCAAACTCACGGAAGGCCGCAAAGAGCTCCTCTTCGCTATGGTAACAGTCGGTGTGATCGAGCTCGATGTTGAGGACGACCGCGATGCTGCTTTTCAGCGACAGAAAGCTGCGCTGAAATTCGCATGCTTCCGTCACGAAGACGTCCGCCCCTTCCGCGTGATAATTGGAGAGCGTCAGGTCTTCCCCGCCGATATGGCAGGTAAAGGGAAGCCTTCCCCAGAGGATGTGCGAGAGCATGGCGGTCGCCGTCGTCTTGCCGTGGCAGCCCGCGAAGGAGACCGTCCGTTTGAACCGCTCTGCGATCATGCCGAGCAGTTCTGCACGCGGCAGCAGGCGTTTTCACGCCCGTCTTGCCGCAGCGAGCTGCGGATGGTTCCCGTCCACGGCGCCCGTAAAGACCACGGTGTCTTCCGAAATGATTTCTTCACAGCCGAGAGATACGGGAATTCCCGCTTTTCTCAGCATAGAGAGAAACGGTCCCTCGGCGGCGTCGCTCCCGCGCACACGGACGCCGTGCGCGCTCAGAAGACGGGCGAGCGCGCTCATACTCACTCCGCCGATCCCGACAAAATAGACGCCGCCCGCAAAGAGTTCGGAAAACATACCCCATCGTATGCCGCCGCTCCGAAAAATGGTGCGCCCCGAAACAGCCGCGCCCTTCAAACGGCGTCACCCCTCTTCCCGCAGCATGAAAAAACACGGCGGATAAGCCGTGTTTTTTCGCAGTAGAATTTCAATATAAGTTGAAAGTGCCGCCGCGCCTTGCCTTAGGAAAGGGGGACTACATTCACCGCACGGAGCTTTCCGCTGTCCTTGGGATCGGGCTCCGCCTCAAACGAGACCTTCTGCCCTTCCTTCAATGTGCGGAATCCCTCCGTCTGGATGGCGGAGAAGTGAACGAAGATATCGTCACCCCCCTCGTCGTTGGAAATAAACCCATAACCTTTCCCGTCGTTGAACCATTTCACAGTTCCGTTCACAAAAATACCTCCTGTGGCGCCGCCTGAAAGACCTTTTCTGCGTTGCGCTATCGATCACGCTTCGTGTTCAAACAGGTATCAAACTTAAGTGCCGAGTATCATTATACGCGCTTCACGCGGGAATGTCAAGGCCCTTACAGAAATTTTTTTAATTCCCGAGATACTTTTTGATGAGCTCGTTCTGATTGCGCGTATATTCCGCTAGTTCTTCGGGCGAAAGCTGCTTGTAGGCGAGCATCGCAAGGTAGTAGATCTGCATGACGGAGAGTTTCTGCGCCTCCTCGTCCGCACCTTTGAGCGCCTGCACGGCAGGGCTCGACAGATTGACGACGAGCGTCACGTCCGCCGCGCTATCTCCCATCATATAGAAAGAGTTCATTTCGGACATCCTGCGCATGAATTCGGAAACGTTGACGACGGCGGGCACGTCGGCGTCTTTGAGCTTTTCCGCCGTCACTTTGACGTGCTTGCCCTCGAGCGCCTTTTCAAAGATGCCTCGGATCTCCTTCGCCTCATCGGCATTCTCCTCGCCCGTCTCTTTGAGCGCGCCCGCAATATCGGCGTCGATGCGCAAAAAGCGCACGCGGGTAGGATTTTTATACTCGATGTAGCTGATGAAATGCGGGTCGATATAGGTATCGCAGACGATGGCGTCAAGCCCCGCGTCTTTGAACATTTTGATATACTGCGCCTGCTTCTTTTCGTCGGAGACGTAGTAGACGGACTGCGGCTCTTTGCCGTTTTTAGCGTCCTCTTCCGAGACCTCTTCGCCGAACATGGAAGGAAGAGGAACGTATTTGCCTTCGAGGTTTTTGTAGATGACGATATCCTTGACCTGATCGTAGAATCTATCGTCCTTGACGCAGCCAAACTTGACGAACGTCGCAAGATCGTTCCAGCAATTCTCGTACTTTTCCTTATCGTCGCGGTAGAGCTCCTTGAGCTTATCCGCCACCTTCTTGGTGATGTGCTTTGCGATCTTCTGCACCTGCGCATCATTTTGAAGGAAGGAACGCGATACATTGAGCGGGATGTCGGGGCAGTCGATAACGCCGTTCAAAAGCATCAGGAATTCGGGGATGACTTCCTTGATGTTATCGGCGATGAACACCTGGTTGCAATAGAGCTTGACCTGCCCGCGTTCGAGCTCCACCTGCTTTCTCACCTTGGGGAAATAGAGGATGCCTTTCAGGCGGAAAGGATACTCCATGTTGAGGTGGATCCAGAAGAGCGGTTCGTTGAAATCTGCAAAAGTATGGCGGTAGAAGTCTTTATATTCCTCCTCCGTGCAATCCTTGGGCTGTTTGAGATAGAGCGGTTCCGTCGTGTTGACGGGCGTATTCTTTTTGGGCTCTTCCCCTTCCTTCAGATCCTTGTTGAGCTCTTCCTCTGGCTTGGGGTTCAAAAAGATCTCATACGGCATGAAGGAGCAGTACTTGTTGAGAAGCTTTCTCACTTCGCTCTCTCTTGCGAACTCCTTCTCGCCCTCCGCAAGATGCATGACGACCTTGGTGCCGCACGTTTGCTTGTCGCACTCGCCGATGGTGTAAGTGCTGTTGCCGTCCGACTGCCAATGCACGCCCTTGCTCCCTTCGCGGTAGGATTTCGTGAAGATCTCGATGTTGTCCGAGACCATGTATGCGGAATAAAAGCCGAGGCCGAAGTGACCGATGATGCCCTCTCCGCCCGCTTTCTCGTACTTTTCGAGGAAATCCGCAGCACCCGAGAAGGCGATCTGCGTGATGTATTTTTCCACTTCCTCTTCGGTCATACCGATGCCGTTGTCTTCGACGGTCAGCGTTCCCGCCTTGTCGTCCGTCGTGACGACGATCTGATAGCGTTCGTCTTCCGCAGCTTCGCCGAGCGAGACGAGCTTTTTATACTTCGTGATAGCATCCGATGCGTTGGAGACGATCTCCCTCAAAAAGATGTCCTTATCCGAATACAGCCACTTTTTGATGATGGGCATCATATTTTCGCTTGCGATCCTGATATTGCCCTGTCTTTCCATAACCCGTAGTACTCCTTGAATGGCCGCCCGCGCGCCGTGCGCCGATGCGGCGAAATTTTGTCAACGTATTTATAAACGCAAAAAGCCCGCTTTCAAACGGGCTTTTCGGGATTAAATTCGTGTCTTAAAATTTATTTTTCAAAGTCTTCGGGCACGACGTCGTTGCGGACGAGGTCTTCATAACTCTGCGGCCTGACGATATAGCGCGCTTTGCCGTCTTTGACGAGCACGGCGGGCGGGATCATGTTGCGGTTGTAATTGCTCGCCATCGAATAGTTGTAGGCGCCCGTCGAAAATACGGCAATAAGATCGCCCTCCTTCGCCTTGGGAAGGTTGAAATCGAGGCCGATGAGGTCTCCGCTCTCGCAGCATTTGCCCGCGATAGCGACGCGCTCCGTCGGCTGTTCTAAGGCGCGGTTTGCAAGCACCGCCGTATATTTGGACTGATACAGGCAATAGCGGGGATTATCGAACATGCCGCCGTCCACTGCAAGATATTTGCGGACGCCGGGGATCTCTTTGATGGCGCCCACGGTGTAGAGCGTGATGCCTGCTTCCCCCACGATGGAGCGGCCGGGCTCGATGAGAAGATAGGGCTTTTTGAGCCCGCGCGCCTCGCATTCGCTTTTGAGAGCCGAAATGAGCGCCGAAAGATAGCCCTTATAGCCATCTACGGGGAGTTTCGCATCCTCATCCGTATACCAGATGCCGAACCCGCCGCCAAGGTCGAGGGTATCAGCTTCAAAGCCCGTTTCTGCTTTGACCTTCTCCATAAAAGCGCACATTTTCTCGGCGGCGAGAACGAAGGACTGCTTTTCGAAGATCTGCGAACCGATATGACAATGAAAGCCGCGAAGGCGCAGATATTTTTTGGAAAGGACGTGGCGGGTCATCGCAAGAGCCGCGCCGTCGGCGGCGGAAAAGCCGAATTTAGAATCGGGCGTCGCCGTCTGCACAAAAGCGTGCGTGTGCGCTTCCACCCCGGGATTGACGCGGATGAGGACGTCCTGCACCATATCGCGCTCCTGCGCTTCCCGATCGAGCGCGTCCGCTTCGGTATAGGCGTCAACGACGATCCCGCCGATCTTCGCATCCAGCGCTTCCCGGCGCTCATAGGGAAGTTTATTGTTGCCGTGAAGATAGATCTTTTCCGCAGGGAATCCAGCCGAGAGCGCCGTATAGAGCTCTCCGCCCGAAACGACGTCGACGCCGATGCCCTCCTGTTTTGCGATCGCATACATCGCTTTGCAGGAAAACGCCTTCGAGGCATATAAAACGAGCCCGTGGCCGTCGTATTCTTCGTTGATGGTATCGCGATAAAGCGCCATCATCTTGCGGATATATGCCTCATCAAAGACATAGAGCGGCGTTTGGAACTTCTTCGCAAGCTCCGTGCAATCGGCGCCACCGATCTCGAGGTGCCCCGCCGCGTTGACCTTTAAAGTATCTCTCGTATTCATATGCGTTCCTTCCTTAGAATCTTACAAGATTATACCACGGGGAAGGCGTTTGCGTCAAGAAAAACCCGCATATCGCTGCGGGTCTCTTTTCTTCATGTTTTCTGCATCCTGAGCAAAATTCCGATATTATGTCAGACATAATACTATGCTAACGCGTCAATTCCAGAGTCTTGCCCCTTCGCGGAAGGCTTCTCCGTACGAATACCGCGCGGCATTTTCCAAACTTACGAGAGCGCAGCGGTCGATCTCCACGCCGTCTTTCATGAGGACGATCTCTCCCACGCGGTCTCCCTGCCGTATCGGCGCGCCGACGGCGGCGGGCAAAACGAGCTCGGTTTGGACCTCGCCCCGATCGCCCTTCTTCTGAAAGACGCCGAGCGAACGTTCGGGCGCAACGCCGATCGAGCGCGTCACACTCCCCTTGACGGCGACCCCCTGCCCCACGGGCTCGCCCGCCGCTGCCGCGATCTTACGCTCATAGCTCGCGAACGTCTCGTTGAGAAAACGGGAGACGGTTTCAAAGCGCCCGTCCGAACTCTTTGCTCCGATGACGACGCAGATAAGGCGCGTGTCGTTCCGCTTCGCCGTCGCGGCAAGGCAGAAGCCCGCCTCCTGCGTGAAACCCGTCTTTCCGCCGTCGCAGCCGCAGGTGCCGCGCAAAAGCTTGTTGGTGTTCGTCATCGTCGTCACACGTCCGTCGGGATGATGGAAATCTTCAAGCCGCACGCCCGCATAGGAAAAAAAGGTCTCATGCTTGATGAGCTCCCGCAGCATCAGGGCGACATCCCTCGCACAGGAGTACTGCGGTTCGCGCGGGAGCCCCGTGCAATTGGCAAACAGCGTATCCGCCGCCCCCAGCTCGCACGCCCGCTCGTTCATGCGCTCCACGAAGGCATCTTCGCTGCCCGCAAGCCGTTCGGAGACCGCCACGCACGAATCATTCGCAGAGCAGACGGCGATGCTCTTTAAAAGTTCCCCCGCGGGATAGGAGAGCCCCGCATCGAGAAAGACCTGCGAACCGCCCATGCCCGCCGCATGTTCGCTGACTTCGATCTGTTCATCCAACTTCAATTCGCCCTCATCCACCGCTTCAAAAGCGAGAAGCAGCGTCATCACCTTGCACATGCTCGCGATAGGAAGATGATCTGTCTCTGCCGAGGCGGAAACGGGCGTCCCGCTGTCCGCATCGCACACATAGACCGCCTTCGCCTCGGTTTGTACGGGCGAGGCATTCCCCAGGCAGCCAAGCGCCGCAAACACGCACGCCGCCGCGATCGTCATTTTCTTCATGCCCCTATTTTGTGAAGACTTTCGTAAAATATGCCTCAACGTTCCCGCTCCCCCGCCATCATACGCTCGATGGAGATGCCGTATCCGCGCGTGGGATCGTTCAAAAAGACGTGCGTCACCGCGCCGATGAGCTTTCCGTTTTGCAGGATGGGGCTGCCGCTCATCCCCTGCACGATGCCGCCCGTCTCTTCGATGAGCGCTTCGTCCGTCACTTTGATGACAAAATTTTTGTTGTCGCGGTCGTTCGCGTCCACTTTGGCGATAGCGATCTCATACGCTTGGGGCTGTGTCCCGTCCACCGTCGAATAGATGACGGCTTTTCCGATCGTCGCTTCGGAAACGGGCGCGATCTGAGCCGTCTCGCACGCAGAAAAATCGTAACCGCCCGCAAACGTGCCGAAAAGCCCCGTGCCGCAGAAATGCTCCGCACGGGCGATCTGCAGATCGTTCAAAAAGAGCCCCTTAAGCTCCCCCGCCTTGCCGCGCGTCCCCTTGTTGACGCCGATGACATTGCAGGCAAACACCTTCGCTTCGGACGCGTCGGAGACAGGTCCTTCGCTCACGCCGTGACCGAGCGCCCCGAAATGCAGGCTGTCCTTTTCGATATAGGTAATGGTGCCGATGCCCGAAAGCGTATCGCGGATGAGCACGCCGATCTTAAATTTTCCCGTCTTCTTGTCTTTGGCGGGAAGTACGCCCAGCTCCATGGTCTTTCCGTCGCGCGAAAGGGTGAGCCGCATTTCCTTTCCGCCGCTCCGCTCCAAGGCCGCCGTAAGATCTTCGATGCTGTCGAGGGCGACCGAATCCGCCGCAAGAATGAGATCGCCCGCCTTGAGCCCCGCTTCCTCCGCAGGACGGCGGGAGCCCTCCTCGCACGCGACGGAGCTCAGTTCCACGATCTGAACGCCTCCCGCAGGGAGAGTAAACCCCGCCGCCATGCCTCCGATATAATATTCCGCCGCCGCAGCGTCCGCCTCCAAGCAGCGTTCCGCCACGCCCGCCGCGCACAGGAACGCCGCCGCGCACAGGAACGCCGCCGCGCACACGCCCGCCAAGCCGCGTTTCCAATGCGGTCTTTGATAAAATTCCAGCCTGCGCATAAGTCCTCCCGAGAAGATAACTCCTCCTATGAGATTACTTTGCGCAGGCCGCAAACAGATTATTCGGATTTTTCAGGATGCCCTTTCCGAGCGATAGGCGCGGGCGTTTTTTAGGAGCTCTTCGGCATGCATGAGCGCCGAGCCGCCCTGCTCGCCGCCCAAAAGACGCACAAGCTCCCCCGCGCGCTCTTCCTCTTCGAGAGGGCGGATGCGGGAGAACGTCCTTCCCCCCTCCTCCTTCTTTTCGATGAGGAACTGTCTGTCGGCAAACGCCGCGATCTGCGCAAGGTGCGAAACGGCGATGATCTGCGTGGTTTTCGCGATGTCTGCAAATTTTTCCGCCACGACGCGCGCCGTCTTGCCGCCGATGCCCGCGTCGATCTCATCGAAGATGTACGTTCCGATGGTTCCGATCGAAGAGAGCTGCGCCTTGACCGCCAGCATGAAGCGGCTCATCTCGCCGCCGCTGATGATCTTGCCGAGCTCTTTGACGGGCTCGCCCGCATTGGCGGAAAAGAGGAATTTGACGCGGTCCAAACCCTCCGCATGGGCGCGCGGGAGGTCTTCTTCCGAATAAGGGTCGAAGGCGATCTCGAAGCGGGCGGACGGGATATTGAGCGTTTTGAGCTCTTCCGTGACCCGCCGCGTAAAGCCTTCCGCGCCCTCTTTGCGCTTTTTCGTGAGCGCCTCGCACGCAAAATACAGCTTCTTTGCGTTGCCATCGAGCAGCGCTTTGAGCTTTTCGCACTCCTCGGCGCTGTTTTCAAGCAGCTGCAGCTCCTCCTTCGCGCGGGAAAGAAAGTTAAGCGCCTCTTCGACCGAGCCACCGTACTTCTTTTTGAGCGATTTGATCTCGTCGAGGCGGTTTTCCACGCGCTCCGCCTCCCGCTCGTCGATGTCGAGCTCTTCGGCAAGCGATTCCGCCGTCTCGCCGATGTCCTCGATCTCCGCAAGCGCGCTCTCCAGCCGTTCGGAAAGAGCGGCGTAATCGCCGTACTTTTCAATGGAAATGAGCCCGCGGTGAGCGGTATTCACGGCGTCCGAAGCTCCGCCGTCCGAAAGGAGCGCGTCGCGCACCGTCCTGAGTCCGCCTAAGATCTTCTCGGCGTTCTGATATTTGGTGCGGAGCGCCGTCAGTTCTTCCTCTTCTCCCTCTTTGAGGGCGGCGTTTTCGAGTTCGTCGATCTGAAAGCGCAGGATATCGGCGCGGCGTTCGCGTTCGCCTTCGTCTCCGCCGAGGGAGGAAAGCTTTTCCGCATACGCACGGCGCTCCTTCAACAGGGAAGCAACTTCCGCGCGTTCTTGTTCCGTCCCCGCGATCTGATCGAGCAGGCGGAGCTGGTTGGTTTCTTTGAGCAAAAAGAAATGCTCGCTCTGCCCGTGGACGTCCACGAGCTGCGAGGTGAGCTTCCTCAGCATGGTCGCCGTCATCGGGCAGCCGTTGACTTTGAGCGAACCCCTGCCGTCGGCATTCAGGCGGCGGACGATAAGGAGCGCATCGCTCTCTTCGAGGTCGAGCTCTTCAAGGACGGGGCGCAGAAGTTCGGGCTCGCAGGTGAACTCGGCACGCACCGAACACTCGCTCTGCCCCGAACGGATCATCCCCTTGTCGGCTTTGGCGCCGAGGACGAAATCGATGCTGTCGAGAATGACGGATTTGCCCGCGCCCGTCTCGCCCGAAAGCACGTTGAGCCCTTCCGAGAAGGCGATCTCCGCCTCATCGACGAGGGCGATATTTTTGAGATAGAGCGTTTTCAGCATCGTTTAATTCCCCGCGAGGCGCTCCAGCCGCCCGCGCACGGTCTCGGCATCCTCCGCCGTCTTGCAGAGGGAAAACACCGTGTCGTCCCCCGCGATGCTGCCCACGATCTCCTGATATTTGAGCATATCGATGATGACGCCCGCATTGGCGCCGTTGCCGTTGAGTGTCTTGGTGACGACGATGTTGCCCACCGTCTGGATGCTCTCGATGCACGCCTGAAAGAGGGAGCGCATCTTATCGGAAAGCTCCTCTTCCCCCTTGCCGATGGCGGCATAGCGATAGCGCTTCTTGGTGCCCGCCACTTTAAAGAGGCGAAGCTCCCGCACATCGCGCGAAACGGTCGCCTGCGTCACCGCAAAGTTAGCCTCTGCAAGTTCTTTGCAGAGCTCCTCCTGCGTCTCGATCTCTTTTTCTTCGATGAGTTCTAAGATCTTGTTGTGTCTTGCATTCCTCAGCATATGATCTCTCCCCTATGTTATCCGTTGATGATCTCGGTCAGGCGGCGGAAGGTATCTCCTTCGTCCTTGACCCAAAACGTTGCGACGCGCTCGGAGCGGCGGACGACGAGCTCTTCGCCCCGATCCAATTCCCCGAGGAAGACCCCGTCGCCGTGCAGCAAAAGCCCTCCGCCGTGCCCTTCCGCCGTAAAGCGGAGCGTGCTCCCGTCCGAACAGACGATGGGCCTGCTCCGAAGCGAAAACGCGCAGATGGGCGTAAGTTCGAACGTCCTGCAATCGGGCGACATCACGCTCCCGCCCGCTGAGAGCGAATAGGCGGTCGAACCCGTCGGCGTGGAAAGGATGAGCCCGTCCGCCGAAAATATGCCCGCCTCCTTTCCGTCGATGCGCACGCAGATCTTGACGAGCCTGCTGTCCGCTTCGGGCGAAACGGGGCGCGATAAGACGAGCTCGTTGAGGCAGTGCGTGCTCTTGCCGCGGAAGACGACTTCGAGCATGGTTCGCTTTAAGACGACGTGCTTGCCCGAAAGGATAAAATCGACCGCAGCATCCAACTCCCCGCGCTTGAACTCCGTCAAAAAGCCCAGCGTGCCGTAATTGACGGCGACGATGGGGATCTGATAAAGCGATGCGGGTTTGCTCGCCCTGAGCACGGTGCCGTCGCCGCCCAAAATGAGGAGGCAGTCGACCCCTTCGATCTCTTCGGGTGAAGAAAAGAGCACCGCTTCCGCACCGCCGCGCGCAAAGCGTTCGGCAATGGCGGGAAAGGAACCTTCGCTCACGCGATCCCGATTGTATAAAACTCCGACTTTCATTTCCCCCTATTATACAGGAAAAAACTTATAAATGCAAGAGCTTAGAGGAATTTTACGAATGATTTTACATAATTTACACATGTTTGGCAGAAAAAAACAGAAAAATATACGCAGGAAAATGAAAAAAAGCATAAAGAAAAACGCGCCTTATAAAAGGCGCGCCGCCTGCGCTAAAAACCGATATTTTGGGATAGCTTCCCCGCCCCTTTGCAAAAGGACAACGTATTCGACATTCTTCTGCGGACGAAGAGGCGCATTGACGATCTTCTGCGGCGATAGCGAAAGTGCCGAAGCCGTATCGTAAAACACATCTAAAAGCGCCGCATGGCGGGAAACGGGAAGAATGCCGCGCTTTTGAAGCCCCTTCCCTCCGCACTCGAACTGCGGTTTGAAGAGGACGAACGCCTTGCCGCCTTCGGGCAAAATATCTCTGACGGCAGGCAGGACGAGCGACAAGGAAATAAAACTGAGATCGGAGACAACGCCGTCCACGGGAAAGGGAAGGTCTGCCTTTTTGAGATACCGCGCGTTGGTGTTATCCATCACCACAACGCGGGGATCGGACGCGAGGGAAGGAGCAAGCAGGCTCTCTCCCACATCGACGCAGACGACCGACTTCGCGCCGCGCTGTAAAAGGCAGTCGGTAAAGCCGCCCGTGCTGGCGCCGAGGTCGCAATA
>DXAJ01000029.1 GCA_019117085.1 Candidatus Gallimonas gallistercoris
CGCCCATGATCTCCCACAGCTCTTCCGAGGTATGGGGGGCGCAGGGCGCAAGCAGCAGCACAAGATCCTTCACGGTATCTTTGAGGAGCGCCACGTTCTTGTTCGTCAAACCGTCGTACTTGTTGACGGCGTTCACAAGCTCCATGAGCCGCGCCACCGCCGTATTGAAGGAGAACGCTTCCATATCGCGCGCAACTCTCTGAATGGCGAAATTGCGGGCATAGTTGAGCGCCTTTTCCTCTGCGCCGAAGGGCGCTTCTCCCTCGGGCACGGGGTATTCCTTGACTTTTAAAACCAGCTTTTCCACACGGTCCAAAAATTTTGCGACCGCCTTGATGCCGTCGTCGTTCCACGGCCCGCCCTCGGTGTAGGAGAACCCGAACATGAGATAGAGGCGGAAGGCGTCCGAACCGTACTGCTCCACATATTCGTCGGGGGAAACGACGTTTCCGTGCGACTTACTCATGCGATTGCCGTCGGGGCCCAAGATGACGCCCTGATGGATGAGCCGCTTGAAAGGCTCGTCAAAGTCGAGATACCCCATATCGCGCAGCGCCTTCGTAAAGAAGCGCGCATAGAGAAGGTGCATGCAGGCATGTTCTGCACCGCCGACGTAAGTATCGACGGGAAGCAGCTTATCGACGGCAGCACGGTCGAAGGGCGCGCGGTCGTTGTGCGCGTCCGCATAGCGGAGATAGTACCAGCTCGAGCACACGAAGGTATCGAGGGTATCGGGATCGCGCATCGCCTCGCCGCCGCATTTGGGGCAGACGGTGTGCATGAACTTCTCGTTCTTTGCAAGGGGAGACTTCCCGTCGGGGCGGAACTCGACGTCATAGGGGAGCCGCACGGGAAGATCTTTTTCGGGTACGGGCACGTCGCCGCAGACGGGGCAGTGCACAACGGGGATGGGCGCGCCCCAATAGCGCTGACGGGAGACGAGCCAGTCTCTTAAACGGTAGTTGATCTTCTTGCCGCCCTTCGAAAGCTTGGAAAGGTGCTTGGCAACAGCCTCTCTCGCCTCTTCGCCCATGAGCCCGTCAAATTCGAGCGAGCCAACCATGATGCCGTCCTCGGTGTAAGGGAGCACCGTCTCGCCGTTGGGGTTTTCGATGACCTTGACGATGGGAAGGGAATATTTCGTCGCAAAGGCGAAGTCTCTCTCGTCGTGGGCGGGCACCGCCATCACCGCGCCCGTGCCGTAGGTCGCGAGCACATAGTCTGCAAGATAGACGGGCACCTTCTTCCCGTTCATGGGGTTGACGGCATACGAGCCCGTAAACACGCCCGTCTTTTCGCGCGTCGTCGAAAGGCGGTCGATCTCGCTCGCCCGCGCCGCATAGTCGATGTATTCCTCGACGGCTTGCATTTGTTCGGGCGTTGCGAGCTTGCGCGCCAGGGGATGTTCGGGCGCGAGCACCACATAGGTGACGCCGAACACGGTGTCGCAGCGCGTCGTAAACACGCGGATCTTGTCGCCCGTCTCGCACTCGAATTCGATCTCACAGCCCGTGGAGCGGCCGATCCAGTTGCGCTGCATCGCCTTGGTCTTTTCGGGCCAGTCGAGGGTATCCAGCCCGCTCAAAAGCTCGTCTGCATATTCGGTGATCTTGAAGAACCACTGCGTGAGGTTCTTTCTCACAACGGGCGTGCCGCAGCGTTCGCAGCAGTTCTCGACGACTTGCTCGTTCGCGAGCACGGTCTGACAGGAAGGGCACCAGTTGACGGGCGCTTCCTTGCGGTATGCGAGCCCCTTCTTATAGAGCTGCAAAAACATCCACTGCGTCCACTTGTAATAGCTCTCGTCGCAGGTCTTGATCTCCGCGGACCAGTCGAACATGGCGCCCATGGCGCGCAGCTGACCTTCCATCGTCTCGATGTTCTTTTCGGTGGAGTCCTTGGGGTGGACGCCCGTCTTGATGGCATAGTTTTCCGCGGGCAGGCCGAAGGCGTCAAAGCCCATGGGCTGGAAGACGTTGTAGCCCTGCATCCGCTTGAAGCGTGCATAGGAATCGGTGGGACCGTAGTTGTACCAGTGCCCGATGTGCAGCTTCGCCCCGGAGGGGTAGGAGAACATTTCAAGAACGTAGTGCTTCGGCTTGTCGCTCTTGGGGTCGTAGCCGATGTTCTTTGACTTCTCCCAAAAGCTCTGCCACTTGCGTTCTACCGCTTTGATGTCCATAGAATGAATGACCTCATAAATAAAAAATTACCATATAATTCTACTCTTCCGCACCTTTTTTGTCAAGCGATATGCGCCCCTCATCTCTCCGCCTCCGCCCCTGCCTTCGATCGGGCAGGGTGCGGGAGCATGGCGAAAGCGAGGTCAAATTCAATTGACCTCGCTCCCGTCCGAAAGACTTGTTTTACGGCAGCATATGGCGCGTGACGGGGGGTGCCCCCGAAAGTCCGATAGCAATAAAAAGCGCCGTTTGCCGCCGTGCCGCTTTTTGCGGCAGCCGCAGTATGTGCGGTTTTCGGCAAAATTACCCGCCCTCAGGCGCGCTTTGCTGCCATCCCGATCGCGCAGCACACGAGAAACGCCGCAAGATCGACTGCGACGATGGTCGAGCCGACGGGCGTCGAGAGCCAGATGGAAAGCAGCAGCCCCGAAACGGTGCAGACGACGGAAAGGGCGGCGGAAAAGACGGTCACTCTTTTGAAGCTCTGAAAGAGCCGCATGCCCGAGAGTGCGGGGAAGATGACGAGCGCCGAAATGAGCAGAGAGCCCACAAGATCCATCGCGAGCACGATGATGACGGCGATGACGACGGCGATGATGAGGTCGTAAAGCTCTGTTCTGACGCCCGAAGCCTTGTAAAAGGTCTCGTCGAAGGTGACGGCGAAGATCTTATGATAGAGCAGTACGAAGACGACGATGACGGCGGCGGAGAGCCCCACGCTCATCCAAAGGTCGAAGGGGGTGAGCTCCAAAATGGAGGTGGAGCCGAACAGCGTCGTGCACACATCCCCCGAAACGTTGGAAGAACCCGAAAGATTATAGATGAGATATCCGATCGCAAGCGCGGAGACGGAGATGAGGGCGAGCTGGGCATCGCCGTTGACTTTGGCTTTGCGCCCCGATCTAAGAAGCAGCACCGCCGCCAAAATGGTGACGGGCAGAATGACGATCATCTGATTGGTGAGCCCCGCGACGGCGGCGACCGCCATCGCCCCGAAGGCGACGTGCGAAAGCCCGTCCCCGATGAAGGAAAAGCGTTTTAAGACGAGCGTCACGCCCAAAAGCGCCGCCACAAGGGCGATGAGCGTGCCCACGACGACGGCGCGCCACACGAAGGGATACTGAAAGAAGGAGATAAATTCCTCCCACGACATGACGGAAAGAAGTTCAGGCAGCATGTGTATCGCCTCCTGCGAACAGTTTTCCCGCCTCGCTCTTTTGGTACTCTTCCGTCGTGCCGAAGAAACAGCTCCCGTGCATGACATGCAGAATATGCGTCGCATAGCCGAGGACGGCGGCAATATCGTGCGAGACCATGAGGATGGTGATGCCGTCCTCTTGATTGAGCCCTTCGATGAGCTCATACATCTCCTGCGTGACTTTGGGGTCGAGTCCCGCGACGGGCTCGTCCAGAAGCAGCATGGTGTCCGTCGCGCACAGCGCCCGCGCGAGCAGAACGCGCTGCTGCTGCCCGCCCGAAAGTTCGCGGTAACACCGCTTGCGGAAGGGCGTCACGCCCAGCCGCTCCATCTTTTCTGCGGCAAGCGCCCTCTCTTTCTTCGTATAGAAGGGGCGGAGCCCCGCCTTTGCGAGGAAGCCCGAGAGGACGATCTCCTCGACGGTCGCGGGGAAATCGCGCTGGACGGGCGTCTGCTGCGGGAGATACCCGATGGGGGAGCGTTTTAAGGCAGGGCTGTGCGAAATGGTGCCGCCGAGCAGGGGCTGCAACCCTAAGAGCGTCTTGACGAGGGTGGATTTTCCGCTGCCGTTCTCGCCCACGATGCAAAGATAATCGCCGCGCACGACGTCGAAGGAGATATTCTGAGCGACGGCGTGATTTTCATAGCCGAGGGTAAGTTCGCGGCAGGAGAGAAGCACGTCTTCTTGCGAATTGTTCATCGCTTGCCTCCCTCAGTTGAGCGCCGTCTTCAGGACGGCGAGATCTTCTTTCATGAGCCCGAGATAGGTCGCCCCGCTTTCGATGTCCTCACGGGTCACGGATTGCAGCGAATTGAGCACAAGGATGCCCTGGTCTTTGCTCTTCGTGTTGTCGATGACCTGCTTTGCGATCCCCTGCGTGTTGTTTTCAAGCACCATCACATAGGGGAGCGCATTCTCCTCGACATGCTTGACGAGCGCGAGGATGGTCGCAAAACTTGCCTCCGATTCCGCCGAACAGCCCGAAAAAGCGGCATAACAGGTGAGGCCGTAGTCGTGGGCGAGGTAGCGGAAGGGGTAGCGGTCGGCAAAGACGAGCACGGAGCGCTTGGCGGAAGAGACGGTCTCTTCAAACGCTTCGTCAAGGGCGGAAAGTTCTGCAAGATAGGACGCCGCGTTGCTCTGATAGAGTGCGGCATTGCCTTCGTCCACGGCGCAGAGCTCCTCTTGGATGGCGGAAACGAGCACTTTTGCGTTTTGCACGGAGAGCCAGATGTGCTCGTCGACCTCGTCTTCGTGCTCATGGCCGTGCTCGCCGCTCTCTTCGATGCCCTCCTCTTCGGTGAGCGCCCTCTCTCCGAGGGCTTCGATGAGGTCGAGAGAGCGCACGTCCTTTTCGGCGTTTTCAAGGAGCGTTCTTGCCCAGTCGTCCGACTCTCCGCCCGTATAGACGAAGAAATCGGCATTGAGGATAGAAACTTTATCGGCGGCGGAGGGCTGGAAGTTGTGAAGGTCGGCGCCCGAATCTTCGAGGAGGGTGACTTCGACGTTTTGAGCGCCTTTTGTGAGTTCGCGCACCCAATCGTACTGCGGGAAGATGGTGCAGACGATGTGGAGCTTGCCGTCGGAGGAGAAGTCGCAGCCCGAGGCTAGAAGGAGCGTGAGCGCCGTCAGTGCGGCGAAGAGGGTGCAGAGGTACTTTTTGAGTTTCATGCCGCACCTCCCGCGCGCACGGGGCGCTTTCCAATCAAAATATCATGCGCAGAATGGTACTTCACGGCGGCGACGATAGCGACGCTAAGTACGGCTAGCGCCGCGATGAGCGGGAAGTATGCGTCCGAGCGGATGGAGCAGGCAGGGTTGCCGCTGCAATAAACGGGCAGGATCTGAGAGCTGTTGAGGGCGAGCGAGGAGATGAGGCTCCCGACGAGCAGCAGCACGGTGACGCCCGCCGCGAAGAGGAGAAGGGGGAGAAGGTCGTACTTCCGCCTGAGAAAGACGACGGCGGAAAGGACGGCGAGCGCAAGCGCCGCGATGACGAGGACGAGCGATAAAATGCCCGTGAGGACGGTGCCCGTCTCCGCGTAGTAGTAGAAGGGGACGGCGATGTCGCCGAACACGGCGGCGGGGGAAGAAAAACTGCCCGAGACCGTCGCAAGGGCGTACGACCAGAAGCTGACGCTCACTTCGCGTCCGACGTCGGTGTTATGGATGTAGGAAAGGTCGCAGAAGAAGAGCGCGAGCAAAAGGATGCTCAGCAAAAAGACGGAAAGAAGCAGAGGGGAAAGGCGCGAAAGCGCGTGTTTGTATTGTTCTTCGCGGGCGCGCTTCAAGTCTTCATAACGCCTTCTGTCGCGCGCGGAAAGCTGTTTGGCGGGGCGTGCCGCCATGGTTTTTTCTTTCATGTGTAGAATGTCTCCGAGTGAATCAATCGTGCGGCGGAAAATTCCGCCCAAATGTGTTTGGCGGCGGAATTTTAGTCCGTCACATAGTAGGCGAGCGAAGAATAGTCTTCGATCGCAGTCAAAGAGCTGACCAAAAAGCGGAACATCTGAATGTATTCCGTCTGCCCGTTGGGGACGCCGTCCGTATAGGCGGCGATCGCGATGGTCTCGGGCGTCTCGCTCTCGAGCTTGCCCGCGATGTGGATCCACGCCTTGTCGTTGGTGTCCTCGCTCTGATTTTTGGCTGCGGGGATAGCTCCGTCGTAATCGAGGATAAAGCCGATGATGGTATCGTTCCCGCAGGTGCAGCCGACGCCCGAAGAGCATTTGCGGACGCCGAGGGTGTATTCTTCGCCGCTCTCCACATCGGTGAGCTCGTAGACAAAGCAGTCAAGTTCGATAGTCGAGCCCATATACGAGGAGGGGAAGGCGAGCATGTTCGTCATGGTCTTAAAGAAGGTGCGTTCGTTGAGCACATAGTCGCATCCCGCGCCCGTAAGCAAAATGCCGAGGACGGCAAGGACGGAAAGCATGGTCTTTATCGCGTGTTTCATATCGTCATCTGTAGAAATAAGTTGGAATAATATAAAATATTGAGTATAGAAGATGACAAAAACGGCAAGACAAACGGTGCGGGAGGCCTCATTCCGCACGCAAAAGCCGCGCACAAAAGGTGCGCCGAGACTTGTTTGCCTTGCCGTGAAATTACCTTGTGATCTTGACTTTGAGCGAGACGGGCGTGGGCGCAAAGCGGCGGGGAGCCGCAGAGGCGGGCCTGCGCTCGACGGAGAAGACGGGCGCTTGGGGGCGCTCCTCCTTTTCATCGGGGGCGGCGGAGCCGAGCGCGTGCGTGAGTTCGTTGCACAGGCTCATCTCGGTGCAGATCGGGCAGTCCTCGGGAGAGAGGCATTCGTGATCTGCATTGACGCCGAAGTAAGCGGAGGAAAAGACGAGGCAGAAAGCTAAAATGAGCGCCGTCAAAAGGGCGATCGTGCGCTGAATCAAATGCCGCTGCATGGCAGTTTCCTCCTTTTTTCTTTTGCCCTCTATTTTAGCGCCGATTTTTCGCTTGTCAAGAGTTTTTTTGCAAATGGAGAAAAATTTCACATATGCGTCACGCAAATGCAGGTATTTCGCGGCACAAAATCGGGGGCAGGAGAAATAAAAGATAGAAAGCGGCATACAATATCGTTGTGGAATTTCTTGTATCCGACCGCATGGAGCATAGCGGTTTTCTGGCGTATTTTTATAGCGGCGTGAGCGGGGCGCAGGGAGTGGACAGGGCGGAGCTCGATGTTTCGGGGGAGCGCGCCGTCTGCCGCGTCTTTGCGGAAAGTTTAGCGCTGCCCGTCCTTTTAGAGCGCATGACGGAGATCGTCGCGGTGGGGTATAAATACCGCTTCCTCGACGGGTGCGTGCGCGTGGGGCTCGGGGAGCGGGAGCGCGCGCTGCTGCTTTCCGCGCTCATCGCGGCGGACCTCGAAGGGGACAGGCAGTATATCCTGCCCCGCCTTGCGAGCGAGAAGGAGTACTGCCTCGACGGGTTGTTTGCCTTCCGCATGGGGGAGCTTCGGGAAAAGTGGGAGCGCATCGCGGCGTATATCCCCGAGGAGTTTTCGAAAAGAGATCTCATCAATTTCAGTACATTTCTCGTGCAGGAGAGCCGCCGCACCGTCTACTTGAAGGAGTCGGAGGTTTACGGGGAAAATTTTAGAAGGCTCCGTCTTTCCCGCCTCACGGGCAGAGAGTGTGCCGAGCGGGAGATCGTGCTTGCCGATGCGGGCTATGTGAAGTGCCTCGGCGGTGTCTCGGACGGGATGGGGGAATTCCTGAAAAATTATTATGCGGGGCGCACCGTATTCTCTTGACAAAGGGAAGGGCATCCGCTATAATAGAAGGCAGTTTTGGCTTGGAATGAGCCGAAGCCGGCAAAAAGACAAGTAGCACTGCTTTACGGGTACAGAGAGCGCGCCCTTCGGCTGCAAGGCGCGTCCCAAAGGGCAGAGAGCGAAACCGCTTTTTGCGCCTTATGAAAACTGCATTCGAGCGGCCGCGTGATACGGCAATTAAGGTGGAACCGCGCAGATAATGCGTCCTTAACTTCTCATTTTTGAGGAATTAAGGGCGTTTTTCTTATGTTAGCATAGTATTATGTCTGACATAATACCGATACAACTCACGAAAGAATTGAATTTCCCGCATAGGAAGGAGGTCTTATATGAACATCATTTTGAAAAACGGCGACAAGCTGGTAGTTGCGGAAGGCGCGGACTGCGCCGCTGCCGCAAAGGCTATTTCGGAAGGGCTCGCCCGCGCCGCCGTCGCCGCCAAGGTCAACGGGGAGCTCGTCGATCTTTCGACGGCGCTCAAAGAGGGGGACAGCCTCGAGATCGTCACCCTCAAAGACAAGGAAGGGCTGCACGTCTACCGCCACACCTGCGCGCACGTCCTTGCGCAGGCAATCAAGAACATTTTCCCGACTTCGAAGCTTGCGATCGGGCCCGTCATCGACAACGGGTTCTACTACGACATCGACTTCAAGACGCCCATCACGATGGAAGACTTTGCCAAGATCGAGGCGGAGATGAAGAAGATCGTCAAGAGCAACCTGCCCATCGAGCGCTTCACGCTGCCGCGCAGCGAGGCGATCGCCCTCATGAGCGGCTTCGGCGAAAACTATAAAGTGGAGCTCATCAACGACCTGCCCGAGGGGGAGGAGATCTCCTTCTACAAGCAGGGCGCGTTCATCGATCTCTGCCGCGGGCCGCACCTTCCTTCGACGGGCAAGATCAAGGCGTTCAAGCTCATGAGCATCGCGGGCGCATATTGGCGCGGCGACGAAAAGAAGAAGATGCTCACCCGCATCTACGGCACCGCGTTCGCAAAGAAGGAGGAGATGGACGCCTACTTCGTCATGCTCGAAGAGGCGAAGAAGCGCGATCATATCAAGCTCGGGAGAGAGCTCAAGCTCTTCGCGCTCCTCAACGAGGGCCGCGGCTTCCCCTTCTTCCTGCCCAACGGCATGGTGCTCAAAAACCTGCTCATCGACTACTGGCGTCAGATCCACCGCCGCGACGGCTATGTCGAGGTGCAGACGCCCATGATCATGACGCGGACGCTGTGGGAGACTTCGGGGCACTGGGATCACTATAAAGACAACATGTATACGACCAAGATCGACGGGGAAGAGTGCGCCATCAAGCCCATGAACTGCCCCGGCGGCGTGCTCGTCTACAAGCTTTCGCCCCACAGCTATAAGGATCTTCCCATCCGCATGGGTGAGCTCGGGCTTGTCCACCGTCACGAAAAGAGCGGTCAGCTGCACGGGCTCATGCGCGTGAGATGCTTCACGCAGGACGATGCGCACATCTTCATGACCCCCGAGCAGATCACCTCCGAGATCAAGGGCGTCGTCAAGCTCATCGACGAAGTTTACAAGCTCTTCGGGTTCAAATATCATGTGGAACTCTCCACCCGCCCCGACGACAGCATGGGTTCGGATGAGGATTGGGAGAACGCGACGAACGCGCTTCGGGCGGCGCTCGAAGGGCTCGGGCTCGAATACGAGGTCAACGAGGGCGACGGCGCCTTCTACGGCCCGAAGATCGACTTCCACCTGGAAGACAGCATCGGCAGGACGTGGCAGTGCGGCACCATCCAGCTCGACTTCCAGCTGCCGCAGCGCTTCGACCTCGAATATGTGGGTGAGGACGGGCAGAAGCACCGCCCGATCATGATCCACCGCGTGGTGTTCGGCTCCATCGAGCGCTTCATGGCCATCCTCATCGAGCACTTCGCGGGCAAGTTCCCCGTGTGGCTCGCGCCCGAGCAGGTCAAGGTGCTTCCCGTCACCGACCGCGCCGCCGAGTACGCGCAGGCGCTTGCCGATGAGATGAACGCGGCGGGCTTCCGCGCCTCTGCGGACCTCCGCAAGGAGAAGCTGGGCAGGAAGATCCTCGACGCCGAAGTGGAGAAAGTGCCTTATAAGCTCGTCGTGGGCGATAAGGAGATGGAGGACTGCACCGTCTCCGTGCGCCGCCGCGGAGAGGGCGATATCGGCGTGATGGACAAATCTTCCTTCTTCGAGATGCTCCGCGAGGAGAACGACAGCAAGAAGATCTTCTAAGAGGCGCGTTTGCGCCGTGGGGAAGCCAATTCCGGGCGCAGGCGTTTCATAACGGGCGTATATCTGAGGATCGGAGGCGCGCTTATCTTGCAGGCAGGATGGGTGCGCCTCCTTTTTGATCGCGGCGGCATCCAAGCGGAAAGGAGCGGGACAATATGGAGATCGCGAATAACATTTTGAAGTATTACTTGAAAAACGTGTACTTCATTACAGGCACTGCCTATGCGGGAAAGTCGACCGCCGTCAAGATGCTTGCCGAACGGTACGGCATGATCTGCTGCGGAGAAAACTTTCACAGCGCCGTATCCGACGTCATTGCCTCGCCCGAACGGCAGCCGAACATCCATTATCTCAATACTTTGACCGACTGGAAGCAGTTTGTGACGCGCTTTCCCGAAGAATATGCAAAGTGGGCGGCGGGCGTTGCGCGGGAGGCTGCCGAATTTGAAGTCGCCGCGCTCCTCTCTCTGCCCAAAGACAGGAAGGCGATCGTTGACACCAACATCCCCGTCGGCATCTTAAAGGAAATTTCCGATCCTTGCCGCGTTGCCGTGATGCTTTCGCCGCAGTCGATGAGCGTAGACCGCTTCTTTGAGCGGGGCGATGCGGAAAAGCAGTTCCTCTTAAAGACGATCGAAAGTTGCGAAGGCCCCGACGCCGTTTTTGAAAACTTCCGGCAGGGGCTTGCGCTCGTCAATTCCCGCGAAGCCTATGACGAATTTGCGGGCAGCGGGTTCTTCACGCTCGTAAGGGGTGAGGACGGCAGAGACACCAGGGAAGAAGTGTGCGGGAAGCTCACAAGGCATTTCGGCCTTATGAGGTGAACGTTCATTTGCCGCGCAAGAAAAGCACATTTGTTTCCAAATATGAAACGGGGGAAAATGATATTCCGACGGATATTCTCATCAAGCTTGCCAATTTTTATGGAACGAGCATCGATTATTTGCTCGATCAGACAAAAAATCCCGTGCGGAATTTGTAATACCGCATGAAAAAAAGACAGCCTGTGGGGGCTGTCTTTTTTTCATCGAATTGGAGGTCACTCGTTCTTCGGGCGGACCTGGAAGTAGTAGGCGACCGCGAAGACGACGATGTTCAGGAAGAACACGACGGGGATGACGACATAGCTCATGAGCTGACCGATGTTGGTGAAGTCGATGTTCCCTGCAAGCGCGATGATGAGGATGACGATCACGCACAGTGCGTAGGTGACGATGGTGTTGACGAGCAGGTTCCCCGTCCGCCTCAAAGCGCGTTCGCCGTAGTGGTTGACATAGGCGAGGCCGCAGACGAGCAGGACGGCAAGTCCCGCGCCCCAAATGAGATAGGGGTAGAAGCGGGGGAGCTGCAGCGTACGCAGAAGCCCCAGCGTGACGCTGCCTTCGGCGATGCAGAGAAGGAACACGATGAGCGCGCTGAAGAAGAGCGCTTTGCCTTTGTGCACGAGGTTGACGGAGAGCGTCGTCGTGACGGGCTTTGTCCCGCCGCCCGAGGTCGTGATGCGGATGCCGTCGGCGGCTGCGCGCATCTCGATGTCGTAGAAGTCAACGCCGTCCAACGAGCGGGGCGGGGGCGTAGGCGCTGCCTTTTTGGGAACAGGCGCTTCCTGCGGCTTGGGCGCCGCGGGGCGGGGCGCGGGAGGCGCTTCATAGACGGGCTCCGGAGCGGGTGCGGGCTGCTGTTTGGGAGCGGCCTGCGGTCCGGGCTGTGCCTGCGGCTGAGGGGCGGGCGCGGGCTGAGGCGCGGGCTCTTCCTCTTTGATGGCGTTGGAATAGAGTTTGCCGATGACCGAGCGGTATTCGCGTTCTGCCTCGGGTTTGGCTGCATACATGGGTGTCTTTGCCTCGCCTGCGGGCACCACGGGGGTGTTGAAGTAGTTATATTCGGATCCCTGCGTCTCCTCCACGGGAGGGGTGTTGACAAGGCTTAGATAGTTCTGATGGATCATCTGCTGTTCGCGTTCGCGGAAGCGCTCTTCGTCCTCGCTGCGGATGCGCTGCTCCTGTTCGGCGAGTTCGCGCGCGTGCTGCGCTTTGAGCTGTTCTTCGCGGTCGCGGATCATCTGTTCGTACTTGGCGCGTTCTTCGGCAAAGGGCTGCATCTCCATGATGCGCGCATTCTGTTGCGCCTTTTCGTCGTCGAGGGAATCGGCGTGGGCGCGCTCTTCTTCGAGACGGGCGTTTTCGGCTGCAAGGCGCTCTTCTTCCTCGGCGGCGCGGCGCTGTTCCTCTTCGAGCTGAAGGCGCTCGGCTTCCAACGCCTCTTCGCGGGCGCGGCGCTCTGCTTCGAGGCGCTCTTGTTCGCGGCGGGCTTCCTCTTCGGCGAGGCGCGCTTCTTCTTGGAGCCGTCTCTCTTCGCCGCGGCGGCGGAGCTCGTCTTCATAGCGGAGACGGGCGATGGCTTCTGCCTCCATGCGGCGGCGCTGTTCCTCTTCGAGGCGGGCGTTCTCGCGGGCGCGCAGCTCTTCCCAATAGCGGTTCTTGGCTGCTTCTTCCGCGATCATGCGGTTGCGCTGTTCTTCCTCGCTGCGGAAGAGCGCTTCGCGGGTGCGGAGCTCTTCTTCGCGGGCGCGCAGTTCCTCTTCGGCGCGGCGCTGCTCTTCTTCGAAGGCGGCGCGGCGGGCTTCCAATTCTTGGAAGGCGGGGTGATCTTCCGAAAGGGGAGCGGCGTCTTCCGTTGCTTCTGCGGGTTCCGAAGCGTCGTCATTGTTTTCGGGCTCTTCGGGGGCGGGTTCGGAGAGGGCGGGGAATGCGGCTGCCGCGGCTGCCGTCTGCATGCTCTCTTCGCTCTCCTGCACATTTTCTTCGGGAGCGGGTTCTTCGGCATCCGAAGCGGTCTCTTCGGGCGCAATGGAAGCGTCCTCCGCATACGCCGCCTCTTCCGTAGCGCTGTCCGGCATGGAGTCCGCGATCTCGGCTGCGGGATAGGCGGGAGTTTCTTCGGGTTCCGCCTCTTCCGGGAGCCCGTCCATCGGTTCGTCCGTCGGCTCGTCCTCGTCGTAGGCTTCTCCCGTCGTGGGGACGCGGCTCGTCGACTGCTTCAAAACGCGCATATCCACGGCGGAGGGGGCGGGGGAGGAGAAGTCGAAGTCCTTATCGGAGATGAGGCTGTCGATGACGGTACGGGAATACTCCCATTCCATGAGGTTGCGTTCGGCGACTTCCTTGCCCTGATCGGTGAGGGAGAAGTATTTGCGCCTGCCGCCGCCCGCCGTGCCGCCCCAATAGGACGTGATATAGCCTTCCTTCTCGAGCCGTTTCAAGGCGCTGTAAAGGGAGGGCTGTTTGAGCTGATACTGATTGTGGCTCTTGCGGGCGATCTCTTCGAGGATCGCGTAGCCGTACTTGTCCCCGTCATAGAGGGAGCGGAGGATGATGGTGTTGATGTGGCCGCGGATGAGATCGGAACTGATGGTGCCGTGGTCCTTCTCGTCCTCTTCGCCGATCTCTTCCTCGCTTTCTTCGGGGCGACCGTCGTCTTCCGCAGGGAGAGGCGCCTCGTCCGCAGGGGAGAGGGCGGGCTCTTCGGCGACGTCTACGATGTCGTCTTCGTCTTCGCTATGGGTAAATTCCTGATCCATAGGGAGTCTCCTTATACGATATAACACTATTATACAGGATACGACAAGATTTGTCAAGAGTGTAGAGTACTATGCCTGACGTAATTGCAAAAAAATTTTGCTATTTTGTGCGCAGAAAGGTTTTCGACCACAGGATACAGGGGTATGGCAATGCTATGCCAGACATAACTTGTCCTTCCCGCGGCAACAAAGACGCGGCGGGAATGTTCCCGCCGCAAAGCGTGCTCATGTGCGGACGAGCTTTTTTTCGAGAAGCGCCACAAGGAAGTACATGAGCGCCGCGAGAAAGCAGAGGATGACGGTCGCCGCCATCACGAGGTCGAGCTTGAACACCTGCCCGCCGTACACGATGAGGTACCCGAGCCCCGCCCGCGAGACGATGTATTCGCCCATGATGGAACCGATCCAGCTCATGCCGACGGCGACTTTGAGCATGGAGACGAAGGCGGGAAGGGAGGACGGCAGGACGAGCTTTACAAGGATGTGCGCCTTGTTCGCGCCCATCGATCGAAGGAGCAAAATTTTGCCCTCGTCCGCCGAGAGGAAGGCGGAGAGCATGTGCAGGATGACGAGGATAACGGTGACGAGGATGGTCATGAAGACGATGGCGCGGCTCCCCGTGCCGCACCAGATGATGATGAGCGGCCCCAAGGCGATCTTGGGGAGAGCGTTGAGGACGACGATGTAGGGCTCCAGGATGCGGCGGAGCGTTTCGCTCCACCAAAGGAGCAGGGCGATAAGGACGCCTAAGAGGATGGCGGCAACAAAGCCGATGAGCGTTTCCGAAAGGGTGATGCCGATGTGATAAAAGAGGGTGCCCTCTTGATAGAGGGAGGCGATCGTCTTTGCGATGCGGGAGGGGGAACTGACGAGGAAGGGGTCTGCCCAGTTCAGGGCGGTGACGAGTTCCCACAGCCCCAAAAGAAGGAGCAGCAGCCCCAGCCGCACGGCGTTGACGACGCCCGTTTTTCTTCTGCTCTTTCGTAGAAAGGCGCGGTGTTCTTTGGAGATATTGTCGTGTTTCATGGGTCGAGTTCCTTCCAGAGCGTTTCGAACCAGCCCGAAAAGCGGAGTTCTTCCCGCCGTTTCAGGGGATCGGGGGAGAGGAAGTCCGTCTCGTGCGAGGCGAGAAGGCGGGCGGGGCGGGCTGTGAGCACGAAGATGCGGTCGGCGAGGGAGACGGCCTCCGAAATATCGTGCGTGATGAGGAGCGCCGCTTTTTGTTCGCTTCTGAGGATACGGGAAACGTCCGAGGCGACTTTGAGGCGGGTCTGATAGTCGAGCGCGGAGAAGGGCTCGTCAAGGAGCAGGATGTCGGGCTCCATGACGAGCGTTCGGATGAGTGCGTCGCGCTGGCGCATCCCGCCCGAGAGCTCGGAAGGATAGTGCTTCAAAAAGCCCGAAAGCCCGTATTTTTCGGCGAGTTCCATCGCGCGGGCGCGGCGGTCGGGGGTGTTCTTTTTCTGCACTTCGAGGGGAAGGTACAGATTTTTCTCGATGGTGCGCCACGGGAAGAGTTCGTCGCGCTGGAGCATGTAGCCGATGCTCCCTCTTCGCGTCACCTTGCCCGCGGAGGGCTTCAAAATGCCCGCCGCGAGCGAAAGGACGGTGCTCTTGCCGCAGCCCGAAGGGCCGATCATGGCGGCAAATTCCCCCTCGCCGAGGGAGAAGGTGAGCCCGTTCAAGGCGGTGACTTCCCCCTGCCGCGTGTGATAGGTGAGTCTTACGTTGTCAAAGGCGAGTATTTCTTTCATGGTCGTGCCGCCCCGAGGGGCGCTTTGGCGTCATTGGAGCGCGGCGGCGACGCGCCGGGCAAGGGAGTTGTCGACGAGCGCCCGGTAGTCCGCGCGTTCGGGAAGTTCGCCCGCGCTCTCGATGATGTCCTGCAAACGGTTGAAACTCTCTTCGGAGAGGGTCATGTCTGGCTGCCAGGCGGAGATCTTTCGGTAACTTTCGACGCTGACGGCGAGCGACTCCTGCGCGGTGGAGGGGAAGTGGGGGAGAAGGTACTGAGCGACGGTCATCGCGGGCTCGCTTTCCGCAAAGTGGATGGCGCGCATGACGGCACGGAGGAAGCCTTCGGCGGCCTCCGTGTGTTCGTCGAGCCACGAGCGCTTGGCGATATAGGCGGTGTAGGGGACTTCGCCCGACGCTTCGCCCACGGCGGCGACGACGTAGCCCTTGCCCGCCGCCTCGTATTCGGAAGCCGTCGGTTCGAACATCGTGCAGTAGTCGGCAACGCCCGATTCGAAGGCGCCCGTCATCAGGTTGAAGGCGATGTCGTAGTTGAGCGTCACTTTGTCCTCAATGCCGTGCTCTTTTAAGATATACTCAAAGGTCATGGCGGGAACGCCGCCCTTTCTGCCTGCGAGCACTTCTTTGCCTGCGAGGTCTTCCCATCGGAAGTCGGACTCGTCGGTGCGGGAGACGAGGAAGGAGCCGTCGCGGCGGGTGAGCTGTCCGAAGACGGTGGGGACGTCCGTGGTGCCGCCGAGGAGCACATAGATGGCTGCCTCGGGGCCGCAGAAGCCGATGTCGGCATCGCCCGAGAGGACGGCTGCCATCACCTTGTCGGCGCCTCCGCCGTTCGTGAGCTCGATCTTTATGTTCTCCTTTTCGAAATAGCCGAGAGAGTCGGCAAGATACATGGGTGCATAGAACACCGAGTGGGTGACTTCGTTGACGCGGATGAGCGTGACATCGTCCTCCTGTTCTTCGGTGCAGGCGGAAAGGGGGAGGAGCGCGAAGAGCGCCGCCAAGGGAAGCAAGATGAGACGGGAAAGTTTTGACATGGAGACCTCCGTTTGGAAGGCGGCCGCCGCACGGGGCGGGGCGCGCATCTTCAGATTTTGGCAATAATATATCGTATGCGAGGGGCGCTTTCATTGACAACGCAAAAAAATTCATGTATAATTGGAAGCTGTATTACACTTTTTCGGGTGATAAAGATGAAAGAGATGCAAACGACTTACGATCCCAAACAATTTGAGGATCGCATCTACGCGGATTGGCAGGAAAACGGCTGCTTCCGCGCCGAGATAGACGAAGGGAAAGTTCCCTTCTCGCTGATGATGCCGCCTCCCAACGTGACGGGGCAGCTGCACATGGGCCACGCCATGGACGAGACCATGCAGGACGTCATCACGCGCTTCAAGCGCATGCAGGGGTATTCCGTCCTCTGGCTCCCCGGCACCGACCATGCCTCCATCGCGACGGAAGTCAAGATCGTCAATCAGCTCAAGGAAGAGGGGCTCACCAAAGAGGAGCTGGGGCGCGATGGCTTTTTGGAGCGCGCCTGGGCGTGGAAGAACAAGTACGCGGGCCGCATCTGCGATCAGCTCAAAAAGCTCGGCTCTTCCTGCGACTGGTCCCGCCTCGCCTTCACGATGGACGAGCGCTGCTCGAAGGCGGTGAGGGAGGCTTTCTTCCGCCTGTATGACAAGGGGCTCATCTACCGCGGCAGCCGCATCATCAACTGGTGCCCCGACTGCAAGACGGCGCTTTCGGACGCCGAAGTCGAGTACAGCGAGGACGCAGGCTTCTTCTGGCATTTCAGATACCCCGTGGACGGCACGGACGAGTTTATCACCATCGCGACCACCCGCCCCGAGACCATGCTGGGCGATACCGCCGTTGCGGTGCATCCCGGCGACGCGCGCTATTCTTCCCTCGTCGGCAAGACGCTCACCCTGCCCCTCGTGGGGAGGAAGATCCCCCTCGTGGAGGACGAGTACGTCGATCCCGAATTCGGCACGGGCGCGGTGAAGATCACCCCCGCGCACGACCCCAACGACTTCGAAGTGGGACTCCGTCATAACTTGCCCGTCATCCGCGTGATGAACGACGACGGCACGATGAACGAGCTCGCGGGCGAATATGCGGGGCTCGACCGCTACGAGGCGAGAAAGCGCATCGTTTCCGATATGGAAAAGCTCGGGCTTCTCGTCAAGGTGGAGCCGCACGTCCACAACGTGGGGCACTGCTACCGCTGCCATTCGACGGTGGAGCCCATCGTCTCCAAGCAGTGGTTCGTCAAGATGGCGCCCCTTGCCAAGCCCGCCATCGACGCCGTGATGAAGAACAAGACGAAGTTCGTGCCCGACCGCTTCGCGAAGATCTATTATAATTGGCTGGAAAACATCCGCGACTGGTGCATCTCCCGTCAGCTGTGGTGGGGGCACCGCATCCCCGTGTGGTACTGCGGCGACTGCGGCGAAGTCATCTGCTCCCGCGAGACGCCCGCCGTCTGCCCCAAGTGCGGCGGCGCGCACCTCACGCAGGACGAGGACGTGCTCGATACCTGGTTCTCTTCGGCGCTTTGGCCCTTCTCGACGCTGGGCTGGCCGGACAAGACCCCCGAATTTGAATATTTCTATCCCACCGACGTGCTCGTGACGGGTTACGACATCATCCCGTTCTGGGTAATGCGCATGATGTTCTCGGGCATCGAGCAGACGGGCAAAGTTCCCTTCCACGACGTGCTCATCCACGGGCTCGTGCGCGACGAGCAGGGCCGCAAGATGAGCAAGTCTCTGGGCAACGGCATCGACCCACTCGAAGTCATCGACAAATACGGCGCGGACTCTTTGCGCCTCTCGCTTTTGACGGGCGTTGCGCCCGGCAACGACACGCGCTTCACGGAAGCCAAGGTGGAAGCTTCTCGCAACTTCATCAACAAGGTTTGGAACGCCGCGCGCTTCGTCCTCATGAACGTCAAGGACGAGGAAGTGCCGCCGCTTGCCTCCGTGAAATTGCAGCCCGCCGACCGCTGGATCATCTCCCGCCTCATGGCGACGGTGCGCGAAGTGACCGTCTCTCTGCAGAAGTACGACCTCGGCATCGCGGCGGACAAGCTGAGCGACTTCGTCTGGAACGACTTCTGCGACTGGTACATCGAGCTTTCAAAGCCCGCCCTCTACGGCGACGACGCCGAAAAGCGGAAGGGGGCGCTCTCGGTGCTTTTGTATGTGCTCGACAACGCGCTGCGCCTGCTGCATCCCTTCATTCCCTTCGTCACGGAGGAAATCTACAGCTATCTCCCCGGAGAGCACGGCCGCATCATCTCGGCGGAGTTCCCGCGCTATGTCGGCAAGCTCGCCTATAAGAAGGAGGCGAAGGCGTTCGAGGGCGTCATCGGGCTCATCAAGACGGTGCGCGCGATGAAGGTGGCGGTCAACTGCCCGCCTTCGCGCAAAGTGCATATCTATCTCGTGACCGACAGTAAGCGGCTCGTTTCGCTCAACCGCCAGTCCATCCTGCGCCTTGCGGGCGCGAGCGCCGTGGAGATCGTCGAAAGCGGCGCGGCGGCGGGGAACAAAGCCGTTTCGCAGGTGTGCGATCTCGGGCAGGTGTTCATCCCGCTCGGGGAGCTCGTCGACCTCGAAGAGGAGAAGAAGCGCCTTGAAAAAGAGCTCGAACGCGTGACGGGGGAGATCGCCCGTGCGAACGGCAAGCTCGCCAACCAGGGGTTCATCTCCAAAGCGCCCAAAAAGCTTGTTGACGACGAGCGGGCAAAGCTCGAGAAGTTCATCGACATGAAGGAAAAGATCGAAGCACAGCTCAAAGAGCTGGAAGCTTGACTTGTTTGAAGTTTGACGGGCGCCGCCCGCGGCAAAATGCCGCGGGCGGCGCCTTCCTTTTTACGGAAAATGACTCAAAATGACAGAAAAAGAGGGATGTTCACGCAATGACGGGGCAGAATGTATTTTTTTGTGCTTTGCGGAAGAAACTGCCCTCAAACAGTTGACAAGCGCTTTGAGATTTGGTAGAATGTAAATCGATAAAAAAATATCGATTCGAGGTGACAGGGTGGAGGGCAAAACGGCGGAAATTTCCAAAGCGGCGTTCCTCCGCTTCCCTGCCTATCTTCGCTATTTGAAGGCGGAAGAGGCGGCGGGAGTGGGGTACGTCTCTTCTTCGGAGATCGCCGAGGACATGCACCTTTCCGCCGTGTGCGTGAGGAAGGACTTGGCGCTCGTCGCGTCCGAACCCGGGAAGCCCCGCTTAGGCTTTGCCGTGGGGAAGCTCATCGGGGATCTCGAGCGGGCGCTCGGGTATCACTTGAAGACGCATGCCTGCGTCGTGGGTGCGGGGCGGCTCGGAAGGGCGTTCCTCGTCTACGAAGGCTTCGAGCATTACGGCATCGACGTCGTCGCCGCGTTCGATATTTCTCCCGCGCAGGTGGGGGCGCTTAGGGGCAAGCCCATCTATCCCATGGAGCGGCTCAAAGAGATTACGGAGCGCGAAAACGTGCGGCTCGGCATCCTCACCGTTCCCGGCGAAGCGGCGCAGCAGGCGTGCGACGCGATGGTGGAGGCGGGCATTACGGCAATTTTGAGCTTTGCGCCCGCGTATGTGCGCGTTCCCGAAGGGGTGACGCTGCGCTGCGAGGATCTTGCGGCAACGCTCGCTTCTCTCTCGGCGGAGACCGAAAAGAGCGGCGCTTAAAAAAAGGCAATATTAAATCAGCAAAATATATCGGAGGTATCACATGAAAGACTTTATCGTCAACGATGAGGAATCGCTCGAAAAGCTCTTGGCGCGAGTCAGGGCGGCTCAGGCGAAGTACGCCACCTACACGCAGGAGCAGGTGGACAAGATCTTCTTCGCGGCGGCGCTCGCTGCGAACAAGATGCGTCTTCCTCTCGCGAAGATGGCAGTCGAAGAGACGGGCATGGGCGTTGTAGAGGACAAGGTCATCAAGAACAATTACGCGGCCGAGTACATCTACAACAAGTATAAGGACGTTAAGACCTGCGGCGTCGTGGAACGCGACGAGGGCTTCGGCTATACCAAGGTCGCAGAGCCCGTCGGCGTCGTCGCTGCGGTCATCCCCACGACCAACCCCACGTCCACCGCGATCTTCAAGTGCCTCATCTGCTTGAAGACGAGGAACGCGCTCATCATCTCGCCCCATCCCCGTGCAAAGCAGTGCACGATCGAAGCGGCGAAGGTCGTCCTCGAGGCGGCAGTCAAAGCGGGTGCCCCCGAAGACATCATCGGCTGGATCGATCAGCCTACCGTGCCTCTTTCGGGCATGATCATGAGAGAGGCAGACCTCATCCTTGCGACGGGCGGTCCCGGCATGGTCAAGGCGGCATACTCCTCCGGCAAGCCCGCAGTCGGCGTCGGCGCAGGCAACACGCCCGCCGTCATCGATTCCTCTGCGGACATCAAGCTCGCGGCTTCCTCCATCCTGCACTCCAAGACGTTAGATAACGGCATGATCTGCGCTTCCGAGCAGTCGGTCATCGTCCTCAAAGACGTCTACGACGAGTTCAAGAAGGAGATGGCGCTCCGCGGCGCTTACTTCCTCACCCCCGAAGAGACGGACAAGGTGAGAAAGACCATCATCATCAACGGCGCGCTCAATGCGAAGATTGTCGGCCAGAGCGCCTGCAAGATTGCGGAGCTTTCGGGCTTCACGGCGCCCGAAGGCAGCAAAGTGCTCGTCGGTGAAGTCGAATCCGTCGACATTTCCGAAGAGTTCGCGCACGAGAAGCTCTCGCCCGTGCTTGCAATGTATAAGGCGGAGGACTTCGAAGATGCCGTCGCCAAGGCAGACCGCCTCATCAAGGACGGCGGCCTCGGCCATACCTCCTCGCTCTATGTCAACGTCGAGACGGGTCAGGACAAGATCGAGCGCTTCCGCTCCGTCATGAAGACCTGCCGTATCGTCATCAACACGCCTTCTTCGCACGGCGGTATCGGCGATCTTTACAACTTCAAGATGACGCCTTCGCTCACCCTCGGCTGCGGCTCGTGGGGCGGCAACTCCGTCTCGGAGAACGTCGGCGTCAAGCACCTCATCAATTACAAAACCGTTGCGGAAAGGAAGGAAAATATGCTGTGGTTCAGAGCTCCCGAAAAGGTCTATTTCAAGCGCGGATGCCTCGGAGTTGCCCTCAAGGAACTCGGACATCAGGTCTACAATAAGAAGAAGGCGTTCATCGTCACCGACGGATTCCTCTATCAGAGCGGCTTCACCAAGAAGATCACCGATATCCTCGACGCAGAGGGCATCACGCATGCGACCTTCTTCAACGTCACGCCCGATCCCACGCTCGCCTGCGCGAACGAGGGCGTCAAGCAGATGCGCGACTTCGCTCCCGACGTCATCATCGCAGTCGGCGGCGGCTCGCCCATGGACGCAGCCAAGATCATGTGGGTGATGTATGAGCATCCCGACGTCGACTTCCAGGATATGGCGATGCGCTTCATCGATATCCGCAAGAGAGTTTACACCTTCCCTCACATGGGCGACAAGGCGCTCTTCGTCGCCATCCCCACGACGGCAGGTACGGGCTCCGAAGTCACGCCCTTCGCCGTCATCACCGATGAAAAGACGGGGACCAAGTATCCTCTTGCCGACTATGAGCTCATGCCTGACGTCGCGATCGTCGATGCGGACCTCATGATGAACATCCCCAAGGGCCTTACGTCCTGCTCGGGTATCGACGCGATGAGCCATGCGCTCGAAGCGATCGCTTCCGTCATGGCGACCGACTTCACGAACGGCATCGCAAAAGAAGCTGCCCGCCTCATCTTCGAGTATCTGCCCCGCGCTTATGAGAAGGGCGCGCACGACGCAGAAGCGCGCGAGAGGATGGCAAATGCTTCCTGCATGGCAGGTATGGCGTTTGCGAATGCCTTCCTCGGCGTCTGCCACTCCATGGCGCACAAGCTCGGCTCCTACTGGCACATCCCTCACGGCATGGCAAACTCGCTCATGCTCGAAGAGGTCATCCGCTTCAACAGCTCGGAAGCTCCCGCCAAGATGGGCACCTTCCCTCAGTACGCTTATCCTCAGTGCAAGGCACGCTATGCGGACGTCGCCCGCTATGTCGGCTGCACGGGCGCCAATGACGACGAGCTCGTCGAAGCGCTCATTGCAAAGCTGCACGAGCTGCAGGCGGCGATCGGTCAGCCCAAGACCATTCAGGAAGCGCTTCAAGGCAAGGTCACGGAGGAGCAGTTCCTCGACCGTCTCGATCAGATGACCGAGGACGCGTTCGACGATCAGTGCACGGGCGCCAACCCCAGATACCCGCTCATGAGCGAGATCAAGCAGATGTATCTCAACGCTTACTACGGCAGAAAGTAACAAAAATACGCGAACGCCGGGGCAGGGGAGTTTCCTCTGCCCCGACTTCGGCTAAAAAATAAGGAGACAGTGAAATGAGAGGTATCAATACTTCGGTCACCAAACTGAGAAGAAAGATCTTTGTCGAAGTCGCCAAGGTCGCATATCTTGTGGATGACGAGAACGTCAACAGCGCCATCGAGGCCATCCCTTACACCATCTCTCCGACGGAGGTGCCGCAGTACCGCGAGAGCATCTACCGCGAGCGCGCCATCGCTTCCGAGCGCGTGCGCCTCGCCCTCGGCATGTCGCTCCGCCCGCAGGATAGACCCGTCCACATCACGGCGGGGCTGGATGCGAGCAATATTTCCGACAAATATTACGAACCCCCGCTCATGCAGGTCATTCCCTCGGCGTGCGATAAGTGCGAGGACAACGTCTATGAAGTGAGCAACCAGTGCCGCGGCTGCGTGTCGCGTGCGTGCATGGCGGTCTGCCCCAAGGGCGCCATCTCCATCGGCAAGGACGGCAGAACGGTCATCGACCGCGAGAAGTGCATCAAGTGCGGCAAGTGCAAGGCGGCCTGCCCGTACGACGCCATCGCGCACAAGGTGCGTCCCTGTGCGGACGCGTGCGGCGTCAAGGCGATCTCGAGCGATCCTTTGGGCAGAGCTTCCATCGATCCCAAAAAATGCGTGGGCTGCGGCCAGTGCATGGTGAGCTGCCCGTTCGGCGCCATTGCCGATAAGTCGCAGATCTTCCAGCTCGGGCGCGCCATCCGCCGCGGGGATAAGGTCGTCGCCATCGTGGCGCCCGCCATCGTGGGGCAGTTCGGTCCCAAGGCGACGCTGTGGCGCATCAAGGCAGCCCTCAAAGACATCGGTTTTACCGAAGTCTTCGAGGTCGCACACGGCGCGGATGTGGGGGCTTCCACCGAGGCGCATCATTACGCGACGGAGGTCGTGACGGGCAAGCTTCCCTTCCTTCTCACCTCCTGCTGCCCCGCGTGGAGCATGCTCGCAAAGACGCAGTTCCCCGACATGGTGGACAAAGTTTCGAGCGCTCTGACGCCCATGGTCGCGACGGCGCGTTCCGTCAAGCAGAGGATGCCCGACGCGCGCGTCATCTTCGTCGGCCCGTGTGCTGCGAAAAAGCTCGAGGCGATGC
>DXAJ01000030.1 GCA_019117085.1 Candidatus Gallimonas gallistercoris
ATCAGCGTATTTTTTGAAGTCAACAGACTGCATTTGAAGGACTTCCTCGCGCAACACTTCCAGCTCCCTCAGCGATTCAGACAGGCTATCTATTTTTTGCTTGACAGCGGCAGCCTGTTCCGTTAGAACAGCAGCAATTTCAGCCGGTGTATCAAGAGGAATAAGCCGATTCTTTATATCGTCCAGAGAAAAACCTAAGTGTTTGAGGGACAAAATCTGATGAAGTTTAACGATGTCTTTATCCGTATATAACCTACGTCCCCCTTCGCTCATGGCCGAGGGAGAAAGCAAGCCTTCTCTATCGTAATGTTGTAATGTCCGTACAGTAACGTCCATTTTCTTTGCGACTTCGCCAACTGTCATATAGCCCTGTGGTATAGCCTTATGTTTATCCATATCACACCTCCTGCTTATAGTATATCTCATTACGCTACGTCACAAGCAAGTGTTTTTTGAAAAAATTTCAAGAATAAATACGGAATAGCAGGTGGCCGCCTATCAAATTCTTGTGTGTTACTTTATCGCACATGAGCATTGTATCCCCAATTGTTGCCACACAATTCCGTTTTTTTTGTGCCATACTATCCAACATATACACAAATAAAATACGAGTGGGAGATACGAGATGCCGATATTCGGCACCCGTATTTTATTCTTAATATGTCAGATACAAAATTATTATGGAATTGTGTGGCAGTTGTGAGTATATCACAACTTTGAACAAATTGCAAGGGGTTGAGGGGAGTTTCTCCAAATTTCTCCAAAAAAAAAACGGCTGCCCCGCAGGACAGCCGAAAAACAAGTCTGTTTTTACTTGTGATGGCGCACGAGTTCGAGCGACTTTGCGATCTCCATCACGATGATGGGCACGATGGAAAGCCCGATGCCGATGACGTAGACCTGCCAGGGCAGATATTCGCTGCCGAAGCCGAACACCGTCATGACGCCCGGCGTGAACATGACGAACGCGATGAGCGCGAGCGCGATGAGCGTGACGATGTTGAGGAACTTGTTCGTGAACGGCCCCACTTTGAAGAGGGAGTGCCCCGAACGCATGTTGTAGGCGTGGAGCGTCTGCGAGAGGGCGAGCACAAAGAAGGTCGCCGCGCTGCATGCCTCATCCCCGAGACCGAAGCCGAAGCGGGCGATGCAGTAGCTTGCGAGCGACAGTCCTGCGAACATACAGCCTTGCAGCACGATCTGGATGCCGTAGCCGTGGGCGAAGATACTTTCGCTTTTTGAGCGCGGCTTGTGGTCCATGACGTCGGGCTCGAGTTTTTCCATGCCGAGCGCGATGGCGGGCAGGGAGTCGCCGATGAGGTTGATCCACAAGAGCTGGATGGAGATGAAGGGGGAGAACTGCCAGATGCACATCGAAAGGAAGACGACGATGACTTCGGAGATGTTGGTCCCGAGGAGGAAGCCCACGACCTTCTTGATGTTGGAGTAGATGCCGCGGCCTTCCTTGACGGCGTCGACGATGGTCGCGAAGTTGTCGTCGGTGAGCGTCATGTCGGCAGCGCCCTTCGCAACGTCGGTGCCCGTGATGCCCATCGCGCAGCCGATGTCGGCGGCTTTCAGTGCGGGCGCGTCGTTGACGCCGTCGCCCGTCATCGAGACGACCTGGCCCTTCTTCTGCCATGCCTTGACGATGCGGATCTTGTTTTCGGGCGAAACGCGCGCATAGACGGAGATGTGTTCGACTTCCTTATCGAGCTCTTCGTCGCTCATGGCGTCGAGTTCTGCGCCCGTGATGGCTCTGTCGCCTTCGAGCAGGATGCCGAGCTCCCTTGCGATGGCGGAGGCGGTGATGACGTGGTCGCCCGTGATCATGACGGGCTTGATGCCCGCCTTGCGGCAGACGGCGACTGCCTCCTTTGCCTCGGGGCGAGGGGGGTCGATCATGCCGACGAGCCCGAGGAAGGTGAGCCCGTATTCGAGTTCTTCGCTCGTGGGTTCTTCGGAAAGGGCGTCGAGCTCCTTATAGCCGACGGCGAGCACGCGCAGGGCGTCCGCGCTCATTTCGTCGTTGACTTTTCGCGCCTTTTCGATGTCGCCCGCAACGCAGCGCTGCGCCATGACGTCGAACGCGCCCTTGACGACGGCGACGAGCTTGCCGTCGATCTTGTTGACGGTCGTCATCAGCTTGCGGTCTGAGTCGAAGGGGAGGGAGGCGAGGCGGGGGCAGCTCTCGTTGAGAGCATCCTTTTCGCTGCCCAATTTGTGCGCGGCGAGCACGATGGCGGTCTCGGTGGGGTCGCCGAGGTGCACTTCCTTGTCGCCTTCGAATTCGACGGAGCCGTCGCAGCACAGCGTGCCCCAGGTGAGGAGCTTCGCTGTCTTTTCGTCGGTGTTTGCGGGGTCGAAGGGGGTCGCCTCGCCGCCGTCCACATACGTCTTGACGAGCGTCATGCGGTTCTGGGTGAGGGTGCCCGTCTTATCCGAGCAGATGACGGAAGCGGAGCCCAGCGTCTCCACGGCGGGCAGGCGCTTGATGATGGCGTTCTTTTTCACCATGCGCGTCACGCCGATGGAGAGCACGATGGTGACGACGGCGGGCAGCCCTTCGGGGATCGCCGAAACGGCGAGCGAGACTGCCGTCATGAAGAGCTCGATCCAGTGGTCGATGCCCCGGTTGTTGGGCATGCACGCGCCGATGATGAAGATGATGGCGCACGCCGCGAGCGCGACGATGCCGAGGTATTTCCCGAGCTGCGCGAGCTTGTTCTGAAGGGGGGTGCGCGTCTCCTTCTCGCCTGCAAGAAGGCCCGCGATCTTGCCCATCTCGGTGTTCATGCCCGTGCCCGTGACGACGGCGGTCGCCGAACCGTAGGTGAGCGAGCAGCCCGAGAAGACCATGTTGGTGCGATCGCCGACGGAGGCGTTCCCCTTGACTTCGGCGCGCGCATCCTTTTCGGCGGGCACGCTCTCGCCCGTGAGGGCAGATTCTTCCGATTTTAAGTTGGAGCTCGTCAGAAGCCTTGCGTCCGCGGGGACGAAGTCGCCCGCTTCGAGGTGGATGATGTCGCCGGGGACGAGCGCGGAGGCCTGGATGAACTTTTCCTTGCCGTCGCGCAGCACGCGGGCGTGGGGGGCGGACATGTTTTTGAGCGCTTCGAGCGCCTTTTCCGCCTTGCTCTCCTGCACGACGCCCATGACGGCGTTCAGGACGACGATGAAGACGATGAGGGCGGGCTCGACGAATTCGATGGCAGGCGCCTTTCCGTTGACCACCTCATAGCAGATGACGCCGAAGGAAATGCACGCCGCGATGAGCAGGATGATGATCATCACGTCCTTGAACTGCTCGAGAAAGCGGGCGAACAAGCTCTTTTTCTTCTGCTCCTGGAGCTTGTTCTCGCCGTAGCGCGCGAGACGCGCCTGCGCCTCTTCCTCGGTGAGGCCCTTCTGGGCGTCCGTCGCAAGGTCTTTTACGACGTCGCCCGAAGGGCAGCTGTAAAACTCTTGTTTTTGCACGTTGGAACTCCTTTTTTCTTATTTTCTCTTTTTTCTTGATTTATAACAGCGCAGAAAGCATCCTGCGTTATTTTCACGGGCCGCCCTCGTCGGGCAGGCGAAACGCGCTTTATTCAATTCGCTCAAAAAAAAGATAAGAACTCAGGGACCCCCGAGTTCTTATCACTGGGCATATGGTTTCAGGGCTTACATTCCCCGACCGTTTTGTTGTAAGCGCAAGGCGTATCATCGTTTATTTGTTGGCAAAGGCAGCTTCCTTCAGGGTATAGACGAGCGTACCGAGCGATTGCACGACGGGCACTTCCATCTTGAGGAGCACGTTGCGGTAGGTGTTGTTGTTCGGATCGGTCGTCGCGGCATACACGAGCGTCTGCGCCTGCCCCGAAGGGGAGGAATGGTAGACGAGCGGCACTTCTATGGCGTCGATCTCCTGTTTGACGGCGGTGCCGTCCATCGTGAAGTCCACAGCCGTCTTGACGGCGGCGGAAGATTGGGTGTTCGACGAAGTCCCCGCTTCCGTGACGTGGCCCATCACCGAATTGATGGTGCGGAAGGTAACGCCGGAAGAAAGGTCGAGCCCGCGCAGGGCGAAGAGGATCTGCTCGTTGTCGAGATAGGTCGTATCCCCTTCGATCTCGTATTCGCGCGTTTCGGGGTCGCGGCGTACCGTTTCCCCCTCTTCGGTCTTGTATTCGGTGAGGTCGGTATAGACGGCCGTCGCCGTGGTGAGCCCCGCGTCGTAGCTGACGTCATAGGTATAGTGATAGGTCCGGAACGCGCCTTCGAGCGATGCGGGCGACGACGTTTCGGGCGAGGTGGAAACAACTTCCTTCTCGCTCATCACGGGCTGCAGCCCGTAGCTCACGGGCAGGAAGGAGACGGTGGACTTCACCGAGTCGGTGAACGTTTCGCTCGCCTTGCCTGCAAGGAGGTATCTGCCCGAGATGGTAAGTTCGGTGGTGTAGATATAGCCTTCCTTCGTGCTGCCGTCTGCAAGCGTTAAGTTGTCGTTGATGAGCTTCGTCGTGTAGCTGCCCGTGGCGTATTCCACGGAAAGGCCGCCCGAGGTGTCTTCGGCAGGGGTGAATGTCACTTCATAGGTGAGCTCTTCGAGCGTATCGCCGACAGAGCCGCCGAGCGCCGTATTGCGGTACCAGTTCGCCGTAAAGGAGAGAGGGACGCCGCCGCTGCACGCACAAAGGAGGGTGAGGGGGGCCAAAAGGATGAGCCCCGCCATGCGGATCTTCTTCATGGAAGCCTCCGTTTGAGGGATGTCGTGACCTATTATAGCATATATTTTTGCGTTTGTAAAAACAAATCGCCGAAATAAAGAGAAATTTTCATGAAAATCGCGCCGCAAATGTGCTATAATGGAAGCACGTTGGGCGGGACGCCCCTTTGTTCCCGCCCGAAGGAGGGGACTATGCCCAACATCATCGGAGCGCCTACGCTCGACGATGCGCTCTCCGCCCTTGCTGCCGCCGTCTCGGAAAACGAGGAAAGGGGAGAAAGGACGCTCATCTTCTGCGAAGACAAGGTGACTCTGCTTGCGGAGCGCGCCGTGCTCGAAGCGGTGGGGGGCACCATGCTCACCGAGGTCACCACCTTCGCCCGCTTTCTTTCGGGGGCGCAGACGGGCGCGCGCCTTCTTTCCAAACAGGGGTCGGTGATGGCGGTCTCTGCCATCCTTTCCGCCAAAGAAAGCGAGCTGAACATCTTCCGCCGCGGCGCCGCACAGGCAGTCTACGAAACGCTTGCCCAGCTCATGGCGTCCCGCGTCGATGAGGAGCTGCTCCTGCGCGGGGCGGAGGAAGCGGAGGGCACGCTTTCCGCAAAACTCAAAGATCTCGCGCTGCTGCTTTCCGCTTACAAAGAATTTCTCCGTGCGCGCGTGTTCGTCGACGAGAGCGGCTATCTCGCCCTGCTGCCAGAGGCGCTCTCCGCCGCGGGCCTTCGCGAGGCAAACGTCATCTTCTTCGCCTTCCCCTCTTTCACCCGCCAGGGGCAGGAAGGCATCGAAGCAGCATTCGATGCCGCGAAGAGCGTTTCGGGCATCTTCCTCGCGGGGCGGGCGGGGCTCTACACCAATGCGGCGGCGCGCCTGTTCCGCCTCATCGCGGCGGAGCGCGGCGTTTCGGTGCCCGCTCAGCTGAAAAGTTCTCTGAACGAGGATGCAAAGCGCCTCTCCGAAGGGCTCTACACCCCCGAAAAGCTCGTGGGCGAGCCCCTTCCCACCGGACGCGTGCGCGCCTTCACCGTGCTCGACGAAGAGGCGGAATTTTCCGCCGTTGCCGCGCTCATCAGAAAACATGTCGCGGAAGACAAGCTCCGCTATTCGGACTTTGCCCTGCTCGTGCAGGATAAAGAGAGTTTCCCGCTCGTGCGCCGCGTCTTTTCTGCCTATCATATCCCCTATTTCGCCGACGAAAAGCGGCCCTTTTCCGAACATCCCTTCTGCGCGTTCCTGCTCGACGTGCTCTCCGCGGCGGCAGACGGCGCGCTGCCCGACGAGGCGGACGCCGTCGCTTCCTCCCTCTATTTCGGCGACGGAGGGCAGTACCGCAATTATTTGCTGAAATACGGCGGCTACCGCGGTGCGGTGCGGCGGGAGATCAAGGAGGGCGAAGCCGTCAAGGGTTTCGACCGCGAAAAGCTCGTCTCCTGCCGCGAAAGGATGCTCTCGTTCCTTGCGCTCTTTCCCGCAAAGGGCAGCGGCGCTCGGTATGCGGAGGGCGTAAACAAACTCATGGAGCTCACGGAGGCGGAGCGCGTCACCGAAGAGCTCAGGGAAAATTTCACGGGCGCGGAACACGCCTTTTTGGATCTTTCTCCCCTCAAAGGCGTGCTCGATGAGATCGCCTGCGTCGCCGAGGAGACGATGAAGGCGGGCGAGTTTGCCTCCCTCCTCAGGAGCGGGCTGGAAGCTTTGGAGATCTCCATGATCCCGCAGTCTACGGACGCCGTGTTTGTGGGCGACGCGACGGAGAGCCGTTTTGCGCGCGTCAGAGTACTGTTTGCGGCGGGGCTGAACGCGGGCCTTCCCCGCGCCTCGCAGGATACCGCCGTCATCTCGGACGGGGAAATTTCCCGCCTTTCCGAGCTGGAAGTCGTCATCGAACCCGCCATCGCCGAAGTCAACGCCCGCGCCCGCGAAGGGCTGGCGCTCAACTTGTGTTCTTTCGAAGAACGGCTGTATCTTTCCTGCCCCTTACGCCGCGGCAGCGAGGAGAGCGAGCCGGGAGAAATTTACCGTTCGGCGGAAAAGCTCTTTTTCATGCCCGCGATGCCCGGACTCTTCCCCTACGACTGTTCGGAGCGCCTGCCCGCGATACGGGCGATGCTGCGCCTGAAAAACGCGCGCAGCGAACGCGAACGTGAACGGTTTTCTTCGCTTTCCGCCTTTTTGGAAGCGCGCGGGGAGCCCGTAGCCCGTCTTCTGGGCGAGGATAAAAAGCCGCGCGTCGCGCTCGAAAAGCTGTATTTCCGTGGCGCCGCGTCGCCCACCCTGCTCGAAACGTATTTTGACTGCCCGTATAAAGGGTTTGCCTCGCGCGGGCTGAGATTGCAGGAGCGCGAAGAGCGCACCGTGATGGCGACGGACACGGGCAATTTCATGCATGCCGTCCTCGAAACGGCGGCGCGCAGCTTTTCCTCGCTTTCTTCCGAAGAGGAGTGCCGCGCCCTTGCGAGGAAGACGGGCGAAGAACTTCTGAAAACGCCCCGCTTTGCGGCGCTTGCCGATACCGGCGCGGGCGCCTACACGGGCGAGCGGCTGCTCGCGGAGGGAGAGGAGGTCGCCGCCGCTGCCTACCGCCAGCTCGCCGCTTCCGAGTTTGCCGTCCTGAAGACGGAGGCGCGCGTCTCCCTCAAAGAGCTCGCCCTCGAGGGCAAGACCGACCGCATCGATACTTCGGACGCCTATGTGCGCGTCATCGACTATAAGACGGGGGAGATCGAAGATTCCGCGACCGCCTATTATACGGGCAGGAAGCTGCAGCTCGAACTTTACTTGAAGGCCGCTTCCGAAGGCGGCGTGCCCGCGGGGGCGTTCTACTTCCCCGCCGCAAGCGATATTTCCTCCCCCGAAGACGCCGCAAAGCGCTTCCGGATGCGCGGCTTTTACAGCGGGGACGAGGAAGTCGTCCGCCGCATGGACAAGTCGCTCGAAACGGGCGGCGAGAGCGCCGTTTTCGACTACAAACAGGGCGGGCGGACGTCCGATAAGGCGATGGACGGCGAAGAGTTTGCCGCCTTCCTCGATTATTCGGTGCTCGTTTCCGAGAAGGCCGAACGCGAGATGAAGGAAGGCAACATCGCCCCCTCGCCCTATAAGGGAGCGTGCAGGTACTGCAAATTCCGTTCGCTGTGCGGCTTCACGGGCGAGGAGCGCAGCGAAAGCGCCGTCAAGTGCGGCGAGATCGCCCGCATCGTAAAAAAGGAGAGGGGGGAAGAATGAGCCCGAGACCGACACCCGAACAACAGGCCGCGGTATCTGCGCGCGGCAAGGTCATCGTCTCCGCTTCGGCGGGGAGCGGCAAGACCTTCGTCATGATCGAACGCCTCGTCTCCCTCATCGTGGGCGGCGCGGACGTGAGGGAAGTGCTCGCCGTCACCTATACGCGGAAGGCGGCGGCGCAGATGCGCGAAAAACTGCGCACGGCGCTCGTCAAAGCGGTGGGAGAGACGCGGGAAGAGGGCGCGCGCGCCCGCCTCAAAGAGCAGCTTTCTTCGCTGCCCCTTGCCGATATCTGCACCATGCACGTCTTCTGCGCCCGCCTCGTGCGCACCTATTTCTATGTGGAGGGCATCGACCCCGCCTTCCGCATCGCGGGGGAGGACGACGCGGAGTGGAAAACCTATTCCGCCCGCGCCCTCGACGAGACCTTCGACGAAGCCTACGAAAGCGGCGGTGAGGAGTTTCGCGCCCTGCTTTCCTTCTATTTCCGCAAAAAGAGCGACAGGACGCTCCGCGGGCTCGTCCTTCAGATGAACGCCGCCGCGGAGGACACCGCCGACCCCGAAGCGCGCCTCGGGGAAGCGGGCAGGCTCACCTTTGAGGAGCTCGTCTCCGCCGTCTGGGCGCGCATCAGGGGCCGCATCGGCCTCTTTGCGCGCGAACTTGCGGCGCTTTCTCCCGCCTTTGCGGGCAATAAGGCGGCGGAAAAGCTGATGAGCGCGCTTCTTGCGCAGTTTTCCGCCCTTTCGGAGGCGGACGGGCTGTTCGCTGCCGCCGCGCGCGCCGAAGAGCTTGCGGGCGAACGCCTGCCCAACGCCCCGCCCGCGACCAAGCTTTCGGGAGAGGAGCTCGACCGCGTATTAAGGCTCAAAGCGGTCTCGGAAGCCTTTAAGGAGCTCAAAAAGGAGCTGCGCTCCTTCGAAAGCGAGGAGACGGAGCGCCTCCGCCACGAGGACGCTTCCGCCCGTGCCCGCGCGCTCGCCTCGCTCGCCCTTGCCTACCGCGCCCGCTTTCAGGCGCTCAAACGGGAGGCGGGCATCCTCGACTATCACGACCTCGAACACTGCGCCCTGCATGTGCTGCGGGACGAGGATATCCGCGCCGCCGTCAGGCAGAAATACCGCTATGTGTTCGTGGACGAATATCAGGACGTCAACCTCGTGCAGGAAGAGCTTTTGCGCCTTGCGGGCGGGGAGGAAGTCTTCCTCGTCGGCGACGCGAAGCAGGCGATCTATGCCTTCCGCGGCAGCCGTTCGCAGTACTTTCTGCAAAAGACCAAAGAATTTCCCCTCTCTCTCACGCTGAGCGAGAGCTTCCGCTCCTCTTCCGCCGTGCTTCAGGCCGTCAACGACGTTTTCTCCCGCGCGATGACGGAGGAGACGTGCGGGCTCGATTACGAAAATACCGCCCAAATGCGGGGCGGGGCGCGATACGGGGAACACGGGGGCGAGGTGCGCTTCGTGCTCGTTCCCGAAAAGGAGAAGGCGGAAAAGCGGGAGCGCAGCGTCTATTCCGTGCTCGCGCCGCAGCCCGAAGGGGAGGAAGACCGTCTGGCGCGTACCGTCGTGCGGCTCGTCAGGCAGCAGCTCGGCACGATGTGGTTCGACGCCGACGAAGGGAAGGAACGCCCCGTCGGATACGGCGATATCGCCGTCCTTGCGCGCACCAACGGGGGCGCGGCGGAGCGCGCCGTGCGGGCGCTCGGCGATGCGGGCATCCCCGTCGCCGCCACGGCGGACGTCAACGTCTGCGATTTCTGGGAAGCGCGTCTCATCCTCGATTGGCTCTCCTTCCTCGATAACGGCGAGCAGGATATCCCCATGGCGGGGGCGATGCTCTCCTTCCTCGGCGGCATGACGGAAGAAGACCTCGCCGCCGTGCGCGCCCGCTTTCCCTCCCCGCCCGCCTTCCGCACCGCCTGCCGCGCGTATGCGGAGAAGATGAACGACGCCGTTTCCGCCCGTCTCAACGATTTTTACGCGCTTGCGGAGCATTACCGCCTGCTCTCCCGCGTGCGGACGGCGCGCGAGACGATCGGCATGCTCCTTTCGGACGGGCTCGAAGCGGAGATCCTCGCCAAAGAGGAGGGGGAACTGCGCCTTCGCCGCGTCCTGCGCCTCATGGAGAGCGCCGAGGGGAGCGTCTCCGCCTTCCTGCGCCGCCTGAAGGCCTCGGGCTATAAGGTAGACTTCCGCGAGAGCGGCGGCGAGAACGCCGTCAAAGTGCTCACCATGCACGCGTCCAAGGGGCTCGAATATCCCGTCGTCATCCTTCTCGATATGGACCGCACCTTCCACGGGGCGGAAACGGACGAGGTGATCTCGTCGGACGCCCTCTCCTTCGCGCCCAAGAGCTTCGACCGCGAAAAACGCGCCGCCTGCCCTACGTTGCACCGCTATGCCATCGCCGCCGAGCAGGTGGAAGAGGAGCGGAAGGGGGAACTCAACCTGCTCTACGTCGCCATGACGCGCGCCAAGTATAAGCTCTTTCTCGTCTTTCAGAAGGCGCCGTCCGACGTGCCGCCCGTGCTTGCCCGCAGCTTTGCCGATCTGATCGGCGGGGCGCGCTTCCGCCGCTATTTTTGGGAGCTCCCCGAAGAGGAAGCGCAGCCGCCCCTTTCCCTGCCTGCCGCGGCGGCGGGGGAGGACGCCCTTTCCGCCGTGTACGCGCGGCCCTACCCCTTCGAAGAGAGCACACGCCTTCCCGTCAAGAGTTCGGCGACCGAGCTCATCAAAGCGCAGCGCGCCGAATGGCAGCAGCTCCCGCCCGAAGAAGAGTCTGCGGGGGGCGGCCATTCCGCCGAAGAGGGCACCGCCTATCACGCCTTCCTGCAGCATGTGCGTTTCGGCGCACCCGTCCGGGAAGAGCTTGCCCGCATGCGGGAGGAGGGGCTGCTTTCCGAAGAGCAGCTTGCCCTTCTCGATGAGGAAAAGCTCGGGCGCATCCTTTCGCTCCCTTCCCTGCGCGAAGCGGCTTGGTGCGGGCGCGTCCTGCGCGAACAGACCTTTCTCCTTTCCCTCACCGCGCGCGAGGCGGGGCTTGCGGAGACGGACGATACGATCGTCTTCCAGGGCGCCGTCGACCTTCTCGCCGAGACGAAGGAAGGCTGGCTGCTGCTTGACTATAAGTTTTCTTCGCATTCCGAGGAGCGGCTGCGCCGCGATTACGCCCCGCAGATCGCCCTCTACAAAATGGCGGTCGCAAAAGCCATGCACGTTTCCGAAGAGAGCGTGCGCGCGCGCATCCTCAACATCGCCCTCTGCCGCGAGGCGGAAATGGACGGGCGCGACAGATAACGCCCTTTTCTGCCGTCATCCTGCAAATTTTTCCCCCAAAAACGGGGTATCATCGCAAAGGAGTATCTTATGCAACAATCGATCATCTTGGACATCAGGGAATTTCTGGAGCTCATGGCGCAGCTGCCTCAGTGGCTGCTCTACTTCGGCGTGCCCGCGCTGCTCCTCCTTTCGGGGCTTATTCTCGCCATTGTGCATGCCGACCGCGCCTTCCCGCCCGTCGCGCTCTTTCTGGGCGCCGTGGGGCTCGTGCTGGTTGCGAGCATCGCCGAAACGCTCGGTGATTTTATGGTCTGGGCGGCGCTCTATCTCGCCGTCGCGGCGCTCACAAGGCTGCTCTTTTTGATCCCTTTCCCCCAAAAGAAGAAAAAAGACCGCGACGAGGACATCTACGCCGCCTTCCATGCGCCCCTTGACGAAGGAGAGCTTTCGGAAGACGCCCCTCTTGTCATGAGCGCCGAAGAGGGGGAGCTGCAGCTTGCCCACGTCGACTCTCTCATCGGGAGCCTCAGGGAGAAAGAGCTCGCGCCCGCCGACCGTCTGGAGCTCGACGCCGTGGTGCGCACGCTCGAAGATTGCCGCGGCAGGGCGCTCACCGCCGCCGAACAGCGCACCCTCAACGACTGCCTCTCTTCCGTTCTGAAGCTTTCCGCCAAATACAGCCTGTAAATTGCGGAGTTTTATTTGCAGCGCCCGCCCGCCGCGCGAAATCAGCGCGGCGGGCGGGCGTTTTTTTATTTCTTTCCGCATAAAAAGCGCGATCGCGGGGGAAGATAATCGTTGTAACGGAGGAATTCAGATGGACTTTACCCAGACTCAGACCTATTTCAACCTCGCCCGTTCCTTTGCGGGGGAGTGCCAGGCGGGCATGCGTTATCAGCTCATCGCCCGCGACGCGACGGCGGCGGGGCTTAAATCGCTTGCCGATACGCTGCGCACCATCGCCAAGAACGAGACCAACCATGCGCGCGTGTTCTTTGAACTGCTCATCAAGCATGCGGGCAGCCGCGATAATATCCGTGTGGATGCGGGCTATCCCTTCCATACGGGCACGATCGCCGAAAGCCTTGCGTTTGCGGCGGCAGACGAGAAGAGCGAGCACGAGAACATCTATCCTTCCTTTGCGCGCACCGCGCGGGAAGAAGGGTTCGAAGATATCGCCTTCAAGTTCGAAGAGGTCGCCAAAGTGGAAGAAAATCACGAGATCGTCTTCCGCTATCTGCATGAGTCGGTCAAAAACGGCACGCTGTACTCCGCCGAACATCCGCTCATCTGGGTCTGCGGCGAATGCGGCTATATGCATACCGCAAAAGAGGCGTGGAAGGTCTGCCCGCTGTGCGGGGCAAAGCAGGGGGAAGTCGATCTGCATCTCCCTTACAAAGGGGCCTGAAAGCGTCCTTGTCAAAAAGGCGCCTTCAAGACCATGTTTACGAGGAGGAAGATCATGACGGAACGCAAGAACTGCGGTAAGAACTGCACGAAGAACACTGCAAAGAACGCTGCGAAAAGCGGCGCGAAGGCAAAGCAGAACGCCAAGACGGAAAAGAACTGTGACTAACCGTGCTCTGCGCGGCGGGAAGGGGAGCCGTTTTCATAAGCCTCTTGAAAAAGGGGCGAAGATGCGCTCCGAAGAGTACGCGCTCGGTTCTTACACGGGCGTGCCCGCGGAGGGCGGCATCCCCGAACAGGATGCGGACGATCTTTGAGGCGCGTTCACAAAGCCTTGAAAACCGTTCACAAAAGCAAGAAAGAAAAAGAAGGGCGAGCTTTCGTCCTTCTTTTTGTTGTAAAACGTACTTAAATATGATATAATACCGCTTGCGTTGCGGAAGGCAGCGCATTTCCATGCAGTTTTCATCATCCGTTAAACGGCTTTTCAGAAAGATGTGCTAAACTTGCAACGGAAAAATTGCAGAATGCAAAAATACACGGCCGCTCCGTGCGGCAGGAGGAAATCATGAAGAAGATAACGGCGGCAATTCTATCCGTCCTGACGGCGGGGGCGCTCATGTTCTCGCTCGCGGGGTGCACGTTCTTTGTGCCCGGAACTTCGGACGAGGAGCCCGGGAAGGACGACCCCGTCATCGAAGAGCCCGGAAAGGACCCCGAGGAGCCGGGAACGGAGGATCCCGATATCTCCGACGACATCGGCGGCAGCGCCTGGATGGATTGGGAGGATATTTTCACGGGCGGCAGCACCGAAGCATACCGCCTCTATCAGGAGGCGAAGGCGGACGGCTTTGAGGGCACGTTCGTCGACTTTCTGAAGGAAGTGGGCTATAACGTGAACGTCGATTCCTCGTATGCGGTGGGTACGGCGGTGCAGTCCGTCGTCGCCATCAACTGCGTGTTCGACGAATACCTCACTTCGCCCCCGCTCCCCGGTGCCGAGCCCGAGCAGCACACCTATTCGGGTGCGGGCGTCATCTATGAACTCGACAAAGAGGAAGGCGACGCCGTCATCATCACCAACTATCACGTCGTCTACGAGGCGGGCTCGGTGGGGGATGAGACTATCCCGCACATCTCCGACGATATCCGCGTCTATCTCTACGGCGAATATTATCTCGATCAGTACATCGAGGCGGAATATGTGGGCGGTGCGATGGACTACGATATCGCCGTCATCCGCATTGAGGGCAGCGAGCGCCTGAAAAACAGCGCGGCGCGCGCCGTCACGGCGGCAGATTCCGATCAGGCCGTGGTGGGCGAGACGGTGTATGCCATCGGCAATCCCGACAGCCAGGGCGTCTCTGCGACGCGCGGCATCATTTCGGTGACCTCCGAATATATCGATATTCTTGCGGCAGACAACAAGCGTACCCTCAACCTGCTTGAGATGCGCGTGGATGCACCCATCAACCACGGCAATTCGGGCGGCGGCCTCTTCAATATCGACGGCAAGCTGCTCGGCATCGTCAATGCGCGTTCCGAGGCGTCGGGCGTCGTCGATTTCGGCTATGCCATCCCCGTCAATCTTGCCGTCAGCGTTGCGCAGAATATCCTCGATAACGCCAAGTCCAACGACAGCAAGGGGGCATACCGTGCGACGTTGGGCGTGACGGTGCAGGTGGATGCGCGCACGAGCATCTACGACGAAGAGACGGGTTCTTCGCACGTCGTTGAAAAGATCTCGGTGCAGGAAGTCACGGAGGGCACGCCCGCCGCGGGTCAGCTCGAGGTAGGGGATATGATCACGGGCATCCGCATCGAGGACGGCATGGAAAAGACGGTCACCCATCTGCATACGGTGACGACGTTCATGTTCAACGTGCGCAAGGGCGATACGGTCATCATCAGCTACGAGCGCGACGGCGCCGCGGCAGAGGCGCGCATCACTTACGACAAAGACGAGATGTTCACGCTGTTTGCCTGATGCGGGCCGCACGGAATGCGGCGGAAGCAAAAATGCAGACAAAGAACAAAACGCGGCGCGGCGGGAGCAAAAGCTCCCGCCGCGCCGCTTATCTTATGAACAAAATGATTCCCGCAAAAAGATTTGCGAAACGCTTTTTTCGGGAGCTCTTTTACTCCCTCCGTCACGGCACCGAAGCAAGCTTCGGATGCTGCGCCACCGTCTCGCGCGGTAGTACCCGCGCTCGGTCAGGAACTGCCCCGAACAATAGGACATTTCCAAGTTCGCAGGCGGCAAAAAGCCCACCGGGCCCTTTGCAAGAAAGCGCCTGCTCACCCCCGAAGAGGAGGCTATACTATGGATTCCCAAAATACTTCCGCGAGCAAAACCACGCTTTTGCGCTGCGGGACCCAATTTGCCTCGTACCAGGGGCTTAGTGTTTTTAGAATGAGAGATAAACTCGCGGGCAGAAAAAGTTCCTTAAAATCGCGGCAGCTTACCCCTCGCCGCGAAGATTTCCCGAAGGGAAAGATTTGCGGCGAAACTTTCTCACGACTTTTTTGTCCTTGCACAAAAAAATGCAAACTAAAATGATTTCTGCAAGCAAGGTTGCCTTGCGCAGCAGGCCCCAATTTGTGCATACATGCACTTATTGTTTGATAAGGACAGATAGATTCGTGGACGGTTGCGCAAGTTAGATGGATAACGCTCGTTCCTCGCGGAAAGATTTTTGCATTAGCAAAAAGATTTTCGCGAAACTCTTATTTCAGCATAAGCCTTATGATCTCTTCGTCCGTTTCGCGCATGCCGCGGCTTGCGAGCTCGCCCACGTTGCGGATGGTGTTCTCCACCCCCTTCGAGACGATGCCGTCGCCGCCGTAGAACTGCCCGCCCGCGCGGTAAAGCTCAAAGCCGATGAGCCCCGATTCCACGGCGCAGGCGATCTTGGCGGCGCAGCTCGACTTGGCGCCGTCGCACACCATGCCCGAATCGATGGCGATGGCGTTGACGATGGTGTGCGAGATCTCATCCACTCCGCCGCCGTGTAAAAAGCAGATGCCCGCCGCCGCGCCTGCGCCCGCGCTCACCGCGCCGCAGTACGCCGAGAGCCGTCCGATGCCCGATTTCAAGTGGATGGTCACAAGGTAGGAAAGGGCGAGCGCCCTCAAAAGCGCTTCGTGGGAAGCGTGCAGATGCTCTGCATAGGCGATGACGGGCACGGAGGCGGTGATGCCCTGATTGCCGCTGCCCGAGACGACCACGACGGGCAGGGGACAGCCGTTCATGCGCGCGTCCGAGCCCGCCGCCGCCCACGCCTTGGCGCGGTTGTGGATGTCATTCCCGAAGGCGCTCAGAAGCGTCTTGCCGACGCGCGCGCCCCAATCGTTTTTCAGCCCCTCGTCGCAGATGGCGGTATTATACGCGATCTGCCGCTCCAGCACCTCTTTGACTTCCGAAAGGTCGTCCTCTTTCGCAAATTCCACGATGGCGCGCACGGTGAGGGGGTCGGCGTCGGGGTCGGCTTCGCCGCTCTCCGTGCGGCTCACGAGCACTTCTCCGTCCTTTTCGAGGCGCACGACGTTGGTATGATGCCCCGTGATGCGCACATATGCCGTATGCACGCCGCAGAAGGCGCGGATGCCGATGTCGAATACGCAGCCGCTCTGCGCCTCCCGGACGGTGAGGGGCGTCGCTCTGAGGTATTCCGCGATGCGGGGGTACTCTTCCTCCCGCACGGAGGAGAGCACTTCGAGTTCGCGGTCGGCGTCTCCTGCCGCAAAACCCGCCGCGGCGGCGCTCTCCACGCCTCTCAGTCCCCCCGTGTGGGGGACGATGACGCTCTTGACGTTCTTCAAGATATTTCCGCTCACTTCGATCTCGGCACGCTCGGGGAGCGTGCCCAGCGTCTTTTTTGCAAGGGCAGCGGCATAGGCGACGGCGATGGGTTCGGTGCAGCCCATCGCGGGCACGAGTTCTTCTTTGAGCCGCTCGATGCAGGCGCGCCGCAGCGTTTCTTCCATGGTATCCCTCTCTTTTGATAACGTTTGTAAAATGAGCAACGCCCTTCCGTGCGGAAGGGCATTTCTTGGTGTCTGGAGCAGGAAACGGGAGTACTTCGGCTGCGCTCGTGCTCCCTTCTGCCGGATAGAATAAACAAAGGAGCATTCTCCCTTCGAAAGAATGCCCTTTGTTCATATGGAGCAGGAAACGGGAGTCGAACCCGCCGGGATCAGCTTGGGAAGCTGACGCCATACCGCTAGGCGATTCCTGCACGAATTGAGTTTTTACATTTCTATTATAGCGGAAAAGAGGCGGGCTGTCAAGCGCAAAAAATGCGGGAAGAAGAGAAATTTTCGCGAATTTTGGCACTTTTCCGCCGCGTTTTCTGCATGATTCGACACAATCGGACAAAACGTTCCATCAATCGACTTCAAAGCTGTGGTATCATCGGTATAATCAATCCACGGGAGGAACCATGATGGAACCACAAAAGCAAGTCGTTACGGAAAAAGAGTTCAAAGAAGAAGTGTTCGCCATGCTCAAAGCCTGCTTCGAAGCGGAGGTCGCCCTCGACGAGGCGACGGACCGCATGACCGTCACCCTGGAAAGCGGCGATACGTTCGCGGTCACCGTCGAAAAGCTGCGTTAAATTTCACGCAGTCTTCATCATTTTTTCTCTTCCTGCGCTTGACGATGGGGGAGAAAACGGGTATAATAATTAGGAATCTAAACAATAGGTTCCTAATTATTTTTTTCGGGAAGAGGACATGGAAAGCATCCAAAACAACGATCTCGGCTATGCCATCGGCCGCACGGCGCGCATTCTATACCGCCTTTTAGACGGCAACCTGCGCTCGCTCGTTCTGAGCTTTTCGCAGGTGAACGTTTTAGGCTATCTTGCCGCCAAACACGCCCGCGGGGAGGAATGCTCGCAAAAGCTCATCGCGACGGAATGCTGCAGCACCCGCCCCTCTTCGGTGACCGGCCTATTGCAGGCGCTCGAGCGGCAGGGCTACATCGAGCGCAGGGCGGGGGAGGACGCGCGCGTCAAGTGCGTTGCGCTCACCGAACGCGGGAAAGAGGTCGCCGACGAATGCAGCCGCTTCGTCAAAAAGACGGAGGACGCCATGCGCCGCGGGTTGACGCAGGAGGAGACGGAGACCGTCTACCGCTGCCTTCTTCACATGGCGGATGAGCTCGAAGCGCTTTCCAAAGAGACTTTTCCTGAAACAGGACCCGATCAAAAGGAGAGAAAACAGCAAGACTTATGATCACAAGACTCATGAAGAGCGTGCGGCAATATAAGTCGCGCGCCATCTTAACGCCCGTCGTCATGGTCGTCGAGGCGGCGATGGAGATCCTCATCCCCTTCGTCATGACGCTGCTCGTCGGCGTCATCGAAGGGGCGCAGGAAGAAGGGCGCAATCTTGTTCAGGAAGATTTCGTCCGGATCGCCATCTTCGGCGGCATCATGTTCGTATTGGGGCTCGTGTCGCTTGCAAGCGGCGTTCTGGGCGGAAAGCTCGCTTCCGAGGCGAGCGCGGGCTTTGCTGCCAACCTCAGGCAGGACGCTTACGATAAGATCCAGACCTTCTCGTTCGCCAACATCGACCGCTTCTCGACGTCCTCGCTCATCACCCGTCTGACGACGGATATCACGAGCGTGCAGATGTCCTTCCAGATGAGCATCCGCATGCTCGTGCGTGCGCCCGTCATGTTCATCTTCGCCTCCGTCATGTCCTTCATCATCGAGCCGCAGATCGCGTGGATCTTCCTCGTGGCGGCTGCCATCCTTTTTGTGTTCGTGCTCCTCATCATGAACGCCGCGCAGCCGAGCTTCCGGCAGATGTTCAAAAAGTACGACCGCCTCAACGCCGTCGCGCAGGAAAACCTCACGGGCATCCGCGTCGTCAAGTCGTACGTCCTCGAAGGGCCGGAGATCGAAAAATATCAGAAGGCGACGCAGGAAGTTTACAACTATTCGGTGCGCGCCGAAAAGCTGTTGGCGACGATGAGCCCCGTCGTGCAGGTCATCATGTATGCGACGATGATCATCCTGCTCTCTGTGGGCGGCGTGAGCATCGTGGGGGGCGGGCTCAGGATCGCAGACCTCACCGGCCTTCTTTCGTACGCGACGCAGATCCTTTCGGGCGTCATGATGGTGGCGATGGTGCTCACCTTCATCGCCATGTCCCGCCCCGCGATGGAGCGTATCTCCGAGATCTTGTCGGAAGAGAGCACCATCAAAGACCCCGCCGACCCCGTCTTCGAAGTCAGGGACGGCGCGATCGAATTCGATCACGTCAGCTTCGCCTACCGCAAGGGCGGCGAGGGGGAGGACGTCATTAAAGATGTCACCTTGAAGATCGCCTCGGGCGAGACGATCGGCATCATCGGGCAGACGGGTTCCGCCAAGACGACGCTCGTCTCCCTCATCCCGCGCCTCTACGACGCGACGGAAGGGAGCGTCAAAGTGGGCGGCCGCGACGTGAAGGAGTACGACCTCACCGCCCTGCGCGACGCCGTCGCGATGGTGCTGCAAAAAAACGTGCTCTTCTCGGGCTCGGTCGCAGAAAATCTGCGCTGGGGCAAGGAGGACGCCACGCAGGAGGAGCTCGAATTCGCCTGCAAGCAGGCGTGCGCCGACGAGTTCATCGAACAGCTCCCGGGCAAGTATGAATACGACCTCGGGCAGGGCGGCGTCAACGTCTCGGGCGGGCAGAAGCAGCGTCTGTGCATCGCCCGCGCCCTCTTAAAGAGCCCTAAGGTGCTGATTTTGGACGACTCGACGTCCGCCGTCGATACCAAGACGGACAGCCGCATCCGCGCGGCGCTGCGCGAACACGCGCCCGACGTCACCAAGCTCATCATCGCCCAGCGCATCAACTCCGTGCAGGACGCCGACCGCATCCTCGTTCTCGACGAGGGCCGCGTCTCGGGCTTCGGCACGCACGAAGAGCTCTTGAAGAGCAACGAAATTTACCGCAGCATCTACGAATCGCAGACGAGAGGAGGTGACGATCATGCCGATGCCGAATAACATGGCAAGGGGCGGGCGCGCGCCCGCACGGCTGGATGCCAACAGCAAAAAGATCTTCTCGCGCCTCATGCGCTATCTCTTCGTCGATCACAAGGGCAAATTCATCTTCGCCTGCGTGCTCATCGTCGTCTCCGCGTTCGCCTCGGTGGGCGGGTCGATGTTCCTCGGCATCTTCGTCGATCAGTTCATCTCTCCCCTCATCGGGCAGACCGATCCCGATTGGAGCGGCTTTATCGGCGCGCTCTGTGCGATGGGCGGCATCTACCTCGCGGGCGTCGTGTGCAACTACACCTACTTCCGCATCATGGTCGTCGTGGCGCAGGGCACGATGAAGCGGCTGAGGAACGAGATGTTCTCGCACATGCAGACGCTTCCTCTGAAGTTCTTCGATACGCACACGCACGGCACGCTCATGAGCCGTTATACGAACGATACCGATGTGCTCCGTCAGATGCTCTCGCAGACCATCCCGCAGCTCATCAACTCGACGGTGACCATCGTCGGCACCTTCTGCATGATGGTGTTCTATTCCGCGACGCTGACGCTTGTCGCCATGATCTTCGTCGTGGGCATGTTCCTCTTCACGCAGAAGCTCGCAAAGCGCAGCGGCGGGTACTTTTTGCAGCAGCAGCGCGCGCTCGCTTCCGTCAACGGCTATATCGAGGAGATGATGAGCGGCCAGCGCGTCGTCAAAGTGTTCAATCACGAGGAAAAGGCGAAGGCTGCCTTCCGCACCCTCAACGAGGACCTGCGCGTCAACGCGACCAAGGCGAACGTGCTCACCAACGTCATCGGGCCCATCTCCAACAACATCGGCTATATCCAGTATATCATCGTGGCGTTTGTGGCGGCGTTCCTCGTTATGGAAGGCGGGTGGTACGCGCTCTCCATTTATGGCTTCACGCAGGGCCTTAGCGGAGCGCTGACGCTCGGCGCCATCGTCTCCTTCCTCAACTTCGTGCGCTCCTTCAATATGCCCATCCAGCAGATCACCCAGCAGTTCAACGCCATCGTGCAGGCGTTCGCGGGCGCAGAGCGCATCTTCGAGATGCTCGACGCCGTGCCCGAGGACGAGGGCGGCGACGTGACGCTCGTCAGGGTGACGAAGACGGGCGAAAATTGGTACGAAGAGCGGGAGGACGGCGAGCTCTGGGCATGGAAGGTGCCCGACGGCAGCCCCGCAGGCCATCACTTCGTACTGTTGAAGGGCGATATCCGCTTCTACGGCGTCACCTTCGGCTATGAGGAGGGCAAGACGGTGCTCCACGACATCTCCCTCTACGCAAAGCCCGGGCAGAAGATCGCCTTCGTCGGTTCGACGGGCGCGGGCAAGACGACGATCACCAACCTCATCAACCGCTTTTACGACATCCAATCGTGTACGATCACCTACGACGGCATCAACATCCGCGATGTCAGAAAGAGCGACCTTCGCCATTCCCTCGGCACCGTGCTGCAGGATACCCACCTCTTCACGGGCACGGTGATGGAGAACATCCGCTACGTCCGCATGTCGGCGACGGACGAGGAGTGCATCGAGGCAGCCAGGCTCGCGGGGGCGGACAGCTTCATCCGCCACCTGCCCGACGGCTACAACACCATGCTCACCTCGGACGGCGCCAACCTCTCGCAGGGGCAGAGGCAGCTTCTGTCCATCGCCCGCGCGATGGTCTCCGACTGCCCCGTCATCATCCTCGACGAGGCGACGAGCTCCATCGATACGCGCACCGAAGCGCTCATCGAAAAGGGCATGGATAAGCTCATGGAAGGCAGAACGGTGTTCGTCATCGCTCACCGTCTCTCCACCGTGCGCAACAGCCACGCCATCATGGTGCTCGAGCACGGCCGCATCATCGAGCGCGGCAACCACGATCAGCTCATGGCGCAGAAGGGCAGGTACTATCAGCTCTATACGGGCAAATTCGAACTCGAATAACATTCGGAACGGGGCGCCCCGCGCATATTTTGCGCGGGGCGCTTCTTTTCGTCCGCGCTTTAGCGCGGGCGGCTCCCGTCTGCGGGCGTTCGGCGGGGAAACGCTTGATATTTGCAAAGAGTTATGCTATAATTTCCCCCATGAAGGTGTTTGCGATCAGCGATCTGCACCTCTCCGGCAAGAGCAACAAGCCGATGAACGTGTTCGGGCCGGAATGGGAGGGGCATTTCGAAAAAATCAAGGCGGATTGGGAGCAGAAGGTCTCGGAAGAGGACGTCGTTCTTCTGGGCGGCGATACCTCGTGGGGGATGTACCTCGACGAGGGGATGTACGACGTTGCTTCCCTTGCTCCGCTCAAAGGGCGCAAGGTATTCATCCGCGGCAACCACGACTATTGGTGGAACGGCATCACGCGGGTGCGCGCCGCCGCGCCCGACGAAAGCTTCACCTTTCTTCAGAACGACTGCGTGCGCATCGGCAATGTCGTCATCGCGGGCTCGCGCGGATGGGCGTGCCCGGGGAGCGCCGACTATACCGAGCACGACGAGGCGCTCTACCGCCGCGAGGGGGAGCGCTTCCGCCTCGCCTTTGCGGAAGTCAGAAAAGTGAGGAAGGAGGGGGATACCCTCATCGCGCTCATCCACTATCCGCCCTTCGGCATCCGCAAGGAGGATACCCTCTTTACGCAGCTGTTTGAAGAGAACGCGGTCGACAAAGTGGTGTTCGGGCATCTGCACGGGAGCGCATACTTCCCCCTGAAGTGCGAAAAGAACGGCATCGAGTACTTTCTCACTTCCTGCGATAAGGTGCGTTTTACCCTTACGCAAATTATTTGAAAAGCTTGACATTTCGGGGCGGTTCTGCTATCATATAGGCGTCGTTTTTAAGAGCGGTACCGTGATGCCGACAAGACGCCGTCTCATTTGAAAAACAGGGCAGCTTTCGTGCCCGCTTATTTTGAGGAAAGGCACAGTCTTGCGGCATCCCGCGAGGCTGTTTTTTCTTGCTCTCGGTTGGGGCGGAAGGCTGCCTTGCGGACGATACTTTTGCGGAACCGCAGGGAGGGACAATGCCGGTCATATTGGATGAAAAGGGCTTGAAGCGCACGCTCGTGCGCCTCTCGCACGAGATCGAGGAAAAAAACGAAGGCCTCGACGGCGTCGTGCTCATCGGCGTCAAGCGGGGCGGGGAGATCGTCGCCGAGCGCCTCAAAAGCGAACTAAAATCGGGGACGGGCGTCTCGGTCCCCGCGGCGGGGCTCGACATCGGCATGACGAGGGACGACCTCGTCTCCGCCTTCTTCGTGCCCGATGCGGGCGTCAACGAACTCGGGTTCGATATTTCGGGGAAAAAAGTCGTGCTGTGCGACGACGTCTTGCACACGGGCAGGAGCGCCGTGGCGGGCATCGAAGCGCTCTTCCGCCTGGGGCGGCCCAAGTGCATCGAGCTTCTGGTGCTCGTCGACCGCGGGGGGAGGGAACTCCCTGTCCGCGCTGATTTCGTGGGCAAGAACGTGCCCACTTCGCGTTCGGAATATGTGAGCGTACATTTTACGGAACTCGGCGCAGAGCGCGACGAGCTTGCCGTCATCGGGAGGAATGATGCTGAAAGATAAGGATATTTTAGGGCTGCGCGAAATGCCCGCGGAGGAGATCGACGAGATCCTCGACGTGGGCATGAACATGAAAAAGCTCTTGAAGCAGAACATCAAGAAGCTGCCGCACTTGCAGGGCAAGTCGGTGACGACGCTCTTTTACGAGAATTCGACGCGCACGCGCTGCAGCTTCGAGCTCGCCGCCAAGTATATGGGCGCGCACGTCGTCAACATCTCGGCGGACTCCTCTTCCGTCAAGAAGGGGGAGACGCTCGTCGACACGGGCAAGACGCTGGACGCGATGAAGAACGATATCATCGTCATCCGCCACCCCATGGGCGGCGCGCCCGCTCTGCTTGCAAAGACGGTCAAGGCGCACGTCGTCAACGCGGGCGACGGCATGAACGAACACCCCTCGCAGGCGCTTCTGGATATGCTGACGATGCGCGAAAATTTCGGCTCCATTTCGGGGCTCAAAGTCGCCATTTTGGGCGATATCTCCCACTCGCGCGTTGCAAAGAGCAACCTCTTCGGCTTAAAGAAGCTGGGGGCGGAAGTCACCATGTATGCGCCGAGAACGCTCATCCCCACGGGCATCGAAAGAATGGGGGCGAAAATTTGCCGCTCCCGCGAGGAAGCGGTGGAGGGCGCCGACGTCGTGATGGGGCTGAGGATCCAGCTCGAGCGCCAGCACGCGGGCAACTTCCCTTCGCTCGGCGAATACAGCAAGTTCTACGGCGTCAGTGAAGCGCTCATGAAATACGCGAAGAAGGGCGCTCTCGTCATGCACCCCGGGCCCGTCAACCGCGGCGTGGAGCTCACGAGCGGGCTCATCGACGGCGAGACGAGCCGCATCGAAGAACAGGTGCTCTCGGGCATCGCGGTGAGGATGTCCATGCTCTTTTTGCTCACCAAGGAGGAGATATGATCTTCAAAAACGCAACTTGTATTTTGCCCGACGGCGTGCGCCGCGCCGACCTCCGCGTCGAAGAGGGGCGCATCACGGAGATCGCCGGACACATCGAAGGCGAGGGCGTCGATTGGAGCGGGCTCACTGTCTTCCCGGGGCTCATCGATATGCACGTCCATCTGCGCGAGCCGGGCTTTGAGCGGAAGGAAGATATCGAAAGCGGCAGTCGTGCCGCCGTCAAGGGCGGGTTCACGCAAGTGTGCTGCATGCCCAACACCAACCCCGTGACGGACAGCAAAGTCGTCGTCACCTACATTTTATCGCGCGCGAAGGATGTGAATTTGTGCAAAGTGCGGCCTATCGGCGCCATCACCAAGGGGCAGGAGGGCAAGGAGCTGGCTGCCATCGGCGGCATGAAGGCGGCGGGCGCGGTGGCGCTCAGCGAGGACGGCAAGTCCGTCGTGAGCACCGGGCTCATGGCAAACGCCATGAAGTACGCCTCCGACTTCGGGCTTATCTGCCTCTGCCACTGCGAGGATAAGTCGCTCGTCGACGGCGGCGTCGTCAACGAGGGGTACTTCTCGACGCTCACGGGGCTCAAGGGCAGCATCCGCGCGGCGGAAGACATCATCATCGCCCGCGAGATCTGCCTTTCGGAGAGCCTTGATATCCCCGTGCATATCTGCCACGTCTCGACTTACAGCGGCGTGCAGCTCATCCGCGAGGCAAAGGCGCGCGGCGTGAAGGTCACGGCGGAGACCTGCCCGCACTACTTTACTTTGACGGACGAAGTCATCGCCTCCTTCGATACCAACACCAAAGTCAACCCGCCCATCCGCGAGGAAAGAGACCGCCTTGCCGTCATCGAAGGGCTCAGAGACGGCACGCTCGACTGCATCGTCACCGACCACGCGCCCCATCACGCGGACGACAAGAACGTGGAGTACGACCAGGCGGCGTTCGGCATCAGCGGGCTCGAAACGAGTTTCGCTCTCTCCTATACCGCGCTCGTCAAAGGCGGCGCGCTCTCGCTCGAAGAGCTTGCCAAGAAGATGAGCTTCAATCCCGCCCGTATCCTCAATTTGGAGGGCGGCGCGCTGGAAGTGGGCGCTCCCGCCGACTTCACCGCCGTCGACCTCGGCGAGAAGTGGACCATCGACCCGAAGGACTTCGTCTCCAAGGGCAAGAACACTCCCTTCACGGGCAGGGAAGTGTACGGAAGAGTGAAATATACCGTTGTGGACGGAAATATCAAATATTCGGAGGAACGCAAATGATCGTCGATACGCTCATTGAAAAGATCATCGAAAAGCAAAATCCCACCTGCGTGGGCTTAGATACCTCGTTTTCTTATCTGCCCGACGAGATGCGCGCGGGCGCGAATTCGTTGGAGGACGCAGCAGAAGCCATCCTCACCTTCAACCGCGGCATCATCGACGCCGTTTCCGACATCGTGCCCTCCGTCAAGGTGCAGATCGCCTATTACGAGCAGTACGGCACCGCAGGCCTTCGCGCCTTTTACGAGACGCTGCGCTATGCGAAGGAGCAGGGGCTTGTCGTCATCACCGACGCCAAGCGCAACGACATCGGCGCGACCGCCTCGCAGTACGCCGCCGCCTTCCTCGGCGAAACGAACGTGGGGGAGAACACTTTCTCCGCTTTTCCTTCCGATTTTCTTACCGTCAACGGGTATCTGGGCTCGGACGGCATCACGCCCTTTGTGGAGCAGTGCCAAAAGCACGACAAGGGCATCTTCGTACTCGTCAAGACGAGCAACCCCTCCTCAGGCGAGTTGCAGAACTTGAAGCTCGAGGACGGCCGCACCGTCTACGAGTGCATGGGCGACATGGTGGAGCGCTGGGGCGAGGGCACCCTTGGCAAATACGGCTATTCCTGCGTGGGCGCCGTCGTGGGCGCGACCTATCCCGAAGAAGCCAAAGTGCTGCGCGCAAGGCTTCCGCACACCTTCTTCCTCGTGCCCGGCTACGGCGCACAGGGCGCGAACGCGGAGATGCTCAAAAACTGCTTCGATGCAAACGGGCTCGGCGGCGTCGTCAACAATTCGCGCGGGGTGCTGTGCGCCTATCAGAAGCGCGGCGGCACTTACGACGAAGCGGCGCGCGCTGCCTGCCTCGATATGCGGGCGGACCTTCAGAACGTGTTGGGGGCAATATGCGCGAAGTAACGGCTACCATTTTAGAGAACGTGCGCATCGCCGAGAATATCTATTCTCTGACGTTCGCGACGGAGGAGGAGATCGAGGTGCGCCCCGGGCAGTTCTGCATGGTGGGCGTGCAGAATTTCCCCCTGCGCCGTCCCATCGCCGTGTGCAAGGCGGAGGGCGAGCGTATCACCGTGTGCTATCAGCTCAAAGGGGCGGGTACGCATGCCCTCGCCGAAAACTATAAGCAGGGCGAAAAGCTCTCCGTCCTGCTTCCCTTGGGCAACGGGTTTTATGTGAAGGACGAGGAAAAGCGCGTCGCCCTTGTGGGCGGGGGCGTGGGCATCTTCCCGCTCATCTCCGCCATCCGCGCCTATGCGGGCAAGAAGGAAGTCTACTCCTACATGGGCTTTCGGAACCGCGCGGCGTACTGCCTCCCTTACGAATTGCAGCGGAGCGACCGCCTCGTCGTCGCAACGGACGACGGCAGCATGGGCTTCCACGGCACGTCCGTGCAGGCGTTCATGGCTGAGATCGACGCAGTCAAGCCCGACGTGGTGCTCTCCTGCGGGCCCGCTCCCATGCTGCGCGCCCTCAAAAAGGCGACGGCGGGGCGGGATATCCCCACCTTTGTCTCGCTTGAAGAGCGTATGGGCTTCGGCATCGGCGCGTGCCTCGTGTGCGTGTGCGAAAAGACGGACGGCGCGCACGCCCGCGTCTGTAAGGACGGCCCCGTCTTCGATATCAACGAGGTCAATTTATGACGGAGCGCGAAGTCATCGCCCGCCGTGCAAAGGCACCCCGCTTTCTGTATCTCTTTACCGCTCTCTTCGGGCTCGTATTTGCGGGGGTGGCGGCATGGCTGGGGTTCACGACGGGCGCCCCCATGGGCTATCTTCTCATCATTTTCGTGCTGGCGGGGTTCTTCTTTACGGGCATTTCCCTCTTTTATTTTATCAAGGGGATGAAAACGCCCGAAGAGATCGCCGTGCGCGAGGGGGAGATGCTCACCTTTCTGGGGCAGACCTTTCCCCTTAAAAGAGCTCGCGAACGTGCGCTACCGCCTTGCCCATTATCATCACGGTTGGGGCGGCATGGGCTGGTTCCTCGGTTGGGGCAGGCTCACCGCCGTGAGAAAGGACGGCAGGAGCTATGTTGCCTACTTTGTCGCCGACGTCGAGGAAGCGCACGACCGTCTCATCGCCCTTATGCGCGAATGCACGGCGAAGGAGGACGAATGAACATTTTGGCAGAGCGCCAAAAAGGCGCAGTCTTTTTTGCGGTCGGCTGGATGCTTGCGGGCGTCTTTCTCTTCGCGGCGGGCGTGTTCGCCCTTGCCACGGGCGTCTTCGAGACGTCGGCAGAAAATTCCGGCGTCGAATATTGCTTTCTCGTCCTCGGCGGGGCGCTCATCGTCTGGGGCGCCGTGATGCTCTTTCTTGTCTTGCGCACGCCCAAGACGGTCGCCGTTCTGAAGGGCGAAACGCTTGAATTCTGCGGCAAAGAGTACGCCCTGAGCGCAATTGAGAGCGTCTTGTACCGCAACGCCTATACCATCCGCCTCTTCGGGCGGCCGTATGGCAGGCTCACGCTCGTTTTTAAGGACGGCACGCGCGTTTCCGCCTCCTATGTTGCAGACGTCAGGGCGGCGGCGGAAAAAATCGACGGGCTTCTCGGGGAAGACCCCTTTGCAAGTGAGGATAAAAATGGCTGATCTTTCGGTAAACGTGTGCGGGGTCACGCTCAAAAACCCCGTCATCCCCGCTTCCGGTACCTTCGCGTTCGGACGGGAGTTCAACGAACTCTACGATATTTCCTGCCTGGGCGGCGTGGCGACCAAGGGTCTCACCTTAAAGCCCCGCCTCGGAAACCCCGTGCCGCGCATCGCGGAGGGGCGCAGCGTCATCCTGAACGCCGTCGGGCTGCAGAATCCCGGCGTCGACGCCTTTCTCGAACACGACCTTGCCTGGCTGAAGAGTAAAACGCGCGTCCTTGCCAACGTCGCGGGCAGCACCATCGAGGACTATGCTCAGATCTGCGCGCGGCTGGACGGGCTCGTCGATTTCGTCGAGCTCAACATCTCCTGCCCCAACGTAAAGTGCGGGGGCATGGCGTTCGGCATCCGCCCCGAGACCATCGGGGAAGTGACGCGCGCCGCCAAGAAGAGCCTTCCCAACACCCCCCTCATCGTCAAGCTTTCGCCCAACGTCGAGAGCATCGCTCTGAATGCGCAGGCGGCGGAAAAGGGCGGGGCGGACTGCATCTCTCTCGTCAACACCTTTACGGGCATGGTCATCGACATCGAAAGAAGGAAGCCCCTCCTTGCCAACACGACGGGCGGCGTTTCGGGCGCGGGCATCAAGCCCGTCGCCGTGCGCATGGTGTACGAGGCGAGCCATGCCGTGCATATCCCCGTCATCGGCATGGGCGGCATCTGCACCGCCGAGGACGCGGTGGAGTTCCTCATGGCGGGAGCCTCTGCCGTGCAGGTGGGGACGCACAACTTCACCGATACCTTCGCCTGCCCCAAGATCATCGCGGGGCTCAACGACTGGTGCGACCGCCACGGCGTTTCGCACGTTTCCGAGCTCACCGGCGCATTACAGTAAACAAAAAAGGAGAAATACATATGCTCAACTACAAACAGCGGTTCATCAAGTTCATGGTGGAAAACGAAGTGCTGCTCTTCGGCGACTTCACCTTAAAGAGCGGCAGGAAGGCGCCCTACTTCATCAATGCGGGCAAGTACCGCACGGGCACGCAGATCGCCCAGCTCGGCGAATACTATGCGGAGTGCTATCTGGAGCACGGCGTTTCCGTGAAGACGCTCGTCGGCCCCGCCTACAAGGGCATCCCGCTCGCCGTCGCGACCGCCATCGCCCTTGCCAAAAATCACGGTGTGGACGTCGGCTTCTGCTTCGATCGGAAGGAAGTCAAGGATCACGGGGAAGGCGGGCTCTTCGTCGGTGAGAAGCTTTGTGACGGCGACAAGGTGTGCATCATCGAGGACGTGATGACCTCGGGTAAGGCGCTGCGCGAGATCCTGCCCAAGCTCGAAGAAGAAGCGAAGGTGGACGTCGAGGCGATGATCATCTCCGTCGACCGTCAGGAGAAGGGCACGAGCGAAAAGTCCGCCGTTCGGGAAGCCTTCGACGAGTTCGGCATCAAGGTGTATTCCATCGTCACGATGGAGGACATCATTGCCGCCATCGAGGAGGGCGTCATCGAAGGAAGAGAGTATCTTGCCGCCATGAAGGCGTACCGCGCTCAGTACGGCGCCTGAGCGCGGCGCATACGGCTGCATTTTATGCGGGCTCGTCGGGGCCCGCTTTTTTGTGCAAAAAAATTCGCTTCCTCGGGCAAAAAAGTGGGGAAAAAGCGTTTAAGCGGGCGAAAATCACCTTATATTAGAAGTGAACGAAATCAAAAAGGCAAAGGGCGGTATGAGCAAAGAAGAAAAAAACATTCCCGTTTCCGAAGCGCAGGCAGACGCCGCGGAAGAGATGAAAGAGGCGGAAGCCATCGAGGAAACGGAAAATGCAGAACTTGCGGCGGCGATCAAGGCTTCGGAAGAGGCGAAGGCCGCTGCCGAGGAATACAAGCGCAAGTGGTATTCGGTGACCGCCGAGTACGACAACTATCGCAAGCGCACGGCATCGACCCGCGCCACGGCATATGCCGAGGGCAGGGCGGACGTCGTGGGGAAGCTCTTCCCCGTCGCGGATAATCTGGAGCGCGCGCTCTTGTCCTGCGGGGACGAGAAGACGCACAAGGGCATCGAGATGGTGCTGCAAGCCTTCCAAAAGATCTTAGAGGACGAGAAGATCGCACCCATCGACCCCGTCGGGCAGCCCTTTGACCCCGAGAAGTGCGAGGCGATCATGGCGTCCGACCCCGAGGAAGGGGAGGAAAGCGGCATCGTCAAGCAGGTGTTCGTCAAGGGCTACGAGCAGAACGGAAAAGTGCTGCGCTATGCGCAGGTGCTCGTTACAAAATAAACAACGCCGCGCACGGCTTATGAGCCGAGGCGGGCGATCCTGAAAATCAGAGAGAGAAAAGGAGAGAACAGTTATGTCGAAAGTTATCGGTATCGATCTTGGTACTACCAATTCGTGTGTTGCAGTCATGGAGGGCGGCGAGCCCGTCGTGATCGCCAATGCGGAAGGTTCGCGCACCACGCCTTCCGTTGTCGCCTTCCAGAAGGACGGCACCCGTATCGTCGGTCAGGTCGCAAAGCGTCAGGCGGTCGCAAACCCCGACCGTACGGTCATCTCCATCAAGCGTGAGATGGGCTCCGACTACAAGGTGAAAGTGGACGACAAGGCATATTCCCCTCAGGAAATTTCCGCAATGATCTTAAGCAAGCTCAAAGCGGATGCAGAGGCATATCTCGGCACGAAGGTGACGGACGCCGTCATCACCTGCCCCGCATACTTCACCGACTCCCAGCGTCAGGCGACCAAGGACGCGGGCAAGATCGCGGGCCTCAACGTGCTTCGTATCATCAACGAGCCCACGGCGGCGGCGCTTGCCTACGGCCTCGATAAGGAGAAGGAAAACAGCAAGGTCATGATCTACGACCTCGGCGGCGGTACCTTCGATGTCTCCATCCTCGAAATTTCCGACGGCGTCTTCGAAGTGCTTGCGACCAACGGCAACAACCGTCTGGGCGGCGACGACTTCGATAAGCGCCTCATGGACTACATGGTCGACGAGTTCAAGAAGAGCCACGGCGTCGATCTTTCCAAAGATAAGATGGCGATGCAGAGACTCAAGGAAGCTGCCGAGAAGGCGAAGATCGAACTTTCCGGCATGACTTCGACTTCCGTCTCGCTGCCCTTCATCTCCATGACGGACGCGGGCCCCGCGCACCTCGAGATGGACATCACCCGCCAGAAGTTCGAAGCGCTCATTTCCGACCTCATCGACAAGACCGCAGAACCCATGCGTCTTGCGATGAAGGACGCCGGTCTTTCGTATAACGATCTCGATAAGGTCATCCTGGTCGGCGGTTCCACCCGTGTGCCCGCCGTGGTCGAGAAGGTCAAGCAGATCTCGGGCAAGGAGCCCTTCAAGGGCATCAACCCCGACGAGTGCGTCGCCATCGGCGCTGCCATCCAGGGCGGCGTGCTGACGGGCGAAATTAAAGACGTGCTCCTTCTCGACGTCATGCCCCTTTCCCTCGGCATCGAGACGCTGGGCGGCGTGTTCACGAGACTGATCGACCGCAATACGACCATCCCCGTCAAGAAGAGCCAGGTGTTCTCGACGGCTGCCGACAATCAGACGAGCGTCGAGATCCACATCCTGCAGGGCGAGCGCGAGTTCTGCCGCGACAACAAGACGCTCGGAAGATTCATGCTGACGGGCATCGCACCCGCGCCCCGCGGCATCCCGCAGATCGAAGTCACCTTCGACGTCGACGCCAACGGCATCGTGCACGTCGAGGCAAAGGACCTCGGCACGGGCAAGTCCACCGACATCACCATCACTTCTTCGACCAACCTCTCGGAAGACGAGATCAACAAGGCGGTCAAGGAAGCCGAGCAGTACGCCGAAGAGGACAAGAAGCGCAAGCAGAAGGTGGACAGCCGCAACAAGCTCGACGGGCTCATCTTCTCCGTCGAACAGACGCTCAAAGAGAGCGGCGACAAGTTCTCGGACGAGGAGAAGGCTACCCTCAACTCCGCCGTCGAAGAGGCGAAAAAAGAGCTCGACGCGGACGACGAAGAGCGCTTCAACGCCGCGTTTGAAAAGCTTTCGAACGCCGTGCAGCCCATCTTCCAGAAGATGTATCAGCAGAACGCGGCAAACGGCAGCGGTGCGCCGAACGGCGAGCCTCAGGCGGGCGACGAAGAGTTCCACCAGTAAGGCACGCGGCGCGTTCCGCAAGGCATAGCAAGTTGATCTAAGGGGCGGCGCTGCCGCCCCTTAACGGGCGATAAGAGGAACAGAGCATGGCAGAAAAAAAGAACTATTACGAAATTCTCGGCGTGAGCAAGAACGCGACGGAGGAGGAGATCAAGGCGGCGTATAAAAAGCTCGTCAAGCAGTATCACCCCGACCTTCACCCCAACGACAAGCTCGCCGCAGAGAAGTTCAAGGAGATCAACGAGGCGAACGAAGTGCTCTCCGATAAGCAGAAGCGCGCTGCCTACGACTATGAACAGGAGCATCCGGGCATGGGCGGCATGGGCGGCGCAGGCTTCGGCGGCTTTGGCGGCGGGGGCTTCGGCGACATCTTCGACAGCATCTTCCAGGGCTTCGGCGGCAATGCCTCCGTGCAGCGCGATACCTCGGGCGAGGACATCCAGCTCGAGATGCGCCTCTCCTTCATGGACGCCGCCAAGGGCTGCGTGAAGGAGATCAGCTATTCGCGCAACGAGCCCTGCCCCACCTGCGGCGGCACGGGCGCGAAGGGCGGCACGGCATATAAAACGTGCTCCCGTTGCGGCGGCAAAGGGCAGGTCAGATTCTCGCAGGATACCATGTTCGGTCGCATGGTGCGCGTGGGCGCCTGCCCCGACTGCGGCGGCAAGGGCAAGATCATCACCGATAAATGCCCCGACTGCAAGGGCAAGGGGTATGTGCGGAAGGAGACGAAGGTCTCGCTCTCCATCCCCGCGGGCGTCGACACCAACTCCTACATCCGCAAGCGCGGGTTCGGCCAGGCGAGCACGGAAGGGGGCCCTGCGGGCGATCTCATCGTCGTGTTCCGCGTCGAGCCGCACAAGATCTTCCGCCGCAAGAACATGGATCTTTACGTCGATCTTCCCATCCCGTTCGCGACGGCATGCCTCGGCGGCACGGTGAGAGTGCCCACGATCGACGACGCCTTCGACTATCCCATCCCCGAAGGCACGCAGACGGGCACCACCTTCACCATCCGCGGCAAGGGCTTGAAGACGCGCAACGGCACGGGCAATCTCTATCTCAACGTCTTTGTCGAGGTGCCCACCCACCTCTCGCGCGAGCAGAAGCGCAAAGTGGAGGAAGCGGGGGCTTCCTGCGACGTCAGGCAGTACGACAAGGCGAAGAAGTATTCCGACGATATGTCCGCCCTCTACGGCACGGACGCCTACAAAAACTGAACTGTTTTTCGGGTCATCCGCCAAAAAGCGCGCCCGAAAAAAAGAGGAGCTCCTTCCGAAGCGAGGGGGCTCCTTAAATTTTACGCTCCCTCTTGCAAACGGGCGGCGGACGTGTTACAATAGTGATAGGAGGGAAAGTATGTATTGTTTGCAGAGCCGCTGGAAATTGGAAAACGGGAAACTTCGCTACTTCGGTCTTCGGAACAAGGAACGGATGTTTTGCAATACCGTCCGCCTCACAAAGAAGCAGCGGGCGGTCGTCTCCGCGCTCCCCAAAGAGCTGACCGACGAAGAAAAACACGTTTTGGGCGCGCTTTTGGGGGATGCCGTCGTTGAGGAAGGAAAACTTCGGCGCATCCCCGGGAGCCTTGACGAGGCGCGCTTCTGCACGTCGTGCTGCGCCAACGACTATATTTTGCCCGGCCTTGAATTTGACGGGGAGGGGCGCTGTCCCATGTGCCAGACGGAGGAGGAGACGAGAGGGCTCAGAAGCGTTCTGCCCCTCGTCGAAGAGATCAAGCCCTCCAAGCGCTCCCGCTTCGACGTCGCCCTCTTCTATACGGGCGGCAAAGATTCCACCTTCCTTCTCTATTATCTTTCTAAGGTCAAGGGGCTGCGCGTCCTTGCGCTCACCTGGGAGATCCCCTTCCTCTCCGACAGCGCGAAGCAGAGCATCGAGGGGGCGAAAAAAGCCTTCCCCAAAGTGGAGTTCATCGTGCGCACCGTCGCCAAAGAGACGCTCGATAAAGTCTACCGCAAACTGTATTCGCTCATCGGCAGCACCTGCGCCTGCCCTTCGCTTGCCTATCTTCTCTTTTATCCCGAGCTCGTCGCAAACCGCGTGCCTTACTTCATGGCGGGCAACGAACCCGTGCAGATGCTCGCCCTCTATTACAATCACATGGCGCCCAAGATCGCCTATTCCTTTGCCGAGAACAAGCTCCTCACCTTTCTTTTCAACGTGTGGCGCGTCCTCACGCTGCACCCGCCCCTTCGCCAGGGGCAGATCCAGACGCTGATGACGATGAAACAGCTCGCCTACGGCGATAACTTCTTCAAAAAACACAGCGGCCTGCAGGGCGAGCCCGTGCACAGCGTCGTCGAAGCCATCCACGCGGCGCCCGAGCTGCTGCCGCCCTTGAAGCGCGCCATAAGAAGCTCTTCGTGGACGGGAAATATCCCTGCCTTCGTGCATCTCGATATGGACAAAGCCTGCGGGGGGACTTACGACTGGAACCGCATCAAAGACATCCTCGTCAAGGAATGCGGCTGGTCGGCGCCCGCGTCGAAGGACAAGGCGCTGCACACGAGCTGCAAAATAGAGCGCTGCAAGGATCACACGCAGTTCGTGCGCTACTACAACTGCGAGAGCACGCTCATCCCCTTCAGCGCGCTGGAGATCTCCCTTTCGAGCAAGCGCTGCGGCAGACCGAAAGAGGAAGTCATCGCCGAGATGAAGGAGTGCCTCGGCTTCTCCCTCGAAGAGATCCCCGAATGCGCCCTGATGCGGGAAGAGATCGGGGCGGAGCAATGACGGACGTACGCTTTTTTACGGGGAGCGGCCATTCGGAAGCGATCGCCCGCGCCTGCGCCGGGGCAATGGGGGAGGCGGCGCTGCCGATGGGGGAGCCCCTTCGGGAGAACGCCGTGCTGCTGCTCGTCTTTCCCGTCTACTGCGAGCGCGTTCCCCCGCCCGTCGCCGCTTTTTTACGGACATGCGGGGCGGAGCGGGCGGCGTTTGTCGCTTGCTACGGCGGCATGAGCTATGGGCGCGCTCTGTACGACGCGAAAACGCTCTTTCGGGGTACGGCCGTCGCCGCGGCATATGTTCCTGCCGAGCACGCCTATACGAAGGACGGCTTTCCCTTTGACGAGGCGGCGCTCGCGCCTCTTTTCGAGAAGGTGCGCTCGGGCGAGAGCTCGCCCGCCGTCATCCCGAAGGGGAAGCGGCATGTTTTTTCGGGCGCGCCCGCGCTGAGGAGCCGTCTCGGCGTGAAACTCGTGCGTTCTTCGCGCTGCAGCGGGTGCGGTGCGTGCGAGCGCGCCTGCCCCATGCACGCCATGCGCGCGGGGAAGCCGGACAGCCGCTGCATCCGCTGTCTGTGGTGCGTGCGGGTCTGCCCCGAGGGAGCGCTCTCCTTTCGCCTGAGCCCGCTTCTGAAGGTATATCTGCGGCGGCGGAGAACAAATGAAACGCGGCTCTTCCTATAAAATAAAACTTCCCGCAGGGAATGTGCCTGCGGGGAAACTTTTTTGTGTGCCGAACGAGCTTCGGCCGATCTTACGCCTTGGAGCGGATGTATTCGTCCATCGCCTTTGCGGCGGTCTTGCCTGCGCCCATCGCGAGGATGACGGTCGCGGCGCCCGTCACGGCGTCGCCGCCCGCGTACACGCCGTCGAGCGACGTCTTGCCGTTTTCGTCGGCGACGATCTCCCCGCGCGGCTTGGTGTCGAGCCCCTGCGTCGTCTTTTTGAGGAGAGGATTGGGCGAGGTGCCGAGCGCCATGATGACGCAGTCGACGTCCATCGTGAACTCGCTGCCCTTCTTTTCGATGGGGCGGCGGCGGCCCGAAGCGTCGGGTTCGCCCAGCTCCATCTCGATGCATCTAAGTCCCACGACGTTGTCGTCGCTGTCCGCGAGCACTTCGACGGGATTGGTGAGGAGCTTGAAGACGATCTCCTCTTCCTTGGCGTGCTCCACTTCCTCGCGGCGGGCGGGAAGCTCTGCCTCCGAGCGGCGGTAGACGATATACACGACGTCCGCTCCCAACCGCTTTGCCGAGCGCGCCGCGTCCATCGCGACGTTGCCGCCGCCCACGACGGCGACCTTCTTCGCGTGGAAGATGGGGGTCTCGCTGTCAGGTTCATACGCCTTCATGAGGTTGCTGCGGGTGAGGTATTCGTTGGCGGAAAAGACGCCTTTTGCGTTCTCCCCGGGGATGTTCATGAAGCGGGGAAGGCCCGCGCCCGTGCCGAGGAAGACGGCTTCGAAGCCGAACTCTTCTTTGAGTTCGTCGATGGTGAGCACCTTACCGATGACCATGTCCGTCATCACCTTGACGCCGAGCGCTTTGAGATTATCCACCTCTTTTTCGACGATGGCTTTGGGGAGACGGAATTCGGGGATGCCGTAGACGAGCACGCCGCCCGCAAGGTGCAGCGCTTCGAAGACGGTCACGTCGTAGCCGAGCTTTGCAAGATCGCCCGCGCAGGTGAGCCCCGCGGGGCCGGAGCCGACGATGGCGACCTTATGCCCGTTGGGAACGGGCTTTGCGGGGGCCTGAGTCGCATGGGAGTTGTGCCAATCGGCGACGAAGCGCTCGAGCCTGCCGATACCGACGGGCTCGCCCTTGATGCCGCGCGTGCACTTGCCTTCGCATTGCGTCTCCTGCGGGCACACCCTGCCGCAGACGGCGGGAAGGGAAGAGGTGCGGGCAATGACCTGATATGCCTCCTCGAATTTGCCCTCTGCGACGAGGGCGATAAATTCGGGGATGGCGACGTTGACGGGGCAGCCCGCAACGCAGGGTTGATTTTTACAATTTAAGCAGCGTTTTGCCTCGTCGATCGCGGTCTCTTCGTCATATCCGAGAGCGACTTCCTTGAAGTTTTTATTGCGGACGAGGGGATCCTGCGAGGGCATGGGGTGCTTCTTGGGATCCATATTGAATTTCGCCATCAGTTTGCCTCCTTCTTGAAGAGATTGCAGTGCTTTTCGCGCGCTTTTGCCTCAAACTCTGCATAAGTGCGCGAGCGCTTCATCGCCTCGTCGAAGTCGACGAGGTGGGCGTCGAAGTCAGGCCCGTCCACGCAGGCGAACTTGGTCTCCCCGCCCACGGTGAGGCGGCAGCCGCCGCACATGCCCGTGCCGTCGATCATGATGGGGTTCATCGAAGCGATAGTGGGGATATTGTATTCCTTGGTCGCGAGGGCGACGAATTTCATCATGATGAGCGGGCCGATCGTGATCACGCGGTCGAATGTTTCGCCCGCTTCCAGCATGCGCTTCAAGGGGAGGGTGACGTTGCCCTTCTCGCCGTAGCTGCCGTCGTCCGTCATCATCACGAACTTGTCGGAAGCGGCGCGGAATTCGTCCTCCAAAATGACGAGATCCTTGCTTCTGAAGCCGACGATGGAGGTGACTTCGCAGCCCATCTCGTGCAGCTCTCTCACGACGGGCAGCGCGATGGCGCAGCCCACGCCGCCGCCCACGACGCACGCCTTTTTGATGCCCTCCACTTCGGTGGGGTTGCCCAAAGGCCCTACAAAGTCGGCGATGCACTCGCCTTCGTTGAGCGCGTTCAAGGTCATCGTCGCGCCGCCCACGACCTGGAAGATGATGGTAACGGCGCCCGTTTGCTTGTTGCAGCCCGCAACGGTGAGGGGGATGCGCTCTCCCCGCTCGTCCGCGCGGAGGATGATGAACTGCCCCGCGCGCGCCTTTCTTGCGACGAAGGGCGCCTCGATCTCCATCAGCGTGACGGTGGGATTGAGGCTTTTTTTCTTGAGAATGCGGTACATGGTTCCTCCCTGTTATCTCGGTCTTGACGCGTCGGAGCGCGCCGTTTCGCGCTCCTTCGCACCTTTTATTATAGAACGCAGACCGCAAATTGTCAAGTTTCTGTTTTTGTTTTTCTT
>DXAJ01000031.1 GCA_019117085.1 Candidatus Gallimonas gallistercoris
AAGAAAGCAAGAGGGCGGAGGAACCGAGGAGGAACAACGCGACCAGCGCTACGAAGAGCTTCAGGAACTTTCTGGTTGATTGTTTTTCCATAATGATTCTCCTTTAAATATTTTTCGAGACTGAGGTCATATCTTTCCTATATGACAGGGGAAAAGGGAAACTCACTCTTATCCAGCCTTCCCCTTCGCGAGGGTTCCGGGGCGGCTTCGCCGCGACGGCGGGCGCTTCGCAAATTGTGCGAAGCGCCCGAGCCCGCCGACCGCCCTTGCGGGCGGTCGGCGGGCTGTTCCCTCGGAAGGGCGGCCGCATTCGCTTGATTTTCCAAAAAAATTCTGTTATACTGCTTGCATGGATAACAAACCTTTTACCGACCGAGTCAAGATCACCGTCAAAGCGGGCAACGGCGGCGACGGCATGAACAGCTTCCAGGCATACAAGGGAAAACCCGCCTGCGGCCCCGACGGCGGCGACGGCGGCAACGGCGGCTCCGTCTATTTCCTCGGCGACCGCAACATGCACGATCTGCTCTCTTTCCGTTTTACTTCCAAGTACTTTGCGGGCAACGGCGCGCGCGGCGGCACCAACCGCTGCACGGGCAAGCAGGGGGAAGATATGGTCATCAAAGTGCCGCTCGGCACCCTGGTGCGGGACGCAGAGTCCGGGAAAGTGCTGATGGACGTCTTCGAAGACGGCGAAAAACTGCTCCTTCTTGCGGGCGGCAGAGGGGGCAAGGGCAACGTCCGCTTCACGACGGCGCGCCGCCACGCTCCCGATTTTGCGCAGAAGGGCGTCCTCACCAAGCCGCACGAGCTCATCCTCGAGATGAAAGTCATCGCGGACGTCGGTCTTGTCGGCTTCCCCAACGTGGGCAAGAGCACCCTGCTCTCCAAGATCTCCGCGGCAAAGCCCAAGATCGCCGACTATCACTTCACGACGCTTTCGCCCAACCTCGGCGTGGTGCGCGTCTTTGACGAGAGCTTCATTTGCGCCGACATCCCCGGGCTCATCGAGGGCGCGGCGGAGGGAGCGGGCCTCGGGCACGCCTTCCTGCGCCACATCGAGCGCACCCGCATGATCGTACACGTCGTCGACATCTCCGGCATGGAAGGGCGCGATCCCGTCGCCGATTTTGCCGCCATCAACGAAGAACTCAGGGCGTATTCCGAAAAGCTTGCCTCGCTCCCGCAGCTCGTCGCCTGCAACAAGTGCGACTGCATGGGTGCGGAGGAAAATCTCGCCCGTTTCCGCGAAGCGTACGGCGAAAAGTTCCGCATTTTCCCCATCACGGCGCTCAGGAGCGAGGGGCTCGATGCGCTGCTTTCCGAGATCGTCTCCATGCTCCGAACGCTGCCTCCCGCCGAGCGCATCCCCGTCGAGGAGTTTGAGTTCGACGAGGGCGACAACGCCCAGTTCGAGATCTTCCGCGACGAGACGGGCGCGTACGTCGTCGTGGGCGGACTTGCCGATATGCTCTGCCGCAACGTCGTGATGAACAACCCCGAATCGATGGCGTACTTCCAGCGCGTTTTGAAGCTGCGCGGCGTCATCCGCGCCCTTCAGAACATGGGCTGCAAGGAAGGCGACACCGTGATGGTGGGGGACACCGAATTTGATTTCGTGCCGTAAGGGCTTGGAACGGTCCGCAGGCACGCGAATGCACAGGAGAACAATATGACCAGCAAACAGAGAAGCAATTTAAAATCCATCGCCGCCACCTTGAAGCCCATCGCACAGGTCGGCAAGGAGGGCGTGAGCGGCAACCTCTTAAAGAGCCTTTCGGACGCATTGGAAGCGCACGAGCTCATCAAGCTCAACCTCCTGCCCGCTTCGGGCGAGGATGAGGACGCGCTCGCAGCCTCGATCGCGTCGGCGCTTTCCGCCGAGGTCGTCATCGTCATCGGCCGCCGCGCCGTCCTTTACCGCCGCTCGTCAAGGGAAGGGTTCGATCACATCAAATTTTAAGCCGTGCGGCGCCCGTATGCCGCGCAGCCGTCCGAAAAACAGAAAGAGCGCCCGCCGCGGCTTTTCGCCGCGGCGGGCGCTCTTCATTTGCCGCGGGCAGGAATTTTTTTCCTGCCCGCGGCTTCCGTATTTTTTCTTGACAAACGGCGCAAAATGGTGTAAGATAGTACTACAAACAAACGTTTGTTTTTGTGTGCGTTCCCCGCCTGCGGGGAAGCGGACGCAGTGCGGGAGGAGGTCTCATGGAAAAGCCGAGAGTATATGCTTGCATCGACATGAAGTCCTTCTTCGCGTCGGTGGAATGTGCCGAGCGCGGGCTCAACCCCATGGAAGCGCAGCTCATCGTCGCCGATGAGTCGAGGGGAGAGGGCACCATCTGCCTTGCCGTTTCGCCCAAGCTCAAGCAGCTGGGCGTGAGAAACCGCTGCCGTATGTTCGAAGTGCCGAAAAACCTCAAATACGTCGTCGCCAAGCCGAGGATGCAGAAGTACATCGACTATGCCGCCGACATCTACGGCATCTACCTCGACTATATGCACAAGTCGGACATCTACGTCTATTCCATCGACGAGAGTTTTTTGGACATCACCGATTATCTTTCCATCTACAAAAAGACGCCCAAAGAGTTCGTCCGCTTCCTCATCGAAGAGATCGCGCGGCGCACGCACATCCCCGCCACGGCGGGCATCGGCACCAACCTGTATCTTGCCAAGATCGCGCTCGACATCACGGCGAAGAAGTCGCCCGACCGCATCGGGTATCTCGACGAGGCGCTCTTTCAAAAGACGCTGTGGGATCATACCCCCCTCACCGATTTCTGGGGCATCGCGAAGGGGATCGCGGCGCGGCTCGACCGCAAGGGCGTCTATACGATGCGCGGCATCGCCTCCCTCCCCGAAGAGATGCTCTACAAGGAATTCGGCGTCAATGCGGAGCTCCTTATCGACCACGCGTGGGGGAGGGAACCCTGTACGATGGAGGACATCAAGAACTACAAGGCAAAGTCGCACTCCGTCTCCCATTCGCAGGTGCTCTTTTCCGATTACTCTTACGAGAAGGCGAAGCTCGTCTTCGAAGAGATGGCGCGCACAGGGTGTTTGGAACTCATGCGGCGCAAGGTCATCTCGGGGCGCATCTCGCTCTTCGTGGGCTATTCCAAAGACGCCCACGCACCCACGGGCGGTTCGCGCAAGCTTCCCTTTTCGAGCAATCTCCCCAAAAAGCTGGTGCCCGCGCTCATGGCGCTCTTCGAGGAGACGACGTTGAAGAATGCGCCCATCCGCCGCCTCGGCGTGGGGTTCGAGCTTTTGAGCGACGAGAGCTGCGAGGGCTACGACCTCTTCACCAATTGGGAGGAGGTGGAAAAGGAGAAGCGTGTCAACCGTGCGGCGTTGGAGATCCAGAAGAAGTTCGGCAAGAACGCGCTCGTCACGGCGGCAGACTTGCAGGAGGGGGCGACCCTCCTCGAACGCAACAAGCTCATCGGAGGTCACAACGCAGATGGATAGATCGGAACGGGCGAAGCAGTTCGCGCCCTTTGACGCGCTGCGGGGATTGAGGGAAGCGCTCGAAAGGAAGGAGCGCGAACACGAGCGGCAGGAAAAGCGCATGCGCACGGAGGAGGAGACGGAAGCTTTGGAGCGCGTGCTGCCCCTCCTTTCGCGCGGCAAAAAGGTGGAGGCGCTCTTTTTTGAGGGCGGCTTCTATTTGCAGGCGCGCGGCACCGTGGAGGATGTCGACCTCATCCGCCGCACCATCCGCATCGGCGACGGCTCGCTTTCTTTCGAAGACGTGTATTATTTCAAGCTTCTCGGCGCGGACGGTAAAGCCGGCGCGGCGGAGCAAAAACCGGAAGAGGACGGGGAACAATGAAAAAACGGTTTCGGCGGGGTGCCGAAACCGTTTTTGACTTGCAATGGAGAAAAATTACTTCGTCATGCCTTCCTGCACGGCGACCGCGACTGCGACCGTCGCACCGACCATGGGGTTGTTGCCCATGCCGATGAGGCCCATCATCTCGACGTGCGCGGGCACGGAGGAGGAACCTGCGAACTGCGCATCCGAGTGCATCCTGCCCATCGTATCCGTCATGCCGTAAGAGGAAGGGCCGGCTGCCATGTTGTCGGGGTGGAGCGTTCTGCCCGTGCCGCCGCCCGATGCCACGGAGAAGTACTTGACGCCGTTCTCGACGCACCACTTCTTGTAGGTGCCTGCAACGGGGTGCTGGAATCTCGTGGGGTTGGTGGAGTTGCCCGTGATGGAGACGCCGACCTTTTCCAGCTTCATGACGGCGACGCCTTCGGGAACGTTGTCGACGCCGTAGCACTTGACCTTGGCGCGGGGACCGTCCGAATAGGGGACTTCCTTGACGACCTTGACCGTTTCGGTGTTGTTGTCGAATTCCGTCTCGACATAGGTGAAGCCGTTGATGCGGGAGATGATGAACGCCGCGTCCTTGCCGAGACCGTTCAGGATGACGCGGAGGGGCTTCTGCCGCACCTTGTTCGCGTTCATGGCGATGGAGATGGCGCCTTCTGCCGCCGCGAAGGACTCGTGACCTGCAAGGAAGCAGAAGCAGTCCGTCTCTTCGGAAAGGAGCATCTTGCCCAGATTCCCGTGGCCGAGACCGACCTTGCGGTTTTCCGCGACGGAGCCGGGGATGCAGAACGCCTGCAAACCGACGCCGATGGCGGCTGCCGCGTCCGCTGCCTTGGTGCAGCCCGACTTGATGGCGATCGCCGCGCCGACGGTGTATGCCCAGACGGCGTTCTCGAAGCAAATGGGCTGAGTGCCGCGCACGAGCTTATCGCAGTCTACGCCCTTGGAAAGGCAGATGTCTTTGCATTCTTCGACAGAGTTGATGCCGTACTCTTTGAGTACGCCCATGATCTTGTCGATCCTTCTTTCATAACCTTCAAACAGAGCCATCTTAGTCCTCCTTATTCCTTACGAGGGTCGATGTACTTCACCGCGCCCTGTTCTTCGGCGAATCTGCCGTAGTGGCCCATCGCCTTCTTCCAAGCCTCGTTGGGCTCCATGCCCTTCTTGATGAAGTCGGTCATCTTGCCGAGGGCGACGAACTCATAGCCGATCACCTGATCGTCCTTGTCGAGTGCGAGGCGGGTGACGTAGCCTTCCGCCATCTCGAGGTATCTCACGCCTTTGAGCGCCGTGCCATACATGGTGCCGACCTGCGAACGGAGGCCCTTGCCGAGGTCTTCGAGCGCCGCGCCGACGACGAGGCCGCCTTCCGAGAACGCCGACTGCGTGCGGCCGTAGACGATCTGCAGGAACAGTTCGCGCATTGCGGTGTTGATGGCGTCGCAGACAAGGTCGGTGTTGAGCGCTTCGAGGATGGTCTTATGAGGCAAAATTTCTGCCGCCATTGCCGCCGAGTGCGTCATGCCCGAGCAGCCGAGCGTTTCGACGAGCGCCTCCTGAATGACGCCTTCCTTGACGTTGAGCGTCAGTTTGCACGCGCCCTGCTGCGGTGCGCACCAGCCCACGCCGTGCGTAAATCCGCTGATGTCCGTGATCTGCTTTGCGCATACCCATTTGCCCTCTTCCGGAATGGGTGCGGGATCGTGCTTGGGTCCCTTGGCAACGCACATCATCTGTTCCACTTCGAGTGAATACTGCATGTGATGTCCTCCATATGATCTTTCATCCCTATTGCGGGAACTTTCCTCGTCATTTTACCACATTTTTTGTAAAAACACAAGAGCTACGATAAAATTTCCCCAAAAATTTGCGCGCCGTACGCGGGAAGGAGCGGTTTTTTTGCGCGCGGCGGGGCAAAACGGGGCAATATCGGCTATTTTGGGGGTGAGGGCGGAAGAAAAAACAAAATGTGCAAAAATTTCCGTCCGATATTGTTGAAAAATGCGTCCGAAAATGATATAATGCAAAGTGACATAATGGCGATAATACAGGGAAGAAGGGTGCCTTCTTCCTTGAAAAGGAGTTAGATTTGAACGGCTACGGGCGCGGAGCAGACAACAAGGAGCGCGGCAGGGGCGTCGTCACGCGGGAAACGTTCGGCATGACGTTTCTCATTTTCGGCATCATCCTGCTCGTCATTGCGACGGTCGGGCGCTT
>DXAJ01000032.1 GCA_019117085.1 Candidatus Gallimonas gallistercoris
GACCGAGCTTTACCGCCACATCGGGCAGGATACCGACGTTCCCGCAGGCGACATCGGCGTGGGCGGCAGGGAGATCGGCTTCCTCTTCGGTCAGTATAAGCGCATCCGCGACGAGCACGTCGGCGTGCTCACGGGCAGGGGCCTTTCCTACGGCGGCAGCCTTGCCCGCACCGAGGCGACGGGCTACGGCCTCGTCTATATGACGGCGGAGGCGCTCAAATGCCGCGGTGACAGCTTCGAAGGCAAGACGGTCGTCATTTCGGGCTCGGGCAACGTCGCCATCTACGCTTGCGAGAAGGCGCAGAGCCTGGGCGCAAAGGTCGTCGCGATGTACGACTCCAACGGCTATATCTACGACAAGGCGGGCATCAAGCTCGACGTCGTCAAGCAGATCAAAGAAGTGGAGCGCGCGCGCATCAAGGTGTATGCAGAGCGCGTCGAGGGTGCCGAGTACCATGAAGGTTGCAAGGGCATCTGGACCATCCCCTGCGACATCGCGCTCCCCTGCGCAACGCAGAACGAGATCGACGGCGAGTCCGCAAAGGCGCTCGTTGCAAACGGCGTGAAGTATGTCGGCGAGGGCGCGAACATGCCCACGACGCTCGAAGGCATCGAAGTCTTCCAGAAGGCGGGCGTGGTGTTCCTTCCCGCAAAGGCTGCGAACGCGGGCGGCGTCGCGACGAGTGCGCTCGAGATGGCGCAGTCGAGCGGCAGGCTGTTCTGGACGTTCGAAGAAGTGGATGCCAAGCTCAAGAACATCATGATCAACATCTACCACAACATGGACGACGCCGCCAAGGAATACGGCTGCGAAGGCAACTATGTTGCGGGCGCGAACATCGCGGGCTTCAAGAAGGTCGCCGAAGCGATGATGGCGCAGGGCATCGTCTGATTTGTCTCGAGTTTTGAAAAAAGAGAGGCGGCGGAGCGGTCTGCCGCCTTTTTTCACGCGCTTTTGACAAAGCTTCAAAAATTTGTGGTTGACATTTTCCGCATATGATGGTAAAATAATGCGGTATTGCGAAAAAAACCGCGGCATTTGCCGCGAGAACGGAGTATTTTGAATGGAACGGTATCAGGAAGAGGCGGTCCGTGCGATCTCGGACCTTGTTAAGACAGATTCTTCGCTCGCGAAGGGAACGCCCGCAATGCCCTTCGGAGAGGGCGCGGCCAAGTGCCTTGCCGATTTCCTCGCGCTTGCCGAGGGGATGGGCTTTCAAGTCACGAATTACGACAATTACGTCGGGGAAGTCGTCTTCGGGGAAGGGGAGGAGTTCGCGGTGCTTTGCCATCTCGACGTCGTCCCCGCAGGGGAAGGCTGGACGCACGATCCCTTCGGCGGCGAGGTCTCGGAAGGCAAGATCTGGGGTCGCGGCACGACGGACGACAAAGGCCCCGCCGTCTGCGCGCTCTATGCCATGAAGGCGCTCAAAGACGAGGGCTTTGTCCCCAAGAAAAAGATCAAGCTCATCGTCGGCTGCAACGAGGAGTGCGGTTGGAGATGCATCGAGCATTACAACGAAGTCGCGCATATGCCCGAGAACGGGTTTTCGCCCGATGCGGATTTCCCCGTCATCTATGCGGAAAAGGGTATTTTGCAGCTGCGCCTGCATTTCGATTTCGATCGGGCGCCCTTCCTCTACTTTCAGGGCGGGAGCGCGCCGAACATGGTGTGCAGTTACTGCGAAGTGCTTCCCCGCAGCATCCAGGCGACGCGCGCGGAAAACTGCGGCCTTACGACGCGCGGCAAAAAGCTCATTTATTTCGGCAAGAGCGCGCACGCTTCTACGCCCGAGCTTGGCGTCAACGCCATGCTGCCCGTGCTCTCGTATTTTGAGCGCGATCCCGGCATCAAGCACGTGATCGATCTTCTGTTCCGCGACGCTTGCGGCCTGACGCAGATGAAGGACGAGACGGGAAGCCTCACCATGTCTCCCAATATGGCGAAATTCCGCAAGAGCCAGCTGCAGATCGTCGTCGATATCCGCTATCCTGCGAGCATCCCGTACGAGGATGTCATCGCCGCCGTCAACAAGATGGGCGTGCGCTACGAGACGCTCAACCATCAGCCGCCCCTCTATCACGAAAAGGACGGTGCGCTCTGTAAGGCGCTTTCGGAAGTTTTCGAAGAGTGCACGGGGCAGAAGGCGGAGCCCATCGCCATCGGCGGAGGCACTTACGCCCGTGCCCTGAAAAACGGCGTCGGCTTCGGTCCCGAGTTCCCCGGCGACGAGCCCGTCGCGCATCAGCCCGACGAATATATCCTTGTCGACCGCGTCGGAACGCTCATCAAGATCTACAAAAAAGCCCTCGAACGTCTCACCAAATAACCCGTCACGACCTCTTGCCCCTGCCGCTAGGCAGGGGTTTTTAAACATTTTGCGGGAGAGAGGTTGACGGGACGGGCGCTTGATGATATAATAAAGCCAAGTGTCCGAAGGAGGAGAAGATATGAAAAAGAAACGGATAGCGGCCTTTCTCGCCGCTCTCTTGATGGCGATACCCTTTGCCGCGCTGACGGCGTGCAAGAAGGAGGAAACGCCTCCCGCGCCGCTCTTGCCCGACGGCATCGGCGTCACCGTGGACGGCGTGTACGAATGCGACGTCTTCGACGCGTGGGATACCAAAGTTCCCATCGTCAACAAGGACGGCAAGCGCATTTCCGTCGCCTCGGGATACATGAACAGAGAAGGGTTCGGCGCGAGCGTCGCCGTGAAAAATTATTCCGAAGAGAGCGAAGTGGCGCCCTTCCCGAGCGTTGCGGAACGCGATTGCCGCGACTATGAGTGGAAGCCGCTCGGCATGTCGTATTACGAATGGGTAGAGGCGCTCGAAGGGGCGGCGGACGAAGCGACGGTCAACGCGCTCCGTGCGGAAGATTATGTCTCCCTCGTCGTCTACCGCAGCGATCATCCCGTCGCGTACTTTGTCTGGAAGTATATCGCACACGCGGAAGGCGCGTATTTCAGCGGCGAATTCCGCTTCTATCGGGAGGAAGTCACCCGCGTGCCCATCGTTTCCAAGCAGTTCCCTCAGATGGGCGGGAGTTATCAGACGATCGACGAAGAATGGCTCCAAGAGCGCATCGAGACCTTTGTCGAGATGCACCGCGAAGCGACGGGGCAGCATCCCGCTTAAATTTTCATCCCGGAAGGTCCCCCGTTCGGGGGGCTTTTTCCGCTGCGGGCTTGACGCTCCCCGCGAAATATGATAGAATGGAGAGCGTGGAGGCGCGTATGCACGAGGGGCACAGAAAACGCATGCTGGAACGGCTGGAGAGGGCGGAAGGCTCTTTGGAAGAGCACGAGCTCCTCGAGATCCTGCTCTTCAACGCCATTCCCCGCAAAAATACCAACGAGCTGGCGCACCGCCTCCTTTCCGCATTCGGGAGCCTGCGTTCGCTGTTCCGCGCGGGCATGAGCGAGCTTAAAGCAGTCCCGGGCGTGGGGGAGTCTACGGCGGCGTATTTGAAGATCGTCGGCATGTTTTTGGAGCGTGCGGGCGGGAAAGAGCTCAGCCTTCCTTCGGCATTCTCCTTTGCCGCGTTTTCGCCCTATCTTCGGGAGCGGTTCCGCGGCGCAGAGGAAGAGTACGTCGAGTTCTATTGCCTGGACGGACGGGAGGGGATCAAGGCGCTCAGGCGCTTCACTTCCGAAAAGTCCTTTCAGGCGTGCGTCGACCCCAAAGAGATCTCCCGCCTGTTCGTCGAGGTCAAGCCGCGCGCGATGGTCGCGGTGCATAACCACATCGAAGGCGCCGCCACGCCCTCGCGCGAGGACGACGATTTCACCGCGCAGCTCGAGATCTTGTGCTCCATGCACAACGTCGCTCTGCGCGATCACATCATTTGCAGCCCCGAGGGAGTATACAGCTATTTTCTTTCGGGCAAGCTCAACGAGCTTTCCGCCCGTTACAGCATCGCCAGCGTCTTGGGGAGGGAACAGCCGTGAAGCTTA